>PLTF01000052.1 GCA_003164335.1 Fibrobacterota bacterium
GTCCAATTTTTGGGGTCCATTACACCACGAATCTATCCTCTGCCGATTAGTTTTTTGCTGCAATTGCAGATATGGTTATCCCGGTAACAATAAAGCGGTTGAAAAACAGCTTGAGAGAGAAACCGGTAATCTATAAAGCAAAAGCAGTGGCGACATAATGCCAATTAATTGCAGGAGAAGCAGTTCCATGCCGCTCCTGAAAACCGCGTAACGTATTGATTCTTAGAGGAATGCTTTTCAGGCCGTCGAAGACGGATCTCCAGAGGTTCGGCTGCGAGGGTAATGATAAAATGATAGCTGAATATTTTTATACCGGCTAAAGATTGCTATAATTATATTTAAATCCTAACTAATTGAAAATATGGATGAGGCATAGCCGTGTAGTGTGCCAATACGATTTTTATTGTAATCAATAAAGAGATATTGCGCGATTAAACGTCAACAGAGGGGTCACCGATGATCTGTTCAAGATCTGGTTTTTTGGTTTTAAGTATGGTGGCAGCGGCCTTCAGCGCCGACATTTACGTTTCCCCCACCGGCAGTGATGCAGCTGCCGGAACCCTCGCCGCCCCGGTGGCAACTATTGCACATGCGCGCAACCTTGCCGATTCGGTTAAGGCGAGTGGTCCGGTCAATGTCTGGCTGCGTGGTGGTACTTATTATCTGAATGCACCGGTTACCTTCGGCCTGTCGAATTCAGGAACAGCTGCGGCCCCGATCACGTATAAAGCCTATCCGGGTGAGAAGCCTATAATAAGCGGCGGCATCCTGGTGTCTACAGCGTGGACCACCTACTCCGGTTCGATAATGGTAACCACCATCGCCGAGAGCTTAAAGGTGGACCAGCTCTTCCTGAACGGCACGCGGATGGTGCTTGCCCGCTATCCGAACTATACTCTTAAGACAGACACCCTCGACGGCTATGCCACCTACAGTTCCATAACGAGCAGGGCTTCGAAATGGAAAACCCCGACGCAAGGTCCGGGATATGTTCGCGCATTGAACAGCTCCGGATGGGGGGGGGAAGATTTCAAAATAAGCTCGGTAAGCGGGACCACCGTCACCACATCCTGGGTGGGCGACAACGGCCGGGGAAGTGGGATAGGTAACCAAGCCCTGGTGGAAAATATTTTTGAAGAATTGGATACTGTCAATGAGTGGTATTACAACAAAACAACCGGCCAGCTGTTTTTCTGGCCTCCGGCAGGAACCAACCTGAACACCTCCACGGTTGAACTTGCCTCACAGGACTGCTTGCTTCGCTTTGTCGGTTCCACCAATGCCGATGCGAGCAGCGTGCAATATATCACCTTCGACGGAATTTCTTTAACTCAAACCTATCGAACGCTTTTCAGTGGTACGTATGTGGATGTATTGGCGTCGGACTGGACCATTGTCCGTAACGGCGCCGTATTCATGCAGAATGCGGAAAATATAACTTTTCAGAACTGTAAATTCGACCAGGTCGGCGGAAACGGCGTTTTCATGAACGGATTCAACCGGCACAATGTCGTTTACAACAGTGTTTTCAATGCAGGAGGTGCTTCACCGGTTTGCCTTTTCGGGCTCGACAGCGCCGTGCGTTGCCCCAGCTCCTCCTATAGCAGCATCGCAACCAGCTGCACCGATAAAACGCCCGGTCCGCTCACGAATCAGTATCCGGCTTATTGCATGATCAATAATAACCTGATAACCCATTCCGGAAGATTCGAGAAACAGTCTGCGGGTGTTGCCATGTCGGTCACCGAATGCGATACAATCCTCCACAACACCATCGATTCCTGCCCGCGTGCCGGCATCTGCTGCTGCGATGGTGACTTCGGCGGACATATGATATCGTATAATTGGGTTTATGCGACCGTCCAGGAAACCAGCGACCACGGTCCATTCAATGCCTGGGGACGTGACCGCAATTATGCAATGATATCAAATCCTACGGGTACATCGAATGCTGATACAACCGGTTCAAGGCTCGATGCCTGGATAACCACGACAATCACCATGAACAGGTTGGAAGGGCCTCCGGGGATGTTCGGAATCGATTTGGATGATGGGGCAACGAATTATTATCAGAGTAAGAATCTTATCATCGGCGGAGGCTCAAAGAACCAGTGGAACCGGTATCACACCTTCGTGAATAATATCATTTGCCGCGGTGGAGCAGCCGAGTTCCATGGCGTATTTGACAGCAGCCACGACTATGGCGCGCACAATATTATTGTTGGAACGCAAACATGCCTCTACCAGACCTGTTGCGGCAGTAACGCTACGCAGGTCGCGGGAACTCATATGGTGTGGGATTCCAACGTCGTGTACAGTACCGCCGGAACGCCGGTTGTTGCCGGCTGGCAGCAAAACGGCTGCGGATCAACGACCAATACCTGGGCGGCGTGGACGGCAGCCGGGCTTGATGTTCACTCCGTCAATTCCAATCCGAACTTCACCGATACGCAACATGTCTGGACTACCGGTATTGCTCCTTACCAGTACCGGGGCGATTTCAGCGTGCAATCCGGTTCGCCTGCGTTGGCAATGGGGTTCCAGAATTTCGCCATGGATTCGTTCGGTGTCATGGGGACTCCCGGCCCCGGGACCGTAGCCGTGGCAAAAACAAGCATTGCGCCCAGCCTCATCAAATCCTTCTATTATCGTGACCGCCGGCTTATGGTTTCTTTCGACGGCAATTACCGCGTTGCAATCGTTACGATTGCGGGCCGCACCGTGGCATCGTTCAATGGCAAGGGAACCACGGAGTTTGTTCTGGATCCGAAGCGCATAAGAACCGGATCCTACATTGCCGTTGTCCATGCGGGCAGCGGCCTTGCGACCCGACGGATAGTTGTAAGTGAATAGGCATAAGGAGCGAATTACTCGTATTTGCCTATTTTAGATAGAAGCTGCCGGCGGCTCACTGCCGGCAGCTTCTCCAAGTTACCGAATCTCGAAAAAATCATCCATAAGGAGGGAGCTCTATGTTTCGTACGATTCTTACTGCCAGTACGGTCTTTGCCTGTATCATCGCCATAGTCGTTATCGGATGTTCCAAAACAAGTAATCCGGTTGGGCCGAATCCTCTGGCGGCGCCGACGGGATACTCCCTTATTTTCAGCGAGGGATTCGAAAACCCCAGTGCGGATACGCTGTGGGCATCGGAATTCGCGGCCTGGTCCGAAGGTGGGATTTATCCGCAGATGCGGTATACCACCGATACATTCTATACCGGAACTCACGCGCTTACTTCGGATTCGAATGCAACGGCTCTCCAATACGAAATAAACCCCCTGGGTTCCCCGCTGACCAAGGCCGTTGTCGGCGTCCAATTTTATCTGCTGGCAAAGGCGAAGTCAGGCATAAATTTTACCGTCTGGATCGGGAAAAACTCGGGTTCTTCCGGAGGGCTGACACCGGGGTTCGGCCTGGGATTCGACTCGACCAATGTGCTGAAGACGACGTATTTCAATGCCTATCAGATGATTCCCGAGACCGATAGCCTGCTCACCGGCATTCCCATTCAGCCGAAGCATTGGTACAAATGTAATGTGCTGGTCAACCTGAACGACACCACCAGCGATTCCGCCGTCACTTATTTCGTCGACAACGTCGAAGTCAACAAGATGCCCCTGCCCACGTACAATGGAGCCTATGAGCCTTTCCCCGGCATCGATCGGTTGCTCGTGTTCCGGGGCCCCGGCGGTCCGAATACCTTCGAACCGTACTATGTTGACGACATAGCCCTATACCAAAAATAGCCTCACCCGTAAGGCTCATGGAAACTTGACATAACAAAAGTGAATTCCCCGGGGGGGCCATGAGGGATTGCATTCCCGATGAGGCTCCCTCGCTGACACCTTGCCGGGACGGAAGCGTATCCGCCCGCAGAAAAAGGCGTAGAACCATGAAGTGTTATGAACTTTTGATTGCCGGTGCAGTTTCGGTGCCGATGCTCTTTGCCGGCATCTGCCGGGCGGATGATGACAGCACCACCATTCAGGTAAAGCTCAAGCCATGGGGTTTTGTTGCGATGGAAACGGGTCAGATTGTCAAAGGCGGCCCGGATTTGGAAAATAACACGTCTGTAAACGGCATGTGGATGAGGCAATTCATGGGCAGTATGGGCGTCGATGCCCTGCTCAGCGACAGGAGTAAAGTTTCCGTCGGCATGGAAATAGACATGTTCAACAATGTTCCGATTGCTTTGGGTCCGGGGGACGCGTCGCAATACGGGAACCCGCTCAACTGGTATGCTTATTTGACCGAGGCTGAATACAAGCACCGTTTCGGGGATGTCAAAAGCCCGTGGCTCGTGTTCGAGGCGGGATATTTTCCTTTTAAATATAATCCGGATGCGCGGGATCTTGGAGAGTACCTTTTTCGGACCGGCACCTACCCGCAGTATATCAACACCGTTTTTGACCAGGCGTTTGCCCGGCTCCCGGGCTTTCATGCCGCCCTTCATCCCACGTCGAATCTGACCATCGATGGCCTTTTCTATTCCAATATGGAAGAATGGTATGCAACCGGAGACTGGAATCTCGCGGCAATCGCTACCTATACTCCTGCCAGGGGTATAGTGCTGGGCATGGGCGGAAGCCTTAACAGCATCATTTCCGCCGACAGCAACCAGACCACACCCCGTGATGCGAGTGATGCGTACCATATTACCTACAATGAAGCGACCGGCAAGAGCGACACCTCCTTTTATACGTTTAAAGGCGCCAAGGTCATGGCAATGGCGTCAATCGACCTGAAGGAGTTTTTCGGCACCATGGGTTACATGGGTTACGGAAAGGAAGATCTTAAAATATTCGGCGAGGCTGCGATCCTCGGGCTCAAGAATTATCCTTCCACCCTGGACACCCCTGTTGTCAGCTACAATAACATTCTTCAGCGCATTCCGGTCATGGCGGGTATCAATCTTCCGACTTTCAAGCTCCTCGACGTTCTGAGCTGTCAGGCTGAGTGGTTCGGAAGCCCGTATCCCAATGATATAGGAGGCATCGTCAATTCCGAATTACCGCTTCCCCTTTCTTATAATTTGACACTGAACAATTTTCCGGATGACCATTGGAAGTGGGCCATGTACGCTACCAAGAAATTTTTCAAGTACTATACCCTCACCGCGCAGGTAGCGGACGATCATTTGAGGTATACGGCTCTCCCGACCGATGTCAACATTGATTTTAACGAAGTGTTCCATAACCTTCATGAGTGGTACTATATTTTAAAATTCACCGCGGCATTTTAAGCATAGCAGGCAATGCATCTGCAAGGGATACTATGAAAAAAAGAGTAAGTGTGGGAATAGTGGTCGCGGCAGCCGTGATTTTTTACGGCGGTACCTTGAGCGGGTGCAACAACTCCCCGTATTATGGATCGGCGGGGGCTACCGGCATCGATACGGTCAATAAACTTCCGGGGCTTTCATTGGTCACAACGGATCCCAGCCTGATTCCGGCAGCGACCTTTCCTGGCAATGGGGATACCGGCATATCCCTGCATGCCTATGACAGCAATGCAATCAAGCCCATCGTGAGGTGGCATGCTGCTTCCGGTGCCACGCACTATCGTGTCGTGATATCCGCGGGCAAAGTGTCCGTGCCGGGGAATTCATCCGAGACACTTCTTGCGCTGCCGCTGGTCATTGATGATACGGCATTCACCGGAACCGATTCTTCCGACTCGATCAGGGCACTTCTGTCCTACAGCACTTCCTATTATCTGGCGATTTGTGCAAAAAACGATTCGGGCAAAGTGGGATGGTCGCCGATCAGGACCTTTAAAACAAAGGCTGATCCGCTTCCTCAATTGCAGGCCGCCTATGTCAATCAGAAGTTCGGCATGTTCATTCATTTTAACATGTCAACTTTTTCGCGCTATAACGATCCCACGCCGAGCGGAGAATGGGAAACAGGCGCCGAGGATCCCAACCTGTTCCAGCCGGAATCGCTGAATGTCGGGCAATGGGCCGATGTCGCCAAATCGGCGCACTGCACGTATGCGGTCCTGACCTCGAAGCACCATGGCGGATTCTGTCTGTGGCCCTATAGCGGGTATGTTTCGAGCAGTCTGCATGGCATTGCCCAGGGTTCCTGGTACCAGCAGAACGGAAAACGCGATATCATACGGGAGTTCGTGGATTCGGTCCGCCAGAGGGGCCTGGACCCGGGTCTTTACTTTTCAATCAGGGATGAGCACAATCCTCCCAACATCCCCATGGTAAAGGCCCAGCTCACCGACCTGTTGTCGAATTACGGGGATCTCAAAGTAATCTGGTTCGACGGATGGGGCTGGTACGTCGGGTATGTCACGATTCCGTATGATACGGTCGCAAATCTCGTCCAATATTTGAACGACAGCCTCGGCCATCACACGGTAATAGTCGAGAATAACCATATGTACAAGATGGTGAATACCCAGATTGTGGAATATGAAATTCCCATCGACGGTCCTCCGCTTGCCAAAAACGGACAGCCCTCGGAGGGGAATGAGCCGATTCGGGCGGATAAATGCTGGTTCTGGCATCCGATGGATACTACCCTGAAGAGCACGCAATCTGTTCTGGACAGGATTACTGCCGCGAATGCCGCCTATGCAACCTATTTACTGGATGTGACGCCGGATACTCTGGGGCGGGTGCCGCAATACGAGGTGCAGGCAATGAGCGATATCGGTGCTCAGGCGATAGCACAAGGCATTTTGCAGCATTAATCGGTGGTGCGAATAGCCGGATCCTGCCGGGGAGTGGTGTGCAGTGCCGGTGGGCTACCGTGACGCCTGTTCCGGTTCTCCGGAAATATATTGCAGCGATTTCGGTTAGGACTTATTTTAGTGTGATAGTACAGTGCCCGGTTGCACTGCCGCCCGCAGGCAGGTGAAGGTTCACGTAAAGGGAAGTTGTATTCGCCAATGGATATTTTCATCGACAGGCAATCTCCGGTCGCTCCCTACCGGCAGATTAAAAACAGGATAAAAGACCTCATCGAGAGCGGCGAATGGAAGGAAAACCAGAGTATCGACTCGGTCCGCGATATAGCGAAAATGGCCGGGGTTTCGCCCGCGACTGCGCAGAGGGCCTACTATGAATTGAAGCAGGAAAAACTGATTTATTCGAAAGCCGGGGCCGGCTATTTCGTTACGCGACAGTCACCGCTCTCCAACAATGTCGTTGTGTTCCTTCCCAGCAGCCGATTGACCTTCTATACCATTATTCTTGAAGGCATGTTTGAAGCGAACCGGACAAACGACCTGAATATCCAGATATACAGCCTGGATACCGACAAACTCGCCTGGAATGAAAAAACCGCCGAGCTGCTGCGGGTCGCCCGAAGTGAACGGTCCAGCGTTGTTTTTATCGAAGAGGCATTCGGCGAAATGAGGCAGGAGTGTCTCAAAACGGCAAAGCAGGTGCCCTTCGTCGCTATCGAATGGGTCCTGGAAAACGCAATAAATATTGTCAATGATTACCGGCAGGCTGGTTTTAACATGGTCGATTACTGCATCAAACAGCGCGGCGCCAGGTCCATTATGGTTCTCAAGGGGCGGGAACGGCAGTATAATGCCCGCGAAAGGCTTATCGGTATGCGGGAGGCGGCGAAAAAATACCGGCTGATTGACGGCAAGGACATAGTTTATTTCGATTCCGACTTCGACGCAATTTCAGCATACGAAACCATAAGAAAGCACTATGACGGGCCCGGAAAAAAAGATGCCGTTATCTGTGCGAATGATTATGAAAGCATGGGCGCCATAGGGGCATTTCTTGAAAAAAGGGTGCTGGTGGGGAAAGAGGTCGTGTTAATCGGCTTCGGTAATATGATCGATTCCGTTACCTCGTATGTTCCGCTCACCACCATGGATCAGCAGCTTCGGTTGATCGGCATAAAGGCGATCTCGTCGATTATCGATCTGATTAACGCAGGAAAAGAAAAGAAGTCCCGGACCATCACCATTCCGACCAGGTTAATCGAACGGATGACGTGATTGTCCGCGGGAGTACCGGAAAACCAGTTCGGACGATATATTGTACTGGCACACTATGACGGATGGAAGGAGCTTGGCGTGGAAAAAAGTATGAAAGCAGCTTATCTTCCGGGGAATAGTACCGTTATCCTCAAGGAGGTTCCCGTTCCGGAGCCCGGCCATGGAGAGGTACTTATCCGGATGAAGTCCTCCACCATTTGCGGCAGCGATATCAGGGCCATTTACCGGGAGCATCTCGGAAAGGGGCCCGAGGGCTACCAGAATAAAATCGCCGGCCATGAGCCTGCAGGCCAAATTGTCAAGTGCGGCCCGGGCATGCGGCGATTTCATGAGGGTGATCGTGTCGTCGTTTACCATATTTCCGGCTGCGGGCTCTGCAATGACTGCCGCAGGGGATATATGATCAGCTGTACGAGCCCCTTGCGGGCGGCATACGGCTGGCAAAGGGACGGCGGTATGGCTCCCTATATGCTTGCAGACGAAAAAGACTGTGTCCTTCTGCCCGATACCCTCACCTATACCGACGGAGCACAGATCGCCTGCGGATTCGGAACCGTCTATGAAGGCCTTCAAAAAATCGGGATCTCGGGCAACGATGCCGTGCTGGTTACCGGGCTCGGGCCGGTGGGGCTCGCTTCACTCATGGTCGCAAAGGCAATGGGTGCCCAGCGATTAATCGGTGTCGATACGGTACCGGAACGGTGTGCAATCGCAAAAGAGAAAAACCTTGCCGATGAGGTACTGGTGTCGGGTCCGGAAACGCTCAAGGCGGTTCTCGATCTGACAAACGGCCACGGCGTCGAGCGGGCGGTCGATGCGTCGGGGCACGCCCACGCGCGCAGGCTCGCCATCCGGGCAACCCGCAAATGGGGCCGCATTGTCTTTATCGGCGAAGGCGGAACCGTTGATTTCAATCCCAGCCCGGATATCATTCACGAACAGAAAACCATTTACGGTTCCTGGGTGACCAGCATCTGGCTTATGGAAGAGATTACCGAGCGGCTGGCACGCTGGGAAATCCATCCGGAAGACCTTGTGACCCACCGTTTTACGCTCGACAAGGTAACCGAAGCCTATGCCCTTATGGCGGCGGGAAAATGTGGAAAGGTTGCCGTAGTTTTCGATGAAGAGGTGAAATCATGACCGGATCACTGCAGACTGCGGCAATTGAAAACAGGATTTCACCCGAATCTATTCCGGCAGTAGTTCTTCCAACCGGCGCGCGTTTGCCGAAAATCGGGCTCGGGACATTCGGAAACGACCAGTACGGCGCCGAACGGATTGCCGAGGCGGTCAGCTACGCATTGTCAATAGGCTACCGTCATATCGATTGCGCTTCGGTTTACGGTAACGAGAGTGCTATAGGCATTGCGCTGAACGAGGCGATGCTCGACGGTATCCGGCGCGAGGACCTGTGGATAACCTCAAAACTATGGAATGACAAGCATGAGGAGAAGGAGATCATTCCGGCCTGCGAAAAATCCCTGAAGGATCTGCAGCTGGATTATCTCGACCTCTACCTGATCCACTGGCCCTTTCCCAATTTTCACGCAAAAGGGGTCGATGTCTCCTCACGGGATCCGAATGCAAGGCCTTACATCCATGAGAATTATATGAAGACCTGGCGGCAACTGGAAAAACTCGTGAAAATGGGGCTCGTAAAGCACATCGGTACCTCGAATATGACCATCCCGAAGCTTAAGCTCCTGCTTCGCGATGCCGAAATCCGACCGGTAACCAATGAGCTTGAACTGCACCCCCATTTCCAGCAGCCGGATCTTTTCAATTTCCTTGTCAATAACAAGATCGTTCCGATCGGATTCTCTCCGATCGGTTCACCATGCCGTCCGGAGCGCGACCGGACTCCTCAGGATACGGTCGATATTGAAGATCCGGTAATCGTTGCAATAGCCGGACGCCACCATGTCCATCCTGCGGTGGTCTGCATCAAATGGGCAATCCAGCGCGGACAGATCCCCATTCCGCTCTCGGTCACCCCTTCCAAAATATTGGCAAACCTGAAGGCAACGGTTTCGGCTCCGCTCTCCGCAACCGAGATGCGGCAGATCGGCGGGATCGACCGGAATTGCCGGCTGGTTAAGGGCCAGGTTTTCCTGTGGAAAGGCAGCCGGGGGTGGGAAGATCTGTGGGATTTAGACGGAAAGATTACGCCTGCGTAACGTTCAATACGCCATACGGTAATCGCCTGCATAAATTTTCAACAGAATGGGAGTGGTATGGAATTCTCTCGAATATTCAAAAGGGCTGACGGTAAAAATCTGTTCCTTACCTTCGTGCTCATCACCACGCTATTCCTGCTGTGGGGTTTCTGCAACGGAATGATCGATATCCTCAATAAGCATTTCCAGGATGCTCTGGGTATCAATAAACAACGATCAGGTCTGGTACAATCTGCCAATTACCTGGCATATTTCCTCATGGCGATTCCCGCCGGATTGATTGCCCGCAGGTTCGGTTATAAGGGCGGTATACTCGTCGGCCTGACCTTGATAGCCGGCGGCGCTTTCTGGTTCGTTCATGCAGTCGGCATTGGTACCTATGGGGCATTTCTGCTTGGCTTGTTTATTATCGCAGCAGGCATGACCTGTCTGGAAACCATTGCTAATCCGTACACTACCGTACTCGGTGAGCCGGAGAGCGGCGCGACCCGGATCAATATCGCTCAGACAATCAATGGTTGCGGCTGGATCCTCGGCCCGATCGTCGGCGGCTCTTTCGTTTTCTCGGCTCAGGCCGGAGCCAATGCCAACGCCGGACTTTCAATGCCCTATCTGGGCATCGGTATTTTTGTGGCGTTGTTGCTCGTCATCTTCGCCGTATCCAAGGTTCCTGATTTGCACGCCGAGGAAGAAAGCAAGATGCCGGAAAAAGAAAAAATGCGATTGATTCCTTCCATTGGCCAGCGTGTGACGATTGGGATCGTCGTAGCGGTCGTTTGTGCATTGCTGTATTTCTTTATCGCCCCGATTCTGAAATTGATTTGGGAACTTGTGCAACTCCCCGCAGCATTATTTGCTCCAATAAAGTACTTATTATTGGCAGCTGCCTTCATTGCAGCGTTTGCGCTTGTTTACAAGAAGTGGGACCTGTTCCGGCGCAGGCATTTTACCCTCGGCATAGCCGCGCAATTTCTTTACGTATCCGCGCAGACCGGCATTTTCAGCTTTTGTGTCAATTACTGCATCGAAAACGGCCATGGTATCACCGCCGCGCAGGCCGCGAAGTTGCTGGGTGCAATCGGTTTTGTCCTGTTCGCAGGCGGTCGCTTTTGCGGCAGCGCGGTGATCAGCCAGTTTAAAGCGCATAACGTTCTTGCGACGTATGCCATTATCAATGTAGGGTTGACAGCGCTCTGCATGCTCGGCGGCAAGCTTGGCCTGGTTGCAATGTTCGGCACCTTTTTCTTCATGTCGGTTATGTTCCCGACCATTTTTGCGCTGTCTATTCGCGGTCTGGGGGAACAAACCAAATTCGCTTCATCGCTCATCGTCATGTCGATCGTGGGAGGGGCGATTGCTGCGCCATTCATGGGTCACATTGCGGACACGAACTCCATGCGCATGGGATTCATAGTTCCCCTCGTTTGTTTTATCGGCGTTGGTCTCTATGCTGCGATGTGGCAAATTCTCGAATCGAAAGACGTTGAGCCCGGTAAGAAAAGAGAAGAATTGAAAATCGTCCTGAACCGGGCACATTAATTTTTTACTATATCGATCCATCCTAAAGGAGAAGTACCATGCTGAAAGGAATTCCATCCATTCTCTCTCCCGACCTTCTGAAAATCCTCATGGAAATGGGCCATGGGGATGAACTCGTCATCGCCGACGGAAACTTCCCTGCCGGTGATATCGCGCGGCGCCTCGTGCGCAGCGATGGAAACATGGTCCCGGAAATTCTTGAAGCGATCCTGAAATTATTTCCGCTCGACAAGTATGTGCCGAAGCCGGTCGCGCTCATGGCCCTCGTTCCCGGCGATCCGTATAAGCCCGAAATCTGGGAGACCTACCGCGCCATCTGTAAAAAACAGGAGTTTTTCACCGATTTCGAATCGGTTGAGCGGTTCGCATTCTATGAGCGGGCCAAAAAAGCCTATGCCGTTATCGCGACGAGCGAAACCGCGTTGTATGCAAATATCATCCTGAAAAAGGGCGTGGTAATTTAATAACGTGACCGTGGAACGGACGGCTTTTTTATATGCGGTGTCCGCAAACTGCCGGCACGGCTCTATGCAGATGTCCGGGCATCGGGATCGGGGAGCACTATATTATCCTTCTCCTTTCTGCCGGCATTTCATTCCGATTAGGTAGAAAACATATAAACAACACCACCTTCATGATAGGTTTTCCCTGCCGAAGCTGGCTTTTCGCCAGCGGCTTGATCCCTTAATAAGGGGGCGCCGAAGGCGGGGGATTCGCAGGGAAATTCAGCAATCTTTCCATCTACCTGAGTAGTAACTATTTCTATTTTTATTTCAGAGGATTTATTATATTCTCAATGAGGACTTTGCCACGGTTAGCTGAATGAGTGTGATACGGCACTAATATGATGATTTTGCATAAGTTGGAGAAAAGCTCAACCGCCAGCTCAATACCCAATGCCCGTCCGGCATTCTCGCATTCGCGAACCGGGGAAGCAGATTTATCCGGATGGGCATAGCCTTAATTTCCGAGCTCAAAGCAGCGGCAAATTTGAAGGGACAGGCCAATGAATAATGTTTCAGGCCTCAACCCTTCTTTAAAAATAAAAGCCCCCCTTTTTTTTGAGGATCGAGCAAATAAAAAAATCTTGACCATCCCTCCCGGCTGAGCTTATATTCTGATTACGAGCATATTACGTGCATATTTAATTAGTATGAGGGTAACAAATTTTGAGGATGCAAAAAAATCAAAGGATGTTATCTAAAGTTGTATTTACGTGTTCGGACAATCTGGTCTTTAGAACTCTTTAATTCGGCGAATTGAAAAACATCTTTCGCACGGTTATTTATCACATCCAAGGAGGAGGGGGCTTATGCCTGCCATTTCAAAAAAAGTGCTGCGTTCCATAGTTCTGTTCGCTATGGTGCTCATGATCAATGCGTTCGGTCAGAACACCTTGACGGTTAAGGTCGACTCGGCCCAGGCTCTCGTCCATAGTGAGATCTTCGGTACCTTGATGGAGAGGCTTGGCAGGAACTGGGTCGGCGGCGTTTATGTCGGAACTAATTCGAACATTCCCAACACCGATGGTATGCGCAATGATATCATCCAGGGAATGAAGTCTTGCGGCGTCGGCCTCATTCAATGGCCCGGCGGCGCCGCCTCTTGCGGCTATAACTGGGTTCCCGATACCAATCCTACAAACGATGTGGGCACGGTACAGTTCATGGCTATGTGCGACTCGATCGGTTGCCAGCCCGCTATCGCCCTCCCGCCCCTGGTCTCCTCCGCACCGAGTAATGTAAAGTGGGTCAATTATATCAACAACAACCCAAGCCACCCGAATTGGCATTGCAAATACTGGAAAATCGGCAACGAAGTGTGGATCACCTGCGACGGGCTCTCACCGACCGAAGCCGCCTATGATCCCGCTTTTCGCGCGACCTATGATTCAATACGGAATACTAAGGGCGGGGATTCGCTTTTCATTGAAGCATCCAGCTTGATGGATATCAGTAACAATCTGACCACCTATGATACCGAAATAGTCCACCTGGACAGCCTCATCAACGGCATGGAGGTTCACGATTATATTTATGATCCGAGCAGTATTCCCTGCGTTACCTTCACGGGCACCCAGTATATGAATGTTGTCAATGCTGCCAATCTGGGGCAGATCGCTCCGCGCGAAAGCCTGCTGGTCGCGTCGTGGAACAAGTTTGATAAATCCGGCCAATTGAAAATTATTGAGGACGAGTGGGGTGACTGGTTCGAACCCCTCAACAAGTCGACGGATGGGTGGATGCAGCAGATAACCCTGCTTGATGCGCTGTCTGCGGCGGAACAGCTCCATGTGTTTATGAAGCATGCCGACCGGGTTCAGGCTGCCTGCGTAGCACAGGGGGTTAATGTTATTCAATCGCTCTTTCTGACAAACAGTTACAGCACGACGCTTCCCATTGATTCCGGTGCCAGTGCGCGGCTGGTATATACCCCGACATACTATATCTACAAGATGTTCATGCCACATCATGCGGCGGGAGCGAAATGGGCGCCTAATTCGCTTGCTACCGCCACGTTAGGCGGCGTGGCATTACTGTCGGCAGGAACAACCGTAGATACGCTGGGCCATGTTAACATCAGCATTTCCAACATCGATACGGTGAAAGCGGATACGGTGCATATCAACCTGACGGCCACTGCCAGCTCGTATACCATCACGTCGGCGCAGATTATAACCGGAACCGCCAAAAACTCGTATAACGATTTCGGTGCGACGGAAAATGTGAACATTCAGACCTTTGCGGCATCGAATTACAGCATGCCCACCGGAACAACGGCTACCGTCCTCATGCCTAAAATGAGCATAGTCATGCTTCAGCTCACGCCGACGTCGACGATTGGTGTCAAACCGGCGCAAATAATCCAGAAAATCGAAGAAAAGATGTTTTCGATCAGCGCGGGTTTGAACGGGACGGTATCCATAACCGCGAGAGCGCAGCAGGCAAAACCGGTTACCATAAGCCTGTACAGCACCGACGGCAGGTTGCTGGACAGGGAAGTCAGGGCATTTTCCGGTCGAACCAACTCGGTTGTCCTGAAGAATCGGTTGACCGTCGGTGTCTATATGGTTACGGTCGGCAACGCGAATGGCAGCTTTTCAAAGAACATTGTGATTTCACGGTAATCACCCGTACTGCAGAGCCGGCCTCCTGCATGAGGCCGGCTCTTTGACTGTTCGGGCGTGGCAGAAACTCGACATCGGGAGGAAGCATGAAGCGGTTATCGGTACTGACGGTATTTTCTTTCCTTTTTTCTATCGGCATTGCGCAAGCGGCACCTGGCGACAGCATCTGGATCCTGAATCCGGATACGGTCGGTCGCCAATATAACAGCTACTCGGTATGCGATACGAACCGAAATGCTACGGGGGATACCGGATGCCTGCCCCCTAGCGAGACCCACTGTGATACCGGTACTACAGGCGCCCCTGATACGCAATATATCGATTATAATTACACAATGCAGAACGGCTATGCCGGATTCAAGATCGACTGGGACGCCGGTGGCAGCAGGTATGTCGTCGCCGGATTCGACTCCCTTGTTATCTACCACAAGGGGCCCCTTACCGGCGAGACCGTGACCATCAACTTCGGCGCTTCGGTAACCTGCGGCCAGCCGACCGTCTTTACCAAGCTCGGAACCTTTTCCGGTTCGAGTTCGTGGACTCGGGAAGCCTTCTCGCTTAAGTCGCTTCCAAATGACTCGGGACTGTACGAAATGCAAGTTCTGATCAATGATTCGATCAATCCGACCGCCTCGGGAAATTTCAAGCTCGGCCATATGGTCTTTATCAAGAATATCATCAAGGACCAGGCGAGTTCGCCCGCGCTGTTGACCCCTGCCGACAGCGCCCTCGCGCAACCGCTGCAAGTAACCCTCACCTGGGCCAAAGTACCCATTGCGACTTCCTATTGGGTTCAGGTGGCAACTAGTGCGGATTTCATCGGCCAAACATTCAGCGGCGATTCCATACTTTATTACAGCAACACGGTTTTCTCGCAGAGCGGGCTCACGTCCACTTCCGTGACGGTATCATCGGGGCTCCTCGCCGGTCAGCCGTATTACTGGCAGGTGCTTGCTGCAAATGTCAATGGGATGAGTCCCTGGGCGACGGCATGGAGCTTTTTCACAACGACCGATCCGATAGGGAACAGCAGCAGCATCCCGATTCTCGTCTCCCCGGCCAATAAGGCCGCCGGGCAGCCTTTATCGGTGAAGCTTGCCTGGGACAGCGTGAAAGTAGCGACATCATACAATGTGCAGGTCTCCACCGATGCCGCCTTCGGCAGCACCGTATTCAGCCAGACCGGCATAGCCGCAACCTCGGTCACGGTTCCAGACCTTTCCGGCTCCATGACCTACTACTGGCGTGTTGCAGCCGCAGACAAGAGCGGTACCAGCGCCTGGTCCAATCCGGAAGTGTTCAGCACCACCACGAGCAGCAGCTCGAAGAAGAACTGCGGCTGCGGCTCCGGAACCGGTCTCGCGCTCATCCCGCCGATTTGGCTGAAGGCGCGTTCGAGCCGCAGGAAGAAACGGCAGAAGACGGCAGATGTATAACCCGTAAGGCAGCAAGAATTACTTGTCATTAATTCGCTAACCCCGGAGCAAAAGCCGGGGTTAGCGTTTGTTGTAGCGTGGTCGGTAGAACCACCTTAGGTAAAAACAGCGTATTTGAGCACTTGCTTTTAAAAATTAAAGTATCTATTGGTGAATTCCGAAAGGAGTATGGCGATTATGAGAGATTCGGGCAGGTTACATCGTCTCTGCGCGCTGCTGTCGGCCATTATAGGCATAGCCATATCTCAGCAAAGCTCCTTTGCCGGGACATGCCCCTGCGACATCTATGCGACCGGGGGTACACCCTGTGTTGCGGCGCACAGTACGGTGCGCGCTCTTTACAGCACGTATAACGGACCCCTCTATCAGGTCACGCGCAAGTCCGACAGCAAAACAAAGGACATCGGCGTCCTGAGTCCCGGAGGCCTCGCCAACTCGGCCGCGCAGGACTCGTTCTTAACCGGCACGACCGGCTCCATTTCGATTATTTACGACCAATCAGGGCAGGGCAACCATCTCTACCCCGCACCTTCAGGCAATTGGCCCCCCGCAGAAACAGCCGCAGCCGCAACCGGTGCAAAGATCATGATGAACGGTCATACGGTCTACGGTATTTATACAACCGCGGGAAATTTTCCGAATAATACTCTCGTTGCCGGAGTCGGTTATCGAAACAACAAGGCCACGGGGTTGGCAACCGGCAACCAGCCGGAGGGCATGTACATGGTATGCAGCGGCACGCACTATAACCAGTGGTGCTGCTTCGACTATGGAAATGCGGAGGCGAACGACACCGATGACGGCAACGCCACCATGGAGTGCATCTATTTTGGAAGCAGCACCCAGTGGGGCCACGGCGATACCCTTCCAACCAAGGGCCCCTGGGTCATGGCGGACCTGGAAAACGGATTGTTTGCAGGAGGAACTTCCGGAACCAATAACGGTAACACACCAATTGCTGCCAGCTACGTAACGGGCATGGTCAAAGGTGACTCCGGGAATCGGTATGCAATCAAAGGCGGCAATGCGGATTCCGGCAGCCTTAAAACCATGTACAACGGTACGCGTCCCTCCGGCTACAACCCCATGAAAAAACAGGGTGCTATCATCCTGGGAATAGGCGGTGACAACAGTCATACCGCCATAGGAACTTTTTTCGAGGGTGCCATAACTACCGGTTATCCGCCGGACAGTACCGAAAATGCCATCCAGGCCAATATCGTTGCCGCGAGGTACGGGAGCAGCGTAACGGCGACCAGGTATAGCGTCAACGACGAGGTGCCGGTATCGCCGGTCAGGGTCCATTACAATCCATCCAGCGGCAGTGCGGTGGTCAGCTACTTCCTGCAGGACGCCCGTCGCGTGAGCATGAATATTGCCGATTTGCAGGGCCGGCAGGTTGCTGCGATCTTTGACGGCGTCATTCCTGCCGGTCAGCACCAGGCGGTCTGGAATGCAAGGCAGGTTCCGGCCGGCGTCTATGTCTGGAGAATAGCGATGGACGGTAGGGATGGATGGAGCGGGAAGATTGTTATTGAGAGATAATCCCGTTGCGAAGATAATTGCACAAGATTGGGCCGGATTTTCAAACATCGGCACAGTTACTGACCGGTTCATAAGTATGAGCTCATATAAAGACCGTTCGCCCTGAGCCTGTCGAAGGGCGAGCTGCAAAGACGCCCGTTCATGGTTCGACAAGCTCACCACGAACGGTATGAGGTAGTTCTAATTATGAGGCAGCTCTAATATGGTATAGGGTGGCTCTCCTTATGAACTGATCAGTAAAAAGTCGATCACTATAAGTCAATATAACATATCCGAACAGGAGTATTCATGGCATCATTAACTTCAGGGAAAGAAATCTGGTTCGTAACCGGCAGCCAGCACCTCTATGGTGAGGCGGCAATCAGGCAGGTTGGAGAGAATTCCGAGCAAATTGTCAAATCGTTTTCTCATGCTGCATCGATTCCGATTCCCGTCGTATTCAAGCCGGTGATGACCACACCCGATGCAATTTATCGTCTTTGCATCGAAGCCAACGCATCCGAGTCCTGTATCGGCATTATCACCTGGATGCATACCTTCTCTCCGGCCAAAATGTGGATCCGGGGGTTGCGGCTGCTCAATAAGCCCCTGGCCCATCTCCATACACAGTTCAACAGGGAGCTGCCGTGGAGCTCCATCGATATGGATTTCATGAACCTGAACCAGGCTGCGCACGGCGACCGGGAGTTCGGTTTCATCTGTGCCAGGATGCGGCTGAAGCGCAAGGTCATCGTCGGCCACTGGCAGGATAAGGAAGTTCTGGAAAAAATCGGAACCTGGGCGCGCGCCGCATCGGCATGGGCCGACGCGCAGGGGATGCGCATTGCCCGGTTCGGCGATAATATGCGGGAGGTCGCGGTGACCGAAGGCGACAAGGTCGAGGCACAGATTAAGCTCGGGTACTCGGTCAACGGATTCGGGGTAGGGGATCTCGTTGGATTCATCGAAAAGGTATCCGACGCCGAGATTGCCGCTCTTGTAACTACCTACCAGGACCAGTATTCTGTTTCATTCACCGACGCAGCTCAGAAGAACTCCGTCAAGGAAGCTGCACGAATCGAGATCGGCTTGCGCAATTTCCTCGATGATGGAGGATTCAAGGCGTTTACCACAACCTTTGAAGACCTGTACGGATTGGTGCAGCTCCCGGGTCTGGCTGTCCAGCGCCTCATGGCCGACGGCTATGGATTCGGCGCCGAAGGCGACTGGAAAACAGCCGCACTGGTCCGATCGATGAAGGTGATGGGCGAAGGGCTTGCCGGCGGAACGTCTTTCATGGAAGATTATACCTATGACCTTTCGGCCGGCGATCAGAAAGTGCTGGGTGCCCATATGCTCGAAGTCTGCCCTTCGATTGCTGAAGGCAAGCCTTCGCTTGAAGTCCATCCCCTCGGCATAGGCGGCAAGGCAGCTCCGGCCCGCCTCGTATTCAACGGCAGCGCCGGACCGGCAATTGTAGCTTCGCTTATCGATATGGGTAACCGGTTCCGCATGGTGGTCGACGATATTGACGTGGTTGCGCATCCACCCATGCCGAAACTGCCGGTTGCGCGGGTCGTCTGGAAGCCGCGCCCGGATTTCCGGACTGCGGCGGCAGCATGGATCCTTGCCGGCGGCGCCCAC
The DNA here is from genome assembly GCA_003164335.1 of Fibrobacterota bacterium. GTDB lineage: Bacteria > Fibrobacterota > Chitinivibrionia > Chitinivibrionales > Chitinispirillaceae > BOG-1184. The sequence goes on from PLTF01000052.1 coordinate 19,431, forward strand.
CATAGCGGCTACAGCCGTGCGCTTACCGCAGAGCATATCGAAGATTATACCGAAATAGCGGGCATCGAATTCCTGCATATCAACAAGAATACCTGCATTTCGGAATTTAAAAAGGAAATCCGGTCAAATGAGGTCTATTACCTTCTTGAATCCGGGAGATAAGGGCAGCGTGCCGGAAGATCTGGACCGGTATAGAGAGCGTATTACAAATAAATTATTATCTCTTGAAGCTCCCTGCAGCAAGCCGCGGGGAGCTTCAATAATAAGCTTTTTTACAGCCATTATTCAGCAGAACTCTTAAAATTACCATTGGAGGAAGTTGTATGAAAATGCGCGGACTTTCGGTACTCATTGTCATCGCGGTTTTGTCTCAAGTTCTCTCGGCGCAGACCAACCTGTATTATCCGTCCGGCCGTGCTCCGCTCCTGGCCCCGGCATATGCAGGCTTGCCCTTTGGCGCAGTAAAACCGCTGGGATGGCTGGACAGCCAGCTCGTCATACAGAGAAACGGTCTTACCGGCCATATAGACGAACTCAACTATGTGTCGTCCAATAACATAAATTTGACGGCGCTGGCACATCCATCCACGCTGACCTCCTCAGAATCGGGTTATGAGTACTTGTACCCCTATTATGAAGGGCTGGTAGAACTTGCCTACATTTTAAACGATACCATGCTCCTCAGAAAAGCGGATACCGCAGTTACTTATTTTCTCGGCAGCGCCGGCAGTAACGGCAACTTTATGGGCGGAATCAAAATAGGTTTCGATCACCTCTGCGCATGCCGGGCCCTGATGGCCTATTACGACATGACCAATGACAGCCGGGTAATTCCGTTCCTGACAAATTATTTCCATTATATAAATACCTCAGGGTTCTCCGGTGATAACGATTCGTGGTCGCTAAACCGGTTGGGAGAGTTTGCGCCGGTTGCCCAATGGCTGTATAATCGTACCGGCGACTCGACGATTCTCAGCGCGGTATCCAAATGGTGTCAGGACAGCATAAACAGCTGGGTCAAAAACTACAGCAGTTATGCATGGACGGATTCCGTTAACCCCGAGAACGCGGGCTCACTGTTTGATCATAATGTCAATATGGGTGAAGCATTCAAATATGCTTTGTACTACCTGCAGAGCAAGAATGCCTCGGACAAGATTCTGGCGGACAGCGCTCTTGCACTCACCGACAAGTATCATGGCATGGTTGGCGGCAGGTTCGACGCCGACGAACACCTTACCGGGAAACAGCCGACGCGGGGCATGGAACTGTGCGGAGTTACCGAAATGTCTTATTCGATGGAACAGCTTTTCGAGGGCTTCGGCGAAGTGCCGATTGCGGATCGCGCCGAATACCTGATGTACAATTGCTTTCCGGGAACCAACACCGCGGATATGTGGGAGCACCAGTATGACCAGCAGGCCAACCAGGTGCTGGTGAACAACGCAACCAGGCCCTGGAACCAGAACACCTCCACATCGAACGAGTATGCGCTGAACCCTAATTATTCCTGTTGTTTATGCAATCTCCATGCGACATGGCCGCGATTTCTTGAACACCTGTGGATGGCAACGCAGGACAACGGCATGATAGCCGCACTCTATGGACCCTCCCAGGTTTCATCCCTTGTCGGATCCGACAGCTGCAGTGCGACCATAACCGAAACCACCCAGTACCCCTGGGACGGCACGATGGGCTTCAAGATCGGCGTTTCGAAAACGGATTCGTTCCCGCTCTATTTCCGGATTCCGTCATGGGAAAGCAATGCATCGATCCAGAGTCCTGCCGGCACTGCCGCTCCAGCCGCCGGCAGTATTTATAAAATCAGCCGGACCTGGCATACCGGTGACAGCATCACCCTCACCTTTTCAATGGCGATCCGCACCGAATTCCGCGACAGCAATGCCATTTGCGTGATGCGGGGACCGCTCTGGTATTCCCTCAAAATCGGCGAAACCTGGAAGCAGCTGGCATCACACGGCCAAGGTTCGAGAGACTGGGAGATCGACCCGAATACGGCATGGAATGTCGCTTTGAAAATCGATCCTACAAGTCCTGCCGGTTCCTTTACCGTGGTCCGCAATCCGATCAGCAGGGTGCCGTTTGCGCAAATGGGTGAACAGGTCTACCTCCCGGGCGCCACCTCCTTGACCACCTGGACGCAGGATCCTCCGGTGGTTCTGCAGGCGCAGGGCAGGATAGTGACCAGCTGGACCTATAACACAACCTATCCTGCAAATGCCGATGACCCCCCGAAAAGCCCGCTTGCCTCGACCGTTGCCGGAAGGGATACCACCATTCAGTTGATTCCCTACGGTTCGGCCAAGCTTCGCGTTACTGAAATGCCCTGGATCAATACGCCCGTCGGGGTGCGTTCCAGCGTCCAGGTGTATAGCGACAAGGACCTGCAAGTCAATGTCTCCCGAAACGGAAGATGCCTTTTCACGGTTAATTCAGCCGGCCATTTTAACCTGGCGGTGTGCGATATCGCCGGGAGGACCGTATATCGGCAAAATGCAGATGGCCCGAGGTCTTTTGTGCTGGAAAAAGGCACCGTAGGAATTGGAACGTATATCGTTCACCTTATTTCGGGTAGCCGGCACCTGGAGAAAAAGATTCTGATAGCTCAATAGGGGCAATCATGACCTCATATGCGGATTTTCATGTTTTTGGTGATTCCGCTAATTATATTACAACATAGTGACCTTGTGATAGGGACACTATTACTATCAGAAGTTCCTTGTTGAAATCAGATTGAATAAAGTTTTGATACACTCAACAATTTTTCAAAGGAGCAGACGGATGAACCGTGCTAAAATGGTTTTTCTGCAATGTCGGTTACTATTTTGCGTCATGGCGGTTTTGTTATGGACCGGAAGTGTTCTGGCCCTGAATGCGACTGATACCATCAATGCTACAGCGTTCTCAGGCCAATCCGGCGTCCTCACTACTGAGGCCTGCTCTGAGGGCGGGATGGACGTGACCTCGATTCAGAATGGCACCTATATGTATTTCGACAGTGTGAATTTCGGGAGCAGCGGGATCCAGTGTTTCGAAGCCAGAATCGCCAGCAATGCCGCCTACAGCTTCCCCGGCGGCGGCTTCATCGCCGTGCATCTCGACTCTCTGAAGGGCCAGCTTGTCACGACCTGCGAAACCAGGCCATGTACGGGAAGCTGGCAGACCTGGTTCACCCGGACCAGCAGATTGTCCGGTGTTTCAGGAATCCATAACGTTTATCTTGCATTCAGCGGTGGTACCGGCAACCTGTTCAACCTCGAATGGGTCAAATTTCATGGAACCCAGACCTATACAACCGCGGGCTGGAGGTTATCCACCTCAGCTGCGCAGGGCAAATGGAACGGGTCCATCGCCTTAACGAGTGCCACCGGTGTTACGCCGACAGTCACTATTTACAAAGATTCGCTGCAACAGCGGGTCGAAGGGTTCGGAGGAGCGTTCAGCGACATCGGGGCTTATGACGTTGCCCAGCTCTCCTCGGCGCAGCGCGCGACGGTCATGCGAGAACTGTTCGACCAGAAAACAGGCGCAAAGTTCACCGAGGGCCGCGTTCCGATCGGCATCAGCGACTTTTCGATAACCGGCGTGCCCGGAAATTGCCAAAGCACTGCCGCTGACAGTCAAATCAACTGGTCGCTCGACCAGATTCCCACTGCCGACACGGCCACCGTCAAGACCGATTACAGCATGCAGTATTTCCGCCTGGCGCACGATTCCGCCTTTAATATGCCTTTTGTCAAAGCAGCCATGCAGGCCAACCCGAACCTCTGTGTTTACGGTTCGGTCTGGACGCCGCCGACCTGGATGAAATCCAACAAGAACTGGCAGGGCCCGGCGACATGCGCCCAGGACTCTACAACGCTCACCGCATACGCGTTGTATATGCGAAAATGGGTCCAAGGCTGGGAAAACGCCGGAATCCCGGTTTATGTGGTGTTCCCGCAGAATGAGCCGAACTGGAATGTTGCGAGTCAACCGGCCTGCGGCTGGACCGGAGCACAGCTGAGAGACTATACCAAGAAATACCTGGCTCCGGGTTTTATCAACGGCGGCTGCAACGCCGAGGTATGGTTGGGGGATTTTTGCTGCAGCAATTTCGCGAGCGATGAGCAGCCGTGTCTCGATGACACCCTTGACCGCAAACTGGTCCGGGGAGTCTCCCCGCACCGGGATACCTATACGGAAATGCTGCAGGCCATGGATACCGCCAACAACCAGGACCACCTGTACTGGCACTCGAACCAGGATGAAGCGATGTGCTGGTCGGGCAATAACAGCTGGTCCGATGCCAACAGCACCATGAGCTATCTTATCGATTATTTTGTAACCGGCCAGTGCAACATCTACAATTACTGGAACACGATTCTCGACAGCAACTGGAATGAGGGTTTTCTGAATCGCGCGCAGAATTCGATGATAACGGTCAACGTCGGCCCGAAAACGGTCCATTACAATTACGAATTCTACACGATGAAGCAATTCAGCTACTATGCCGTTGTGGGCTCCAATGCGATCAAGACCGCCAGTACAAATACCAACGTGGCGGTCTGCGGGTTCAAGAATCCCGACGGTACGATCATATTGGAGGCCCTGAACAATGGAAGTTCGGCGGTTTCATCGGTTATCAAGGTGGATACTTTTGCATTTACGGCTTCGCTGCCCGCATCATCGCAGAACACCTTCATCCTTGGAAACATGCAGGATACCAGCAACTGGACTCCCGGAACGCCGACAGTTGCGGTCCTGCCGGAGGCGGCACCGCAGGAGCGTTTAATCATACCGGCTTCCGGAACCTTTGCCGTTTATGATGTCAGCGGGCGCCTGGTAAAGCTGATCAATCGCCTGTCCTCCAAAACGAATGCCAACAGTGTGATCTGGGACCGGACCGATGCGCAAGGCAGGAAAGCAGCCCGGGGCCTTTATTTGATCATGAACAAGTCGGGGAAAAGCAATGTCCTGGTTCAAAAGGTGATTTGTCAGTAAAAGAGTAAGTTTCTTCAGCTGCGGGTGATAAACATCACCCGCAGCTGAAGAACTCTTAAATAGTCACCAAAGTACTGGGGGGATTGTAAGGAGTGCAAACGGAGAAGGGGCGCGAAAGTTTTTTCACTTTAGCTGTAATAGTGTTCTATCACAGTTTCGAATTTAATAAAATAATTTAAGGAGGCGGGAGCATGTTCACCAAATTCGGCAAGAGGCACGTCGTACCTATACTGCTGTCATTCTGCATCGCGGCTCCGGTTTTATCCCAGACGACGGTTCTCATTCGGAAAGCATCGTTCAACCAGGGCTGGAAGTTCCTCAAGAGCGATCCCGGGGTCACTGCGGCCGGGACCGGGTATAGTGACGCATCCTGGGCTGTTGTCAATATTCCGCACTCGGCTTCCTACGATTCGGCGACATCGCAGTCTTCGACAACGGCTAACGGGGAGCAGAACTATTTTGTGGGAACATGCTGGTATCGGAAAACCTTCACCCTGCCGGTAACTCCGCAGAAGGTGTTCATAGAGTTTGAGGGGGCCATGCAGGTTGCCGACCTGTTCATCAACGGCGATTCCGTCGGCGAGCATAACAACAGCGGCTATACCCCTTTTGTCTTCGATATCAGCAATATGGTGCATAGCGGCAGCAATGTGCTGGCGCTCCGACTCAATAACGTGCGATCGGCAAGTATTCCGCCGGGATGGGCAAATTCCGGGCCCGATTACTACCTGTTCGGCGGCCTGACACGAGCCGTATGGCTCCACTTCAAGGACAGCGTCTATATCCCGGTTTATCAGCAGCAGGTTATTCCGCAGCCCAATGCCGCGGCCACCAGTTCGCAGCTCCGCGTCAGGACGCCTGTGATGAATGCCTCGGGGTCTGCCCTGAACGCCAAAGTTACCGTGAACCTGTTCGATGCCTCCAATAATCTGGTCAATACGGATACGGCGACGAAATCGATCCCGTCCGGTACACTCGATACGTTTGATATGACCTCCACGTCCTTCACCTGCAACCCATGGTCGCCGGCAACGCCCTACATGTATTCGGTAAGTACCGTGGTTTCCGTGGGCGGGGTGACGGTCGACAGCGTTGTTGAACCGTGCGGTTTCAGGGTTTTTACCTGGACCGTCGCGAATGGATTTTCAATCAACGGAACGCGGACGGAGATCCACGGCATGTGCCTCCATCAAAACCAGGCCTGGATAGAAAACGCGGTATCGGACGAACGATACTATTACGAAGTGAAATCGATAAAGGCAATGGGAGGCAACAGCATCCGCTGTTCCCACTATCCGCGAGCCCAGGCTTTTTACAATGCCTGCGATAAACTTGGGATGCTGCTCTATCCCGAGGCGACGAGCTGGGGATGGAGCCTTACTCCCACCGCTGCCTGCTGGGCAAGAAACGACAGCTGCGTCAAGGAGATGGTGCTCTCCGCAAGGAATCACCCCTGCATATATGCCTGGGGACTGTATAATGAACCCAATGGCGTCAGCGGCACCGAGCCCGATTTTACTACCTATATAACTGCGGATAATAATACCGCGCACGCACTCGACTCCACCAGACTCACCGCCATGGCTAATAATGGGACCTCTCAAAACGCCATAGTCGTTCCCGATGCAATCGGGTGGAACTATTCGCAGGGGAGCACGGTAACCATTAACGGCAAAAGTACCGGCAACCAGCCCTGGTTCGGCACCGAAGCGCGTGACGGCAACACTTTTGGAACCATGGATTCCCGCGGCAGCCTGATTGACCTTGACACCTCCACTACGTCAAGCAGCGGTAATGACATGGACGAATGGAATTCCTTCAGCTTCTCCACCGCTACGAGCGGACACCTGGCGGGCGGACATTTCTGGGAGTACAAGGACCACGGTTCCACCTGGAATGTCACTGCGTACGAGGGAGTCGTGGACCGTTTTGACGTGCCGAAGACCATGTACTACTATTTTGGGCACCGATGGAACTCCGCGATGGCAACCGATTATCCCCGCCCGGGTACTGCCACGCATATCGACTTCGAGGTCGATACCAGCGTTTTGCCGGCGGACAGTGTCAACGTGTTTCTCCTGACCGCTGCGATGCGGGATTCGGCAGGCCGCCAGATATCGTCCGATTCCGGCCAGGTCAAGTTCACGCTCAGCGATGCCACGAAAGGCATCATTTTCGGCGGTAACCTGGTGAAGGCCTATGGCGGCAAGGCGGCGGCGTTCCTCAGGACCAGCAAATCCGCGGGCTCATTCAGTGTCATCGCATCCTATCCGTCCATTACAACCATTCCGCCGGATACCATCAACCTGATAACGACCGCCGTGTCTCCGGAGGTTTATACCGTGGCGGCTACAAGTGTCATGGGTAGCCGGTCGCAGGTCGTACAGCAGCTTCATCTGGGGGTGATTTCAGGGACTCGCGGGTTTACTTTCCACTGCCCCGACGAACCCGGACTCCTGAAAATCATTGACATCAATGGAAAGACGGTCTGGTCGAAGAGCGTCGATAAGAACGCCTCGCTTACGGTCAGCCGAAAGGGATTCGCTGCGGGCCTGCTGTATGCGGAATGGAGCAACGGCAGCAGGCACCTGGTGAAGTCGCTGCCGAATGCTTATTGACGGAAAAGGGTGACAGGCTCATTTAAAAGGCAGGCGCAATGGAGCGCCTGCCTTTTTGCGTAGCACCGACAGGGCGAACCCTTAAGGTCATGCCCAGACAGCGGGGAAGAGAATGAAAAAATCAAGGGAGCCCCCCCTTGGTGCGGGGCAAGATTTTTATACTCTCTTTAAGTTCCCCAAATTATATTGAAAAGCCATAGTTTATAAACTAAAAGACTGCAAAACTGTAATGGTACACTAATACAATTGGTTTTCAAACCGTGGCTTTAATTGAAAAAGGATTGATGCTGATTTTTTGAAAGGAGCAAAAAGGTGAATTCTGCTAAAATGGGTTTTCTGCGCTGTCCGGTGATTGGTTGTCTCGCTGCCGTTCTTCTCTGGACCGGAAAAGTTCTTGCCCTGAATGCGACCGATACCATCCAGGCCGAAGCATTCAGCGGTTCATCCGGAGTTACTACCGAGACCTGCTCCGAAGGCGGCCAGGATGTGACCTCGATCCAGAACGGCAGCTATACGTACTACGATAGTGTTAATTTCGGCACCAGCGGGATCCAGTGCTTTGAGGCGCGGATCGCGAGTTATGGTAATGGAGGCTATATCGAGGTTTATCTCGACTCTCTTGCCGGAACGCTGGCCTGCACGTGTGAGACCAGACCGGCTACGGGAGCGTGGCAAACCTGGACCGGCAGGACCTGCAGACTCGGCAGTATATCCGGAGTCCATACGGTTTACCTTAAATTTACCGGGGGGACAGGAAACCTGTTCAGCCTGAACTGGTTCAAATTCCACGCACCACAGACTTTTGCCACGGCCGGCTGGAGGTCATCCGACTCCGTCGCGAGAGGGATATGGAAAGGTACGATCACCCTTGCCGCTGCTTCGGGGACCCCGACCATCACCGTTACTCCCGATACCATGTACCAGAGGGTCGAGGGGTTCGGCGGGGCTTTCAACGACAATGGAGCGCATTGCATCGATACCATCAACCGTCTCAGCGCGGGCATGGGAACGGCGGTCATGCGCGAGCTGTTCGACCCGGTCAACGGCTGCAGGTTCAATTTCGGCCGTGTTCCAATCGGCTGCAGCGATTACACGGTCACCAAGAATTACACGCTTGACGAAATTCCCTCGGGCAGCTCGGCGACGACGGATTTCAACATGCAGTACTTTACGATTGCGCACGACTCGCTCTTCAATATCCCCTACGTCAAATCGGCAATCCAATACCAGCCCAACCTCATGATATACGGGACTCCCTGGACGCCGCCCAGCTGGATGAAAAATACCGACCAGCCCTGGGGCGTCGTGAACAATGTCACCTCCACGATGGACACGGCTGCGCAATATTTAACCGCTTATGCGCTGTACTTCCGCAAATTCGTCCAGGCCTGGCAGCAGAAGGGCATTTCGATTGCCTTGGTCTGCCCCCAGAACGAGCCGACCTTTCAGGCAACCTACCAGCCTTCCTGCGCCTGGCCGGGAACCGGTGTCTGGATGAGAAACTTCTGCCGCGACTACCTGTGCCCGGGGTTCACGCAGAACGGCATTTCCACCGAGGTATGGATGGGCACGTTCTACGAAAATGGATTTGCCACCGATGCGGGGCCGACGCTTGCCGATACCCAGGCTCGCAAGTTGATCCTGGGTTGCGGGTTGCAGCGGGGCGGATCGGCGCAAATGAATCAGTCCATCGATACCTCTCTCAAGTATAACCTGCACTGGCATGCCATTCAGACTGAAAATTGGAGTAATGACGGCCTGAACACCTGGACCGAGGCCATGAATACCTTCGATGCCCTTCGCGACTTCTGGACCAACCAGACCAACGTTTTCAATTTCTGGAACATGGTCCTGGATAGCGAACCGGCCTATTGCGGCCAGATGAACTGGGCGCAGAATTCGATGGTTGTCGTCAATCCGCGTGCGAAGCCCCTTCCAACGGTCAAGTATACCGGCGAGTTTTTCACCATGAAGCATTACAGCTATTATGTTGCCGTGGGTGCGGTGCGGATCATGGCTTCCAGCACGAATACCAGCCTGACCGTTGTCGGCTTCAAGAACCCGGACGGTTCCATTATTCTTGAAGTCGCGAATAATTCAAGTTCCGCGGTCTCGCCCGTTATCAAGGTCGGCACGCAGGCATTTACGCCGGCGCTGCCTGCAATGTCGGCCAACACCTTCGTGCTGGGAGGCACCCCGAATACCGCCAACTGGGTTCCCGGAACTACGGCAGTCCAGGTTACGCCCCTTAAGCGAACCCTGTCGCCGGTTTCCGGCACGCTGGGCGTCTATGATATGAGGGGGCGCCTGGTGAAACTTCTCAACAGCCCGACTTCAGGGGAAAATCGCGAGGGGATGGTCTGGGACCGGACCGATGCGAGCGGAAAGAAAGCCGCTCCCGGTATATACCTGATTATGAACAAGGCGGGCAAGACTATCCAGACGGTAAAGGTACTCTGTAAATAAGGAGAGAAAAAATCCGGCAGGAACCATGGTTCTTGCCGGATGCACTTATTTTTCGTCAAAGCAGCCGCGCATGGCTAATAGGAGATTTTCCCATGAAAGCATTCGCTCCGACATTGGGCATTATCGGCATACTTGCCTGTTTTGCCGCAGCACCGCTGGCTCCAGCCACGGCACAATCGGTCAGTAACGTTACCACGCAGTCGGACGGCGCCCTTTGTGCACTGTCAAACGGCGGCTCACTGAAGGTGCAGGTGTGTGCGCCGAAAATCATAAGGATAGTTTACACGCTGGGAACCACAATACCGGCAGCGCAGGGCCTGGTGGTCAGCCAGACCTCTTTCACACCGGGAGCTTTCACGGTCGCCGATAACGGGACCGCGATTGTGGTTGCCACGCCCCAGTGCACGACCCTGGTGAACAAGTCGAATTCGCTGGTGTCGTTCAAGAATCCGGCCGGTGCCACCATTTGTTCCGAATCGGCCAGGGGCCTCTACCCGGTTACGAAAAGCTCGCAGGCCGGCGATTCGGGAACGCTCAATTTCAACTCTCCCACAAGCGAAGGGGTTTACGGTCTGGGAAACCTTTCGGCCTATCAGGGCAATCAGGGTACCGGCAACTACTGGCTTCAACAAGCACCCGATCAAACCGGGCAGATCAATATCCGGCCATTTACCTTCGATATGCATCAGTCCAACTGGGTGGATGTCATACCGTTTTTCATGACCACCAGCGGCTATGGCGTCCTGATGAATTTCTGCTGCCATGCGACGAAAACGTCGCCGCTTAACTTTACCGCCAGCTTCCTGAACAACAGTTGCTGGGATTATTTCTTTTTCTACGGTCCCCAGTTCGACACCATCATTGCCGGTTACCGCAATGTTGCCGGCCAGGTCCCCATGCTACCCAAATGGGCATATGGCTTCTGGCAGTGCAAGAACGCCTACTCGAGCTCAAGCGGTATCCTGACCGCGGTTTCAACTTATCGCCAGGACAGCATACCGGTCGACAATATCGTGCAGGACTGGAACTGGTGGACCACTATCGGTTCTTTTCAGTGGGCCACCGCCTACACGTCACCGGCCCCGGCATCATGGATCTCGACAATCCACAGCGACAGTTGCCATTTTACCCTGTCAATATGGCCGCAGTTCGCTTCAGGCAGCGCGGATTATACCGCCCTGCAGAACTATTTCCTCAACGCATCATGCAGCGCCAACAAGGACATCAATATCTTCGACACGACCGCGGACCGTCTGTTCTGGGGCGACATAAACTCCGGGGGCTTCAGCAACGGTGTTGACGCCTGGTGGTGTGACGCCACCGAGCCGGAGTGTTCGTATCTCACCAACCAGACAACGGATCTGGGAGCCATAGAAGGCTATGCGAACGCCTTCCCGATGGTAGAAGCCAAGGCTATGTACAATGGCCAGGTCTCCGTATCAAAAGCTAAGCGAGTTGTCAACCTCACCCGTTCATTCTATGCCGGTATGTACCGGTACGGGTCCTTATACTGGAACGGGGACCTGGAGAGCGTCATGGGGAACGTTCCTACCACGGTGAGCGGCGGAATCAATTCGTCGATGGCCGGCAATCCGTACTGGACCTCCGATATCGGCGGATTCTCGGGAACGCCTCCCGATGAGTGTCTTATACGCTGGTTCGAGGTTGGGACCTTTTTTCCCATCTTCCGCGTTCATGGCTCCCGAAACACGGAAATTTATGACATGAGTTCCCAGGCGAGGCCGATCTGCACCTACTACGACATATTGCGGTACCGTCTCATGCCCTACATCTATTCGCTTGCGGGGATGGTGACCAATGAAAATTATACCATGACGCGCGCCTTGTGGTTCGACTTTCCGGGTGATTCGAACGTTATAAACATTGCAAGCCAGTACATGTTCGGCCCGGCGCTGATGATCAACCCGGTGGATACGACCGGCGCAACCAGCCGCAACATCTACTTTCCTGCAGGCACCTGGTACAACTTCTGGACCGGCACCTCAAGTACCTATGCCGCCGGCACCAAGGTCACCGGCGTATCAGCCCCCTTAGCGACTATACCGATTTACGCCAAAGCCGGTGCGATCCTTCCGATGGGGCCGAAAATCCAGTATGCAAGCCAGAGCGTCAATCCTATCGAACTGCGGGTCTACCCCGGGGCCGATGGGAATTTCACCCTTTATGAGGATGAGGGCGACAATTACGATTACCAGTCCGGGACCTACGCAACCATACCGATTTCGTACAGTAATGCGACGGGCAAAGTGACCATCGGAGCGCGAAGCGGCAGCTTTCCCGGTATGCTCACGAACCGGACATTCAACATCGTCTTCGTAACAGCAGGACATGGCATCGCCGACACGGTAACGCCGAATCCCGATTGCGTGATATCGTATACCGGAGCCGCTATCCAGGGCTGTCCTGCTGCCGCGGTCGGCGTATGCAGTAAGTGCCAGACGCGGATAGTTCAAAGGCCCGGAATGATAACCGCTCTGAAAAGCGCGGACGAGAGGATCGTTTTCCCGCATAGTTATGTCGGCCTGCAAAAGGAGTTGGCAGTATACTCCATTTCCGGAAGGCTGATTACTAAAGCTATTGTAGAAAAACAATCCGTTTCGCTGAAAAAGGATTTAGGCATAGCCACGGGCATTTATATGATTAAGGTCCGGGCTTTGGAATCGAAGTAGGGAATAGGAGTAATGCAGTATTTTCAATAACCGTATGCTTCGTGCTTCCTCGGCAAAGCTCGGGGTCGGCGCCGTGACAAAATGATAAGGTAAATACCTCGAGGAGGCGGGGAACAATGAACAAGCTTTTGTGGCATTTCGGAGCAATTGCAGCGCTGGCACTCTGCGCCGGCTGCGGCGGCAATAATCCTGCCTCACTTGATCAAGGCAATCCCAACATATCTCCGGAAAACGGTGCGACCAGGGTCGACACCACGATCAGCCTGAGCTGGAGCGCATCGCCGCTCGCCGTATCCTACAGCATCCAGGTCTCGACGGATGCGACATTTGCGACAGCCTTCGTCGACCAGACCGGACTGACTGCGCCGCAGTGTAAGCTCTCCGGTCTTTCCGGCAGCACCGTCTATTACTGGCGGGAAGATGCGGAAACCGGTAAGTGGGCGGGGGTTTGGTCGGGGACCTATGCTTTCACGACGGAAGTCACCATTGCTCCAGTACCGAAGCTGGCGCTTCCGGCGAATGGTGCGGCGGGCCAGTCGACTTCGCTTACCTTGAGCTGGAATCCATCGCGCGGTGCGGCATCCTATGGTGTGCAGGTTTCAACGACTGCGGGCTTCGCCTCGACTGTTCTGAGCGAAAGCGGGGTTACTGCACCATCCTTTGCGGTCAGCAGTTTGCAAATGTATACAATCTATTATTGGCGGGTAAACGCGGGTGATGCTGAAGGCACGAGCGATTGGTCGGCTGCATGGCATTTTACGGTAGGCAATCTCAAGGTTATCCTTCCGACCATGGTAAACATACCGGCAGGTACATTTCAGATGGGTGGTACGGCCCCTTACGCTTCACCGGTTCACAGCGTGACGCTCGGGGCATTTACGATGTCGCAGACGCTGGTGACTCAGGAGCAATACCTGGCCGTGATGGGAACAAACCCCTCCTATTTCGATTCAGGATCTACCTGGCCGGTGGAGCAGGTAAACTGGTACGATGCGGCATTATTCTGCAACCGCCTGAGCGTGTTTGCGGGATTGGACACGGTGTATACCTATACTGGGATCTATCAGGGCTCAGGCTATGATTCCCTGACGAATGTAACGATAAACTACTCCGGAAACGGGTACCGTCTGCCGACCGAGGCGGAGTACGAATATGCTTGCCGCGCGGGGACGACGACCGACTATTACTGGGGCAAAAACTATCCGCCGATGACGAGTGCCGATACGCTTGCAATGGACAGCAATGCGGCTTGGAAGTATAATTCGCCGAACGGCACGCAACCTGTAGCGAGGAAGAACCCGAATGGGTGGGGTTTGTACGATATGGCGGGGAACCTGTGGGAGTGGTGCAATGACTGGTTTGGGAGTTACTCGTCAGGTGCGCAGACCAACCCGACAGGACCAAGTACCGGCAGTTACCGCATGCTGCGTGGTGGCTCGTGGGACGATAACGGCATCGCCCTGACCGCGGCATACCGTAACATGTACTATCCGGGCGGCGGTCGCTATTACTACGGTTTCCGCGTGGTTTCCGGTGCCCGATAAAGATGTGCTGGAACAGCCATGGCTGCTACCGTTGCGGAGTCGTGAAGGCCCGGTTTACGGCAAACACCCAATATGTGGCGGATAGCCTGAAGATCACTGAGATGCAATGATGCAAGGGCGGCATCTGTTTCCTTTTCAGACTTATGCGGCAAGCCGAATTATCTTAAAATAATGCCGGAAATCCTTTATCCAAAGGAGATGCAGTGAGATCCAAATTTTTTAGCCCGGCGGCAATAACGGTGGTCCTTTTTGCCTTCTCAACAGGTGCGCAAGTGAGCTTGCAGGGTGGAGGGAGCATTGGAGTTGGATTTTTTAAAGAAGAGATATCTCTCTTCGGTGTAAACTCTGTAACCGATACTAGAACCGGATTCACCGGCGGATTTGCAATGGATGCTATTTTTTCGGAGTACCTTTCCCTTCGGGAAGGAATCGAGTACTCCGGGCGGGGCGGATCGGCAGGCGCGTTGGCCGATCAGTTGAATTATGTCGCCCTCCCGATTGCCGTGAAACTCAGCTATCCGCTGTCTTCCCGAATCCATCCCTACCTGCTCGGGGGAGGTAATTTTGGATTCCTGATCAACGCCAGATTGGAAAACGGAAGTGCCGCTACCGACGAATCCACCTTCTATAATGCAGCCGACTTCGGCATCTATTGCGGAGCCGGAGCCGATTTCCCGATGACGCATTCCATGGTACCTTTTGTGGAATTTTCATATTTATTGGGCTTGTCGAACACTTCGGCGCTGTCGTCTTACACGCAAACTAATCGGGGATTTCAAATTAATGCGGGTTTGAAAGTAAAAATTAAATAGCCGGTTCTATTGAACCTCCCCGCGACAAACTGCGGGGATAACGAGGCAGCCTGTACCGCGAAGCAGCCTGCCATCTTCTTCAGGCAGGGAAATCTTTATAATTCGCTCGGAAGCCTATTCACAGGAGCAACGATGAATACGTTAAAAGCCGCTTTGGTACTCTCAATTATCTTCGGAGCCCAGACGCTGTTCGGCCAGATAGCCTTTACCAAGGATTCGGTCAGCGTCACGGGGGCGATGGCCGGCGGCAATACATTGTACGTCAAAGTATGCAGCCCGAGCATTATTCGCGTTTGTTACGTTGCCGGAACCACGATTCCGGCCGATACGGGGAATTATCTCGTGGTCAAGGGGAGCTGGAGCCCCGTTTCCTGGGATACCACCCAGAGTTCGACGATGCTGTACATCAACACCTCGGCACTGCAGGTGGCCATCGATAAAACCAGCGGAGCGGTTTCCTTCTCCACGGTGAGCGGAACGCCGATTGTGAACGAGGTCTCAGGATCAAAATCGCTGACGCCGGTTACCATCTCCGGAGTGAGCGCGTATGCCGGGGCCTTTGCCTTTAATGCGACGAGCACGGAAGGCCTGTACGGCTTCGGTCAATTCCAGAACAGCCTTTTAAATCAGCTGGGGCAGACCGATTCTCTTGTCCAGCATAATCAGACCGATTGCTCACCCTTCTTCATGTCGACCCGGGGTTTCGGCGTGCTCTGGGTCAATTATTCGAGGGGGGCGGCCGCAACCTCCACTTCCGCGCTGAATCTTTCCTGTTCGTGGGCAACCAACAATGCGATCGACTACTATTTTGTTTACGGGCCCGAATTCGACCAGATCATCGCCGGATATCGCACGATCACCGGCCAGGCGGTCATGTGGCCGAAATGGGCCTACGGATTCTGGCAATGCAGAAATTATTATGCTTCCCAGAGCGAGCTCATGACGGTTGTGAAGAATTACCGGAGCAAGAATTATCCGATCGATAATATCGTCCAGGACTGGAATTACTATCCGTCCGGTTTTAACGGCTGCCAGTGTTTCGACCCAAGCCGCTATCCGAACATTGCTGCGGCGATTGATACACTGCACAATTCGCTGCATTGCCATTTTACCATTTCGGTCTGGCCGTCGTTCACCGCCACGACCGGCAACAACAACTATACGTTCATGAACGCGCACGGCTATTTACTTACGGTCAATGATTACCTCGGCCAGACCTATGATGCCCTGAACGACAGTGCCTCGTTTTATTACTGGAAATTTATAAATGACAGCCTTATTTCAAAAAATATCGATGGGTTCTGGCCCGATGCGACCGAGCCTGAAGCCTTCGGCTGGCCATTCTGCGGAACCGCCAAAGGCCCGGCACAGGAATATGGAAATATTTTTCCGCTGATTCACAGCAAAACGCTCTATGACGGCTACCGCAAGGCTTTTAACGGCACGAAAAGGGTAACAAACCTGACACGATCGTACTATGCCGGATCTCAGCGCCTGGGCGCTGCCTACTGGACCGGCGACGTGGGGACGGATTTCGGTACGCTGGAGGCACAGATACCCGCAGGGTTGGATTTCTGCATGACCGGCATGCCGTACTTTACAACAGATATCGGAGGGTTTACCGGCAACAATACCGCTGAGTTGGAGACTCGCTGGTTTGAGTGGGGTTCCTTCAATTCGGTATTCCGCGTCCACGGCACCAGATCATGCAACGAAGTTTGGTGCTGGAACGATGCCACGGGAGGAAATCTATCGCCGCTCCCGCAAACGGAATCGATCCTTGTCAATTACCTCAATCTGCGCTATCGGCTTTTTCCTTACATTTATTCGCTTGCCGGCATGGTCACTCAGAATGGCTATACCATAATGCGCGCTTTGCCCTTTGATTTCAGGAATGATCCCAATGTGTATAATATTAATTTTCAATTCATGTTCGGCCCGGCATTTCTTGTATGTCCGGTTTATACCGGGGGGACTACCTCGATTTCGGTCTATCTGCCTTCGTCGACGTGGTATAATTTCTGGACGGGTGATACCACCATTTCGAAGGCGGGCAGAACGATAACCGCAAGCGCCCCGCTCGACACGATGCCGCTTTTTATCCGCGCCGGATCGATCGTGCCCATGGGACCGGAGGTTAAGTACGCCGATTCGGCGGCCGACCCGATCGAGCTGCGGGTGTATACCGGAGCGAACGGATCCTTTAATATTTACGAAGACGAAAACGATAATTACAACTACGAGAACGGCGCCTTTGCAACCATTCCGGTTGTCTGGAACGATGCGACCGACATACTCACCGTCGGACCGACAATCGGATCGTTCTCGGGAATGCTGAAGACCCGCACCTTCAAGGTCGTCTGGGTTTCCCATCACCATGGGGTCGGCGAGCCGGTCACACCGGACAGCGTCGTCGACCGGACGTTTACCTACAGCGGAAGCACGGTCACAATTGATAAGTTTACCGGCCAGATTAAGGTCAAGCCCGAATCCCCAAAGCTCCGGACGGCGCAGTACACCCTTCGGCAGAGCAGGGGAATGCTGATCGCGGCACTCGGCGGCAATCAGGAGTGGGAGGTACGGGTGACAACGCTTCAGGGCCGGGAAATAGTTGCCCGGACGATACGAGGAGGGACGCAGTCGGTCATTGCCCGGGGGCTTTCCAGCGGGGCGTATCTGGTCAGCCTGAAATACAACGGGTTGGTAATTGCCAATAAATCAATGCTTATTCAATAGAAGGAGAGAATGTGATCCCGTTAAAATCCCGCACGGTTGCAATTATTCTTCTATGGCTTTCTGCCATGGCCCCATCATTCGGTCGAATCGACATTAAAACCGCCGATTCCAGCATCGATCTCGGCGTAACTACCGCAGGCTGGATGACAACAGGGCAGTATAGAAATTTATTTTCGAATAGCGATAAACCAATACAACTTCAATGGCTGCAGCAGGAATTTCTGGATTTCGGTGTTGATGCGGTTATCAATAAGCGGATCAAAGTCGTCGGGGCTCTTGAGGGAGAAATGTGGCAGAATGCCCCCAAAGGAGGGGCAAGCAGCCAGTCATATTATGTTTGGAGATACAACAGCACCTTTATTGTTGATAAAGCTTACGGAGAGTATACTTTCGGCGATATCAACGCGCCGTTTCTCGATATTACCGTCGGTCATTTTCCCTTCAAGTATAATCCCGATGTCCGCAACCTGGGTGAATATCTCTTCCGAAGCGGCACCTATCCGGCCTATCTTATCAATAATTTCGATGAACCGTTTGCCAGGCTGACCGGAATCAAGTTCAGCAGCGATTTGGCGGGCAGGCTGCATCAGGATCTCATCGTTTCCTTCGCCACGGATTTCCCTCCTTATGGAGATGCGTCAATTTCCTATATCGGAAACTGCAGCTTCGGGAACCTTTTCAATGTGGGATGGGGAGCGCAGTGGGCAAACCTGCTATCGGTGGACGAGAGTCAGACCACGCCTGAAAACTCCGTCGGCAACACCGATATCATGTATGTCCAAAACGGGGATACCGGATATTATACTTTCAGGGGGATCAAGCTGATGGGCCGTTTCAGCTTTGATCCCAAACCGCTTTTTCCAAAAACGGATCTCTTCGGCGAAGAAGATTGCAGGCTTTATGGCGAGGCGGCGATTCTCGGGTTGCAATCGTATCCGGCAAATGATTCCGGCTCATATGCAACGGAAGGCTATTCTACGCAAAAAAATCTTTGGGGCTATGATACCCTGGCCTATAAAATACCCGTGGTCCTGGGATTCAATGTTCCAACATTCAAACTCCTGGATGTGCTCGGAGCCGAAGTCGAGTGGTACGGCTGCAAATATCCCGATAATCTTGCCTATGTGGATGGCAAAGGGGGCAGCCCAAGTCTTCCGTTGCCGTATCATTACGTCAGACAGCCGTATGATTTCGATAATTGGAAATGGTCGATTTATGCGAAGAAGATGTTCGCGCACGATCATTTTGGGGTAATCGTTCAATGCGCGCGGGATCATTCGCGACTGCAATCATTACAGGATGATAATGCCTACTATGAGCTTGAAGAAGCGCAGACCCTTCCCAACCAATGGTACTGGATGACGAAACTGGTCGCTCAATTCTAAAAGACCTCAACCCATTCATAAAGAAGGAGATTATCATGAAAGTGCCTCTTACGATTCAAGCTGCTTTCGCGGGGCTCTTCGTACTGATCCAGACGGGCTTCGGCCTGAGCGTGTCGACATACCAGCAGGACAGCGCCGGAATAACATTTACGCTCAATCCCGGGATCATGCGCGTTCAGGTATGCCAGAGCGACATCGTGCACGTGACCTATGCGCCGGGGTCTTCGTTTCCCGCAAAAACGCAACTGGTGGTCCTCAGGACCTGGCCTACTCCTACCTTTGCAGTTACAGCGTCAGGCGACACGGTTACGCTGGCAACCTCCCGCCTGAGCATCAAGGTGAGTTTGTCAACGGCAAATGTCACGTACGCCGACTCGACCAATACCCGAATCGTCGGCGAGACCGGCAAATCTGTGCTCTCGTCAACGGTAGATGGCGTCATAAGCACCGATTCGATTACGACCTCTTACACCTCTCCGACGAACGAAGGGCTGTTCGGGCTCGGCCAGCATATGGTCCAGGTCGGCGGCGGATCGACTTTTAACAATTATAAGGGCATCAGCTCGGTGTATCTGGGTAATGAGTATGGAAATCCGGGGAGTACCTATTTTAATGCAGTTCCGGTACTCATTTCCACCCGCGGGTATGGCATCTACTGGGACAATTATTCGAGAGGCTACTTCCATGGGGCGGATTTAAGCAATACCCAGTATCATTACATGTCGCAGTGCGGCCAGATGCTTGATTATTATTTCTTTTTCGGGCCGACGATCGATTCGGTGATTGCCAAATACCGGACGACGACCGGAGTTGCTCCCATGTTTCCCAAGTGGTGCTACGGCCTCATCCAGTCGAAAGACCACTACGGGTCGCAGGCTGAATATCTCGCCGTTAAAACCGGCTATCGGAGCAATAACATTCCCGTCGATTGCATCGTCCAGGACTGGCAGTACTGGGGCTCTACCGGCGAACAGGGTTGCAACTGTTTCGACAACAGCTGGACCAACATCCCGGCGATGATCGATACGATGCATACGGCGAACATTCATACCATGCTCTCGGTATGGTCGGAAGTGGCGAGCGGCTCCTCGAATTATACCACGCTCAACGGGATGGGGGCGCTCTGGCCTTCGAGCGGCAGCGACCATTTTCTCGACCCCTTCGATTCGGCCGGAAGGGAGCAGTTCTGGAATTTTATGCGGGATCAGCTTTTCATCCCGGAAGGCTGGGACTCCTGGTGGCTTGACAATGACGAACCTTTCGCCTACCCGTACGGCTTCGGGAGCAGGGATACGATTACCACGCACATGGGCAGGAACGGCCTCTATTACAATGCTTACCCGTTCTACCTCACGAAGATGGGGTGGAATAACTGGAGGCGGGATATTTCGGGAAAGCGGTTCGTGATCCTGCACCGCTGCACCTTCGCTGGGGAACAGGCGCACTCCGCAATGACGTGGAGTAACGACGTCTACTGCAGTTTCGGCAATCTGGCTAATTCGATTCCCGCCGGGCTGGGTGCAACCATTTCCGGCCTGCCCTACTGGTGCACCGACATCGGCGGCTATTGGGGCTCCAGCTGCGATTTCACCCAGGACACGGCCCGGGAGCTTATGACGCGGTGGTTCCAATACGGTGTTTTCCAGCCGGTGTGCCGGATTCACGGGAACATGGAGTCCGGGCAGGGCAAGGAGTTGTATTCGTCAACGTGGGACTCAACCACGAAAGCCAATCTCCTGTATTTGGATAAGCTCCGTTACCGGCTTATGCCATACATTTACTCTCTGGCCTGGATGACCACCAACAGCAGTTATACTCCAATGCGCCATTTAGTCATGGATTTCACCTCTGATACTGCGGTTAAGAGTATCGGCAACGAATACATGTTCGGGCCGGCATTTCTCGTGACCCCGGTGACCACCAAGGGCGCTACCTCGGCTTCGGTTTATATGCCGGCCGGGACCTGGTACAACTTCTGGACAGGCGCAAGCCTCACCGGCGGTCAGAAGACAACCGTCAGTGCGCCACGAAGCCAGATTCCTCTTCTGATGCGGGCAGGATCCATCGTTCCCATGGGCCCGGAGATCCAGTATGCGACACAGAGGGCCGATACCATCGAGCTTCGGGTTTATCCGGGAGCAAACGGATCGGTTACCCTCTATGAGGACGAGGGCGACAACTATAATTACCAGTCCGGTAATTATGCGACGATTCCTATCACCTATAACGATGCGGCGAAAGTGGTGACCATCGGTGCGCGGAGCGGAAGTTTCACCGGCATGCTCCAGAACCGGGTATTCACGATTGTTTATGTCACTGCAAATCATGGCGTGGGTGAGCCCGTTACCACGAATCCGGACTGCATTATCAATTATTCCGGATCGCAGGTTACCGGATGTCCGGTGGGCACCCTGCACGAGTCTTCCGCAGTTCCTCATGAGCAGACCAATTTTCAGCTCACTGTGGCAACCGATCACATCATCCTGGCCGCTTCGTTGGCCGGTCGGACGAAATCCGTTGAGATCTACGATCTCGGCGGCAGACTCGTGGGCAGCAAGTCGTTCCGGAAAAACAGCTTCGATATTAGCCGGGAGTTTGGAGTCGGAAAGGGAATGTATATACTTAAGGTACGATTGACGGAAAAATAATCGGTGAGGGAGGAGGGGGGAACCGGATCACCTTTTATTCGAGGGAGGAATTATGGCACGCACCTTATTGCTTATGAGTCTTTTGCTCTGCGCCGTTGTGTCGCAGGGGTTTTCCAAGGCAGCCGATTCCTGTCAGCCCGGCACCACCAAGATGTCCGACGGCACGACCATGCATTTCCGTTTGTATATT
The DNA here is from genome assembly GCA_003164335.1 of Fibrobacterota bacterium. Classification (GTDB taxonomy): domain Bacteria; phylum Fibrobacterota; class Chitinivibrionia; order Chitinivibrionales; family Chitinispirillaceae; genus BOG-1184. The sequence continues at coordinate 41,524 of PLTF01000052.1, forward strand.
CCCCGCGGGTACTCGAACCAGCACAAGTACCCGCTGGTAATGGTCATGCATGGGATCGGCGAGTGCGGAAACGACGATTCAATCCAGGTCGACCACGAGTATATGACCCATCAGTGGATGCTCGACAGCGTCAAAAGTAAATACCAGCCGTTCATCCTCTATCCTCAGTGCCCGAGTTCATCCTACGAGTGGGGCTATTTTAACACCGGTACCGCCGCCCAAAAAGGATATGCCGCACTGCCCGCCGTTGCCGCAGTTAATGTCATCGACTCCCTTATCAAAGTGTATCCCATTGATACTACCCGCCTGTATATCGGCGGCCTTTCATGGGGCGGCCTCGGTACCGAAGCCCTCATGATGAGCTATCCGACCAAATTCGCCGCGACGTTTCCCTGTGCCGGCGAAAATTACCTCGATAGCATCAATGTCATGACTAAAACGCCGTTCTGGATGTTTCACGGCCTCTCCGACGGAACGGTCACGGTGAAGCCCGACACACAGTTCGTCACGGCAGTGATAAAATCCGGGATTCCGGTTGTGAAGTTTTACGCCTCGCAGGATTCATCGAGCGGCCCGAATTTCACGGTGGCAAATCCGACCGGCATTTCGGCAGATTCGCTGAACAACGCCGTTGTCAACGGCGCCGAATATTTGTTTTTCGGGGTAAACAAGGGAAACCATAACTCCGGTTGGCATATGGCATTCTACAGTCCCCTGCTCGTTCCCTGGCTCATGTCGAAATCGAGGGTAAACGGAAATACGGTATTTACCTGGCCAGCGCCGGGGCCGGGGTCGGTGACGGCGGTCAAGGAGGCGTCGAAACCGCTCATTCCGGGCAATGCTTTTACCGCCGCACACGGTATCATCCGCTGGGAGGGCGTTTCATCCCTTCCTGCCCGAATTACACTTTTCTCTGCCCGGGGTTCTCTCCTGAAGCGTTACCGCATCGGGAGCTCGATGGGCGAACTGGTTTGTTCCGGACTGCCGGCAGGAGTGTACCTGGTTGGTCTGGAGACAGCGCGAAGTTCCGCAGCCGGGTCCAGAGCGATCATGATTATAGGCAAATAGAGATCCGACTTACGGTTCGGGAACATCGGGGCGCAAAACGCGCCGTGCTGGGTGTATCACAAAAAAAACAGCCGGGATGCACTGGCCCGGGGGTAATTATATTATAATAAACCCTAACGCTTGGATGGCCTATGCAAACAGTGCGGAAACTACTGGTTCTGTTAATCGGTGTGGCGCCTTTTGCCGTTACCGCTGCCGAAACGATCGATTCCTTTGCGACCCAGTCCGACGGCGTGCTTTGCTACACGTCGGGCGGCAAACTGCTGAAGCTGCAGGTATGCGCAGGAAACATCATCCGCGTCGTCTATACAGCTCAGTCAACGATTCCGGCGCCGCAGGGTTTTGTCGTTTCCCAGACCGCCTTCACGCCCGGAACCTTCAGCGCGGTTGATAATGGGACCGCCATCGTCCTGACAACGCCGCAGGTAACGGCGTCGGTGACCAAGTCGAATGCCGCCGTATCTTTTGCAAATTCCTCCGGGACCACTATTTGTTCCGAAATCGCGGGAGGGCGGACCCTGATCCCGGTCACCAGGAGTGGGCAGGCAGGCGATTCCGGATCCTTGCAATTCAATTCTCCCTCCAGCGAGGCGGTCTACGGGCTGGGAAACCTTTCGGAATCCTCGGGTGGCTGGACCGAAAGTGACTATTGGTGCAGTACTACCCTTCCCCCCGACCGGACCGGCAATATTAACGGCCGTTCCTTCAACTTCGATATGCATCAAACCAACTGGATGGACATCATACCGTTTTTCATGACCACCAGCGGCTACGGCGTTCTGATGAACTTCTGCTGCCACGCCACGAAAACTTCGCCGCTCAACTTTACCGCCAGTTTCCTGCTCAATAACAGTTGGGACTATTTTTATATTTACGGCCCGCAGTTCGACTCGATCGTCGCAGGCTACCGCAACCTGACCGGACAGGCGCCCATGCTCCCCAAATGGGCATACGGCTTCTGGCAGTGCAAAAACCGGTATTCGAGTTCGGACAGTATTCTTGTCGCACTTTCAACCTATCGCGCCGACAGCATTCCCGTCGACTGCATTGTGCAGGACTGGAACTGGTGGACGGCATACGGGTCGTTTACGTGGGGCAGTACTTACACGTCGCCGTCTCCATCATCGTGGATTTCAACCATGCATGGCAATAATTGCCATTTTGCACTGTCAATCTGGGCCACCTTCGTTTCGGGCACAACGAATTATACGGCAATGCAACCGCATTTCCTAACCACAACCTGCAACAGCGGAACCGCCGGCGATTACATGGATGCCTTCGACACGACGGCGCTGAGCCTCTTCTGGGGATACATGAACTCTTCGGCGTTCAGCAGCGGCGTGGACGCCTGGTGGTGCGATGCCACCGAGCCCGAATGCGATTACCTGACCAACCAGACCACCAGCCTGGGCGCGATCGAAACCTATGCGAATGCCTATCCGATTGCGGAGGCTAAAAATATCTACGTCAACCAGCGTGCCGTATCCACAGCCAAGCGTGTTGTCAATCTCACCCGTTCGTTTTATGCCGGCCAGCAGCGGTATTCAACGATGTACTGGAACGGCGATCTCAGCGGCAGCGATATGGGGAATGTCGCAACAACGGTGAGCGGCGGGATCAATTTGTCCATGGCCGGCTACCCGTACTGGTGCTCCGACATCGGGGGATTTCAGAATACTCCTACGGACGATATCCTGACACGGTGGTTCGAGGCCGGGACCTTTTTTCCCATTTTCCGCGTTCACGGGTCCCGTGCCACGGAAATTTACAACATGGATGCTACCGTGCGACCGATCGCCACTGCCTATGACCAGTTACGCTATCGCCTCCTGCCCTACATTTATTCACTTGCCTGGATGGAAACGAACCAGGCGTATACCATGACCCGTGCGCTGTGGTTCGACTTCCCCGGCGATACGAACGTAAAAAACATCGCCGACCAGTATATGTTCGGTCCCGCGCTGCTTGTCAACCCGGTCCACACCGCGAACGTCACGAGCCGTAGCGTTTACCTGCCTGCCGGGACCTGGTACAACTTCTGGACCGGCGCTTCCGCAACCTATACCACGGGCACCACCCTTACCGGCGTATCGGCGCCGTCAACGATCATTCCGGTTTACGCGAGAGCAGGCGCGATTGTTCCGATGGGACCGAAAATCCAGTATGCAACCCAGAGCGTCAACCCCATCGAGCTGAGGGTCTATCCGGGAGCCAATGGGAGCTTTACCCTGTACGAGGACGAAGGCGATAACTACAACTACGAAACCGGCGCCTATGCCACGATACCGATTACCTATAACGATGCGGCGAAGCAGGTAACCATCGGCGCACGGAACGGGAGTTTCACCGGCATGCTCCAGAACCGCGTTTTCAATATCGTCTATGTGACCACCGGACACGGTATTGCCGACACGGTCACCCAGAACCCCGATTGCGTTATACAGTATTCCGGTACCCAGGTAACGGGTTGCCCCGTCGGCGTCATGGTGGAAGCACCGATTGCCCATTTGTCGCCGATCGCCATGACGCTGAAAGCTGCGAACGGTTATGTCGTTCTCGACAGGGCGTTCGCGGGGAAGTCCAAATCGGTCGCGGTGTACAACTGCATCGGAAAGCTGGTGGGACAGAAAACCCTGAAGAAAAACGTCATCGACTTGGAGAAGGATTTTGGCATTACGAATGGCGTTTATGTTTTGAAAATCAATGTAATGCCCTGAGTCAAAAGAAAATTGATATACATTGCGAAGCATGGTGAACCCGGCAAAACTTATCCCATGGAACCGGGATTGGATTCTTGGGCTGTTGCTGCTGGCGGTTACGTTTGCGGTCTACCAGCCTGCGTGGAACGGCAAACCACTGTGGGATGATGACCTCAATATTACAGCGCCGGGACTTCGTTCCCTGGATGGCCTGGCGAGCATCTGGACACATCCCGGAACTACGGTACAGTACTATCCACTGGTCCACACCGTTTTCTGGCTGGAATATCATCTTTGGGGTGCATCGACAACAGGCTATCATTTTCTCAATATTCTGCTTCACTTTTTTTCCTCGTTGTTGCTTGTCAGCATTCTACGAAAGCTCGGTATACCGGGGGCATGGCTTGCGGGCTGGTTATTCGCCCTGCATCCGGTTATGGTGGAGTCCGTAGCCTGGATTACCGAAATGAAGAATGTGCTGTCCATGCTCTTCTTCCTCGCTTCGATCCTCGTGTACCTGCGGTTCGATCGGGAACGGAAGAAGGGAATCCTTGTTGCGGCATTGCTGCTCTTCGTCGCTGGACTCGCCTCGAAAACCTCGATTGTTCCCCTGCCGCTGGTGCTGCTTATCATATCCTGGTGGAAACGGGGGAGGCTATCGTGGAAACATGATATGCTCCCGGTCGTCCCTTTTTTCCTGGTTGCATTGGCATACGGTTCAGTTACCATCTGGGTTGAGCACCGTTTTGTCGGCACCCAGGGGAACGAATTTGCCATTTCATTTCCCGATCGATGCCTCATTGCCGGGAGGGCATTCTGGTTTTACCTGGGCAAAATAATCTGGCCGGGTAACCTGGTATTCATTTATCCGCGCTGGAAGATCGATGCAGCGGTATGGCCCCAATACATCTTTCCTGCTGCTGCACTTGCTCTTGCAGGTCTCCTCATTGCGATCCGGAAACGGTGGCGGGCTCCTTGTGCCGTTTTCCTGTACTTTGTGGCGATGCTTTTTCCGGTGGCCGGTTTCATCAGCCAGTATGCTTTCAGGTTTTCCTTTGTCGCCGACCATTGGGTGTACCTTGCCGCGATCGGTCCCATGGTGATAACCGCAGCGGGAGTGAATGCCCTTTCCTCTTTATTCCGGAAAACCCCGGGCGTTCCCGGGTGGCTGCTGCCGGTGATCGTCATCACCATCCTTACATTGATGACCTTCCGTCAAGCACGCATGTATGCCGATCCTGAGACGCTGTATCGGACCACGATTCGGAAGAACATCGATTGCTGGATGGCATACAATAACCTCGGTATTCTGATGGCTGATGCCGGACGAACCGATGAAGCGGTCACCTGTTACCGGAAGGCATTGGAAATCAATCCCGGCTTTGCCAAGGCTTACGGAAACCTCGGCAATGTATTGGCCAGAACCGGAAGTCCGGACAGCGCCATTGTACAATATGGAAAGGCATTGCAAATCGACCCGGATTATGTGGAGGCTCATATCAACCTGGGCAATGTACGATTACAAACAGGACGGATGGATGAGGCGATGGCTCAATTTTCAAAGGCATTGGAAATTGACCCCGGCAGTGCCGATGCTCACTGCAATCTCGGCATTCTTCTGGCGAAGATGGGACGAACCGACGAGGCAATGGCTCATTTTTTGAAGGCATTGGAAAGAGACCCCGGCTATGGCAACGCTCATTACAATCTTGGCATGCTGCTGGCGCAAATGGGCAGGACTGACGAGGCAGTTGCTCATTACCGTAAGGCATTGGAAATTAACCCCAATAATGCCGACACCCATTGCAACCTCGCTATCCTGCTGGCGCAAATCGGCCGGACCGGCGAAGCCATCGCTCATTGCCGGAGGGCATTGGAGCTTAATCCCGATAATGCCGAAGCCCACAACAACCTCGGGATCCTGCTTGCGCAAATCGGCCGGCCCGACGAGGCGATCGCTCACTACCGCAGGGCATTGGAAATAAGCTCAGATGCGATCCCTCCGCTACAGAATCTCGCTTTCGCTCTGGTCCAAGAAGGGCAATGGAACGATGCGACTTCGGTTCTTCGGAATGCGCTTGCATCGGCAAAGTCCTCGGGCGATGAGGCGCGGGCAAGGGCGATCGCGCAAATTCTTGCGAAACTCTCTCAGGCCATCGATTCTTTACAGGTAGCCTCAAAAACGCACGTGCAACGATGAAGCGGCATAGTACCGCAAGGGTATTGAGCAGGGAAGTTCTTGGAGCCTGAGACTTTCAAATAGTATCCCACTGCTGGAACGGATAGGTTTTTTTTGCTCAGGTATTAGGACTAAATAGCTTTTTCAGCATTTTTAAGCCGATTTTTGGAAAAATCGGCCCCAAACCGGACCAATTATTAATAATTTAGCAAAATATAATTGCTACTTCTTTAATTTTTGATTATATTATTAAGTAAATGATTAAAAGTAATATAGTGTACTAGTGTTGTAGTACAGTTATTGCGGTGCAGATCTCCTTGCTGTCCGCAGCAGATACAATGTCGGAAATAGCGCAAAAAATATTATAAATAACCCTATGACTAACTACCAACCAAGTTTTCCGGGGAGGTACCATGAAACATAAGTCGCATATTGCCAGAGCATACGTGTTTCTGCTTTTTGCCGTTCCGCTTTTTGCACAGACCGCCTATCTCCGCACTACGATAGGGTTGCCTAATGCCACCTCCAAGCCCTATTGCATTCCATGGGTCGACAGCGGAGCCAAGGCCGCAACTACCTGGGCGACCACAAGCAGCTACACCCAAATCTTCCCTGATACGCAGTATCAAACGATTACCGGCTGGGGCGGCGCCATCCAGGAAAAGTGGTGGGATGCCATCCAGGTGCTGGATTCGGCCGGCAAGGACAGCGTCATGCGCGCACTCTTCGATACCTCGGGCTGTAATTTCAACTGGTGCCGCGTGCCGATCGGCTGCTGCGACTTTGACGACAGCCTGCCCGCCCCCATCTCGGAAGACTCGTTCTCCGGTGATTATAGCATGACCCATTTCACCATCCACCGCGACTCGACCAAAAAGATACCCTTGATCCACATGGCACAGGCCATCAACCCCAACGTCCAGTTCTGGGGTTGTCCATGGAGCCCGCCTTATTGGATGCATGACAACGGTCAGTATTCTTCCGGCAATATGAAGTCCGACTCCAATACACAGAAAGCCTGGGCGCTGTATCTTGATAAGTGGGTCAAGGCATATCAAGCCTGCGGGATACCCATCAGCTCGATCTGCTGCCAGAACGAGCCGACCATCACTTCCGGAGGTTATCCGAAATGCGGATGGAGCGATACCTTGGAACAGTCGTTCTATCACAAATACCTGATTCCGCTCTTCCGGCAGGATAGCCTCAGCACCAGGATAATCTGTGGAGTGTTCTGCTGCGGCACCTATTCGGATTGGATAACGAACATAATGAGTGATACGGTCGTCAGAAATTTTACAAACATGACCAGTCATTCGTATCAGGACCCTGAGTGGGGGCCGCAGGCGGTGGCCGCATACCCCTCAATCCCATATGTCGAAACCGAAGCGCCCTTTGGCGGCAACCCCGGCACCAGCGTTACGCAGAACTGGGCGCCGGGAGTTACCGAATTCCAAAACGTATCGAGTTTTATGAACGACAGCACCTCAGCCTACGATATGTGGGATGTGGTTAATGATACGACAAACCTGAGCGGGTGGAACTGGCAGCAATATGAAATGATCAATGTGAACCTCGTCAGCAAGCATGTCACCTACAACCCGCACTTCTATGCAATGAAGCATTTCAGCTATTACGTGAAGCCGGGCGCCAAGGCGATCAGGTTCACGAATACCGGTACCGCTCCTGCCAACACGAACGTTTTCCTCAATCCCAACGGGGACATCATTCTTGTCATGGCCAATACGAGCACCACCGCGTTTCCGCTCACGGTCAAGGTCGGTAACAACGAGATGTACAAAGCCACGTTGCCCCCGACCTCGTTCAATACCCTCAGGATTGTCAACTCCACCGCGGTCCGGCATGAAATGCAGCAGAATAACTATGCCCCATCTCCGCTGAGGAGTCTTGAAATACGCAATTCCACGCTCTCTTTTTCGCTCTCCTCCGCAATCAATGCGCGCGAAATGGATGTTACCCTCACGGACCTTCAGGGACGGACCGTCTGGACCGGGCACCGCGCCGGCAGTGCGTTGCATGGCGATCAACAAACCTTTGCGATCCGGTCGAATCACGGTAGCCTGCCTTCAGGCACCTATCTCCTTGAGGCAAAGATCAGGAACACCTCCGGCGCAGTTATGACCGTTGAGAATAAAGTGAGGGCACTGAACTGAGAAAACGGAATTTTTGAAAGTGTGCGCAGTATTGACAATTGAAGCAGCACCGGTTTCCTGCCCCTCCTTCGAGGTGCGAAGGGCGGGCAGGGGAGCCGGAGACGTCGATCCCGGTATTCTGTACCAGGTATAATATTTATAATTGCTGATGATTATATTTGTAAAATTTGGTCGAAATTCCGTTCACTGCAACCGATACTATTAATCACCCGATACTGAATGCGAGGCGTACGATGGTAAAGAAGCTTTTTGGATCGATGAAGCTGCCATTCCTTACACTTTTGGCTGCCGGCATGTTTTTTTCCGGCAACGTCTCTGCGGCTTACATAAATACGGTTGCCCTTACCGTCAGCAGTTCGACAAAACAGGGGTCGGTCCCGCACTTCTGGGAGCAATGTGTCGGGCGGGGAGGGATGATAGAATGTCTTAAGCCTGTCTGGCAGACGGCAGCCAAAATCGGGTCTCAGGAGGCCGGGTTCAAATCGGTGCGCGGCCACGGCATGCTCATGGGCTGGGACGGTGTCGACAGCATCGGGCTGTTTCACTGGGACGGCAATGTCAATGACACCCCGACGTACACCTACACGGTGTTCGATTCGATCATAAGGATTCTCACCAATTGCGGCCTGGACCCGGTGATGGAACTCGATTTCTGTCCCAAGGATCTGCAAAGCAACGGCACGATAGGTCCGCCGAAAAACTGGGCAATGTGGCAGCGGTTCATGGCCAACCTTGCCGGCCATTGCATCGCGACCTATGGAAAAGCCCGGGTTGAGAACTGGTACTGGGAGGAATGGAACGAACCCGATTACTCGGGGTTCTTTAACGGCACTGCGGCCCAGGATGACAGCATGTATAAGTATGCGGCACTGGGCATCACGAGTGCGGACTCAAATCTTATCGTAGGGGGGCCGGCGACAACGGGTTTCAACTCTTATTGCCAGAATTTTTGCACCTTCGTTAAAAACAACCATCTGCCCATCAAGTTTATCAGTAACCACCAATATGGCGGCAGCGGATCCGGGGGCACCGCCAATCCGTCGAATATGGCCTCGGACAACGCAAGCCGGGATGGCGAAATTACGACCATGGGCATGAAACTCGCCAGTGTCAATACCGAGTACAATTCCTGCTACTGCGGGGCGGGCGGCAGTACCGACGCTGCAGCATACGCCATGGATTCGCATGTCAATGCACCGTTCGTTGCCAAGACCATCAAGCTCGTTCTCGACGATTACCTTCAGGGGGACTCCCTTCCTGCAATACTTTCGTACTGGGCGATATCTGATTGCTTCGATGAGAACGGCAATAACGGAGCCTCCTATATGGAGGGGCAGGGCGCTACCGCCACCGGCGGTCTCCCGTTCGGGCAGGTCTACGGTCTCATCACCTACCAGGGGATCAGGAAACCGGCCTTCAATGCGTTCAAGCTGCTGCACATGATGGGTTCCACCCGCATTTCCTGCACGGGCGGCACCGGCACGAGCGATGGCGTGGATGCGTTCGCAACCGTGAACAGCGATTCGACGGAAGTGGCGATACTGGTGTACAATTTCTACCAATCTCTTGCCGGTTTCGCCGACTCCAACCTGGTGCACCTGACCGTGAACGGTCTGCCGTTCCCGAGCGGTAAAACGGTAACGGTCACCCATTATCGGATCGATTCATTGCACAGCAATGCCTATGCGGTATGGGAGAAGCAGGGAAAGCCGAAGACCCCGACAACGGCGCAGTGGAATTCGATGGACTCGGCGCAGTGGCTCTCCATGCTCACGCCGGTAACGACCTTTACCTATACCGTGGGAACACCCTGGATCGATACGATCCCCATGCCCCAGCAGAGCCTGTCGCTGCTCCTGCTTGACGATACGGTAACGACCAGCGGAACGCTGCATCAGGCGTCTGCGCATACCAGCGGTCCGGGTCTGTCGATCACCGGCACTATGGTCAGGGCGCTTAACCTCCAGGGAGCCCCATTGACCGTTTCGATTTATAGCCTGCAAGGCAAGCTCCTCGAACACTTCAGCACCATGGAAGGCTCGGTCGATCTGCGAAAAGGCCTGTCGACAGGTACCTACATCGTGCATGCCCTGGCGAAGGGAGAACGGTTGACCGGGAAGATGGTCGTCCGGGAATAAAGAAAAAGGCCTCGGGCCGCGCCGATAGGCCCGAGGCCTTTTTTGATTTGGCAGATGATCGACAACAAGAGCTAAGAATGTCATGAAGCTGATAAAGTCTTATTTTGTCATGCCCTGCCTGGTGCCGGCTCTTGCCGCGTCTCTATTTGCCCAGTCTGCCCAGATCTCCTATGTGCGCACAACGATAGGGCTGCCGGGCGCAACTTCCGCTCCCTACTGTATTCCCTGGATTGACAGCGGAGCCAAAGCCGGAACCGCCTGGGCGGCCACGTCCAGTTACATCGAAATCTTTCCTGATTCGGAGTATCAGGTGATCGAGGGATTCGGCGGCTGTTTCCAGGAAAAGATGTTTGATGCCATTCACCACCTGAGCGCCGCAGGCCAGGACAGCGTCATCCGCGCGCTGTTCGATACTTCGGGCTGCAATTTCAACTTCTGCCGCATGCCGCTCGGGGCCAACGATTTCGCCGACAGCTATTACTCCTTCGATGACGACAGTGCCGACTATCAAATGAAGTATTTCAATCTCCATCGCGATTCGCTCAAACTGATTCCCTTAATCCGGCAGGCACAGGTTTACAAGCCGAACCTGCGGTTCTGGGCTTCGCCATGGACCCCGCCGGCATGGATGAAGTCAAACGACAACTATGCAGACGGCACTATCAAGGAGGACTCCGCAACCCTGGCAGCCTATGCGCTGTATCTTGACAAGGCAGTAAGGACATTCCAGGCGAAGGGGATCACTATCGAATCGATTACCTGCCAGAACGAACCGTCCCAGAATTCCGAAAATTATCCGACCTGCGGATGGACTTATTCACAGGAGATAAATTTCTATCACAACTTCATGATTCCGCGCTTCAAACAGGATAGCGTCACGGCGCGAATCATTCTGGGAGTGTACTGCTGCGAAGACTATACCGATTTTGTAACCGATTTTATGCAGGATTCGGTTATTGCCGGCTTTGTAAACGTTATAAGCCATTCGTTTGAGGATCCCGGCTGGGGGCCGCAGGCGGTGGCATCATATCCTGCAATTCCGTTTTACGAAACCGAGTCAAATTTCGGTACCATCGGCGCTGCCACCCAGGTCCAGGACTGGGCCGCAGGCTGGACGATATTCACTTCGGAGATGCCGTTTCTGTCCACCGGCCGGGCATCGGTTTACGATCAGTGGAATATGGTGAACAACCAGACCAGCCAGAGTGGCTGGGGATGGGCCCAGTATGTGATGATCAATGTCGATACCGCTGCATTGCAAGTCACCTACAACCCTGAGTTCTATGCCCAAAAACATTTAAGCTATTACGTCCAGGCAGGCGCACGCGCGGTTAAGTTTACTACCAACAACATTTCAAATCTTACGAGCGCGGCGTTTCGCAATCCCAACGGCGATATCATCTTTGTCGCAGGAAACGGCTCGTCCGGTGCGACTCCGATCACAATTAAGATCGGCAGCGAGATGTTCGCTGCCACGCTGCCGGCCAATTCGATCAATACGCTCAGGATTGTCGGGACCAATGCCGTCCGGGAACGGGAGTTTACAAGCGCTCTGCCCACACTGAGTAATGTGAGGATCCGCAATGCGATGCTTTATTTTTCGCTGTCGCCCTCGATTAACGCACGGGAGGTCGATCTGACCCTCGCCGACCTGCAGGGGCGTGCCGTCTGGACCGGGCACCGCGCCGGCAATGCCCTGCGGGGCGGACAACAGGCCATCGGGATTCGGCCGGCGCACGGAAACCTTCCCTCAGGCTCCTATCTCCTGACCGTAAAAATCAGGAACGAGGCCGGCGCTGTCATGACGGTAGAGAAGAAAGTGATGGAAGCGAACTGAGATGTTCGCCGCAGGCGCACCAGGTAATGTAAATATTGAACAGGCACAGCGAGCGCATTACAAATATTTCCTCTCCTATAGAAGATGGCAGGCTGCTTCGCGGTCCCCGAAGCTCTGCTTCGGGGAGCTTCAATCTCCCCGCAAGGCTCCAGGAAGGTTTCGCTATGCCTGCTCACGTGCAAATAGCATATAGTGCACTGCCGGTCGATTGACGCAGGTCGGTGCAGGCCGGAAGATCATCTTACTGGAAATGCAGGTTCAGCGGCGAGGCATTGGCGGCTGGAACCGGCACTTTGATTTTGAAGCGGGACCGGATGGCCCGAAGCATATCGCGTTGATTAAGCTTTACCGCAGACACGGCAAATTCCGGAACGTTGCAACACTTGACGAATGAATCGTAGAATGAAGGATCTTCCTGGGGCAGGATAAATTGCTTGTGCGCATAACCGCTGCTGTCAACATAGCTGAAATAGAGCCTGGTGAAGATCCCGCCTCCCCGCTTCGAGGAAAAGAGTATCCACCGCCCGTTTGATGACCAGCCGTGCCAGCTTTCGCTGTACTCGCTGTTGATGTCGAGCTGCCGGGTTTTTCTGTTGCCGAGATCCATCATATAAAGGTCGCTGCTTTTCTGGGTATGGGGATAGGCTCCCCGCTCATGCATGCAGAAGAGCAGAAACCGGTTGTCCGGCGAAACCCGCGGCTGGGAAATGCTGAGCCCGGATTCACCCGTCGTGAGCACGCTGTCGACGTTTCCCCATGAATTGTCGGTTTCATTATAGGGGATGCGGCACAGCGAGTATTTTACCTTGTCATAGTTGTCCGGAGGAGATTTCGTATAATCGGTCCACAGGACCGGGGCGCCGCAGAAATAGAGAAACCGTCCGTCGGGCGACCACGAGGGCCAAGTCTGCAGGAACCGGTTATCCGTTAGGACCGGCATCGAATCGAGAGTGTTCGTTGCAGTATTGAAAATGACAATGCCCGCATGTTGGTCGTAGACGTCTATGAAATTCCTTCCTACCGCATGAAAGCATTGTTCCACTTTATAAATCGAAAACGCAATGAGTTTTCCCCTTGGATGCCAGGCCGTATACCCCAGGCGCGACGAAATGGGCGTAATCTTGCCGTTTCGCGCAATGAGCGTGGTACTGCCGTATACGTTGCTCCGGGATTGCTCCGTAAAACTGCCCGGATCGTTGTTGAGCGGCGTATGGCAGTTGCAGCACCCCCAGGGATAATTAGCGCCGTTCAGGAGTGTCCGTTCGCGGAAGGACTCCAGGTCTCGCTCGCAAATCCTGATATCGCTTGAGTAGTTGTACAGGTAATTCAGGAGGCGGTAGGTAACGAAACGGTCGATAGGGGCGGCGGCGATGGTATCGTCGATGGTTTGTGCGGCAAACCAGCGCCGCGAGCTGTCCTGGAAGTAGAGCGACAGGTGCAGCGGCTGTCCCTTGTTTGCTTCCAGGAGCCGGTGCCATCCGCCTGGAGGAATCCGGACTGTATTGCCGTTTCCGGAGATGGTCAGGGGTGCGCCGTTCTTCGATGAAAACTCTGCCAGAAACGACCTGCACGGCTCCAGCAGCTTAAAATCAAGCGGGGCGATATTCGGGGGAAGGGTGATCCCTGCATAGTCCGGTTCGATGCGGGGTAACCGTCCCAGAGGAGCGGCATGGTCCATAACGGCGGACCTGGAAGGCCGGCACGCTGCCAGAAGCGGCATGAGCCCGATAATGGCGTACAGTAAATAACGGGTCATCGCACACTCCCCGGAGCAAACCCGAACAGATAGAAAAAGAAGTAGGTCGACCCGAAAGCGGGAGCCATTGCAGCCATGGCGGCATTGGGCAGGGAATCCCGGTACAACGCAGAGGCCTTGAGAATCCGTTCATAGCGTGCGGTGGTCTCTTCCTGCGGCAATGCGGGTACGTTTCCGGCATCAAGGCCCGGATTTTCCCGTAGCGCGATGCAGAGGGCCTGGTCCCAGTCTGCGGGCAGCTGATTATAGCCGAACTCGCGGTATCTGCCGATTTCACCGAGAATTTTTAACGGCTGTCCGGTTTGCAAATAGTACGCAATCAGATACTCCCATGCCATCCGGTTGTTTGGATTGCGTTCTAAAAGATTACCAAGAATCGAATCTTCAGGTGGATGAAAAAGCAGGTAATCGGCGGTATCCATGCAGGCGGCCAGGTGCGAAACCCGGTCGTTGTACCCAATCGTCCCGTTGCCGATCATGGCAAGGAGGTTTTCCGCCTTCCGGTGATAAAAGGGCATGCCGCTCAACCGGTGACCATATACGGCTGCAGCCTCATAGTTCCCTTTTGCGGCCTGGATCAGCGTCCTTCTTTCCAAAAGGAAAGGATACGGCCCCATATTTTCCATCAGTTCCCCGGCAATTCTTTCCGCCATGTTGGCCGCTCCAAGATCCAGTTGCAATTCCAGGGCCGCTATCCAGTTGGCGAACCCGACGGTATGGGTGCTCCGGAGCAGAAGCAGGGTTTCTTGAAAGTAAAGTGACTGCGGGTATGAGAACATGGCATCGCCCAGGCGGCCGGTCTTGCAGAGTGCATGGTCAACCACATTGACCATGAGAACCTGGAGCAGCGGCGCGGATTTGTTCCTGAGTATCGGCGAAGCATCCTCCTTGAGGATCGTATCCCACTTCCCGCTCAGCATATGATGCATGGTGCGCCCGATCGCGCGGGTATCGCGCATCACCGGGTCGGAAACCGCAAGGTACAGGGCGCCGCCGGTGACCAGCACCAGGAACGCTGCCCTTATCGGCGCTTTGCCGATGCATTGCCCGATCTTCCCGGGAATCCGAAGCTTGACGCTCAGGGCAATGAGCGGGAAATAGGAGATGACGGCAACCGGCGGGAGAGGCCCCGCGATGAACTCCTTCCATCGAATCGTGTCCTCCACCGGAAGAAAACGGCTTTCCAGGAAATAAAACCCCGATAGAACAGCTGCAGCGATACTGCCAAGCGGCACCAATCGTTGCGGACGGGTCCTTGCCGTATGGACGAAGACCAGGATTACAAACAGCAGCGACGCCCATTGGAATAAATAATACGAAACCCAGAAAAGAGCGAAGAACCCTGCAAGTGCCGTCCCGGGTTTCGGGAATATTTTCTGATACGCAATTGCAAGAATCAATGCTCCGGTAATTGCAATGAAGAAATTAAACCAGTAAAGGTCGTACCGGCAGCATGATAGAATGACAAAAATGCAGGGAATCCATCTGTTGATAAGAAGCGGCGGACCTCCCGAATTTTTAATATACAGGGGGAACGCCCGGAAAAGAAGGAAGCCGACCAGTAGTATCGCGGCGGTTCCCGCCAGTGGAATATGGCAGGCGACGGTCAGTGCACATACTGCCAGAAACGTGCAGCCGCCGGGCCGGCTGAAGGCCTCGCGGAAGAAGGGCCCGGTAACCTCCATATTGTAAACAGAATAGGGACTGGTTCCCGGATATTCGGCACGGTCCGTCGACCGGTCCTTAAGATGAACCACCCGGATCCAGTTGTAAAGGTCGAATCCGTTGTTCGAATAGATAACCGGTGGATCGATATAGACCAGGATGAAGAGAAATAACCCAAGAAACCCGCCGATATTCAATGTCGCGGCAAATGGAAATTTTTTTTCGGCGCTGACCGATTGCATAGATTCCCGCCCTGCCGCCATGTTTTTATCCGGTGATCCGGCGAACACCACCGGAGAATAATAAAATACATTTATTCCCTCGGAAGAAAAATCCGGGCTCGATGCCCAAAAGGGGAGAGCCGGGTATTCGATGAGCTACCCCTCCGGGGCGGTATTTGACAATCAGGACCTGATCACGGAGTGTTTCGTCGGTGAGGGTGAAGCGAAAACCGGGGCTGCGCCTTCCACCAGCTATAGTACCGCGTCGGCTACGATACCGTCGGAGCGGTTTTTATTGGTTTCAAACCGGGCTTTGCAGCGCAAACGGTTGCAAAGCCCGCGTCGGGATTACTTTTTTGTTTCACTATCCTGCGGCTTCGGTGCCGGGCCACGGTCCGGTTCATCCATCCTGCCCATGAATTCCGGCAGGTTCATGCCGGCCATTTTGAATATATTCTGAAGCGGCGGCACGCTGCCGATGAGTCCGGACAAAAAATTGGCCGTCTGTCCGCCATTGGCGCCATTGTCCCATACCGTGATTTTATCGATCTTCAGGTTGCTGATGGCTTCAACCTGCGTCTTGACAAGTTCGGGCAGCTTATCGATGATAAGGAGGGTGGCGGCCTTGTCCGGATTGCCGCCGGCAGCTTTTACGATATTCTGTAACCCCTCGGCCTGCTTGCTGAGGATCTCCCTGATACCGCGTCCCTGCGCTTCCATGACGGCATAATTCGCTTCAGCCTGACCTTCGGCTTCCTTGATGGCTTTCGTTTTTGCGGCCTCGGCTGCGATCACGACCTTCTGGCGTTCGATATCGGCTGCAACGATTTCATTGGCCATCCGGGTAGCCCGGTCTCTTTCGGCGCGTGCCGTCTCGGCAATCTGCTCCGCCTTGTAGGCTTCTTCCAGGGCTTTGGCCGCCTGGACCTTTTCAGACGCAATGGCCATTTTTTCCGCCTCGGCCTTTTTCTGCCTCATGTCCGAGGTGGAATTCGCAATATTGACAGTAGCGAGATTTTCACCCTCGACGGCCTTGGCATTCGCGTTCGCGACATTAACCCGCATACGCTGGGCCGCATCCGCCTTCCCCGATTCGGCGGTGGCGTTTGCCTCCGCAACCTTTACCGTCTGCTCCTGGACAGCCTGCGCTTCACCGATGGCGCCGTCCCGGTTCTTTTCCGCAACCTGTTTCTTGGCCCGGTTGAGCGCTTCGGCAGCCGCATTTTTGCCCAGCGCATCAAGATAGCCGGACTCGTCCCTGATGTCCTTTATATTGACGTTGATCAGCCGGAGACCGACCTTTTCGAGCTCCGATTCAACATTGTCGAAAATTGCCTTCAGGAATTTATCCCGGTCCGCATTGATTTCCTCAATGTCCATCTGGGCTACGCATAAACGCATCTGCCCGATGATGATCTCCTCGGAAAGCTTGGATATCGTGTCGGCATTCATGCCCAGAAGCCGCTCGGCGGCCGAAATCATGATTTCTTCCTTGGTGGAAATACCGATAGTAAAAACCGCCGGCACGGAAACACGGATGTTCTGTTTTGAAAGGGCGTTTTCCAGGCCGATGTCTATCTGCACCGGCGTTAAATCCATCATTTGATAGTCTTGAATGATCGGCCAGACAAAGGCCGCCCCGCCATGGATGCAATGCGCTGTCCTGCCTTTTGCAACCTTCCCGAATATAATAGAGGCAGGGATACGAAACAATTCATTTGCACGTTTCGCGATATCAGGGATCCGATAGGGATCGTGTGAAGATGATGAGAAGGCAAAACGCAAAGAGGTTTTTATCATGCAGCGTACCCGGATTCGGGTCGTTTGCACCGGTGGTAGCCTGCCGGTTCCTGCCGGGTTCTTTCCCGGTCGGAAAACAAAATACGTGCGATGGCGGCCGGAAATGGACATCCGGAAAGTTTCCTGCGGAAGACAATCTTATAGTTAATAAAAAAGCCCGCTCGGACAGACGCGGGCAATTTGAGCATTCCTTACCGGAGTGCTCCAAAGCTGCCGGTAACGATTACTTTTTCTTCGCTACCTTTTTTGCTTTTGCAGCAACCTTCTTCACGGCTTTCTTGGCTTTTACAGGCATTGAGCCTCCTTGGTTAAGGTTGGTACTGCTCGAACGAAAATATATATATTGCAACAATATATTGTGCAAGAAAAATATTTAAGTACCCTATATGGTGTGGCATCCGTCGTCCCCGCCGGCAAAAGTATCAAATCTCATGGGTAGAAAATATCCATGCAGGGAAGTTTTTTTGAAAATTGAAGCTCCCCGAAGCAGAGCCTCGGGGACCGCGACGCAGCCTGCCATCTTCATAGGTAAGGAACTATTTGTAATGCGCTTGCTATGCCTGTTCAAGCTAAAATAACCTCAAACAGGTGCCTGTTGATGCCGGCCCCCTGATGCATATCGATGGCTGGGATTCCCTGAAAAGCCTGTCGCACCTGGACCGCAGCGCCAAAGCGGGTGAAACCACGGCCATTTACGCCTATCGGAAGAAGACCTCGAAAACCCCTTTCCTGGCAGCACTACCCCATTCGAAAAATTTCTTGCAGGAGGGAATTAAACGATACTATGTTGTAATATCAATGCGGCATAAGGCGATCAGTCGTTTTATTCCCGATTGCGTCAATTTATGAACCGCTGAAACAATATCCGCGGGAGATCTCCTGACAGCAAGTTGCTGACGGGAACATATAATCATAAGATGGTAGAGAACGGGCATTCCGAGTCCGGCTGGCTCGCCACCGATGGCGGAATTCCTTCAATTAGCAACGGAGCAAGCCATGGGAAACGCATCTAAACTTCCGAAAAAAGTTCCTCCTCTCTACAAGGCATTCTTTTCTTTCCTCGGTATCGGATCACTCGCATGGTTCCTTATCAGGGTCATTCCAAAGCCCAGCCGTGCCTCCTATCCCTGCATGCGCATCGCCGCGCCCATAGCGTCAACCTTTGTCCTCTGGCTTCTCGGCATCGGAACTTCATTCCTTTTCTTGAAACGGGCGCTCGAATATGTTCGTCGATCTCGCTATATCCTTGCCCTGGCTGCTCTCGCGACCGGCGGCATCGCCGGGGGGGCCTTTCTTTCCACGCCTCATTCCCGGGCTTATGCCACGGTGACCCCGAATGCACCGGTCGGCACCGCGAAGGGTGCGAAGCCGGGGAGGGTGGTGTGGGTATATGATTCCGCAGCCTCCAATTGGCTGGGAATCGGAAACGGTCACTGGTGGCTCCATACGAATCAACGGGTCGTCGACACCATGCTGTCGCATACGCTATGCCAGCTCAGCGGCAAAACGAAGGATTCGGCTGCGTGGGATACCCTGTTCCGCTATTTCAATGCTCAACATGGCCGGGGCGGCAAAGGCTATACAAAAGGAGAGAAAATCGCCGTCAAGGTGAATATGACAATGGGAAGTCATAACCCGAGCTGGTGCAATGTCGATACAACGACCTATTCCCTCACGAAAGAACTTGATTTTGTGGAAACTTCACCGCAGGTCGTGCGCGCACTGCTTCAGGAGCTTGTCAATGTCGTGGGGGCCAACCAGGCCGATATCTCGATCGGGGACCCGTCGGCGTATTACCCCAATGAATTTTACGACTCCTGCCATACTGCATTTCCTAATGTTCATTACGTCGATTACGGCGGCAAATTCGGACGTACCAGGGTGACCTTTTCCGATACGCCTTTTTACTGGAGTTGCAGGCCGACCGGCGTGATGCAGGATTTCGTACCTGCCCACTATGTTCAGGCGACGTACGTCATCAACGTGGGGCCCATGAAGTCGCATATGGGAGCGGGAATAACCATTTGTGCGAAGAATAATTACGGATCCCTGATCCGCCTGCCGACCGACAGCGGCTATTACAGTCTGCACCAGACTTTGGCCTACGTCGACTCCCCGATGGGGCAATACCGTGCCGTGGTCGATCTCATGGGAGAGAGGCATATAGGGGGAAAGACGCTCCTGTATCTCGTCGATGGAATTTATGAACAAAATCACAATACCGATACCGCGCCGCATAAATGGGCTGCGCCGCCGTTTAACGGAGGCTGGACCTGCAGCCTTTTTGCCTCGCAGGACCCGGTGGCTATTGAATGTGTGCTCTTCGACCTGCTCCAGCTCGACAGCGATCCCTATAAATATCCGGCGATTCCGGGAGCTCCCGACTATCTCAATGAGGCGGCACAGGCGAATAATCCCCCTTCCGGCACTTTTTACGATCCGAACCATGCCATCGCAACG
The DNA here is from genome assembly GCA_003164335.1 of Fibrobacterota bacterium. Lineage (GTDB taxonomy): Bacteria > Fibrobacterota > Chitinivibrionia > Chitinivibrionales > Chitinispirillaceae > BOG-1184. The sequence continues at coordinate 61,518 of PLTF01000052.1, forward strand.
TCCCGGCTTGCAAATCTCGGCGTCTGCGAGCACTGGGATAACAGCACCGACCGGAAATATTCCCGCAACCTGAGCACTTCCGGCGCCGGCATCGAACTCATTTACCTTCACGAACTGACCGCCGTGAGGTCCGCAAGCCTTGCCGGTGCCGCCCATCCGGGATTCTCTCTCCAGGAGGTGCCCGGTATGTCGATGGTGCAATTTTCAATCCCGGCGGGAGGCCAGGTCAGCCTGGTCCTTCTTGATATGAGAGGCAAGGTGGCGGAGAAGCTGGTCGAGGCTGCAATGACCGCCGGGATGCATCGGGTGAGCCTGATAGAGGTCGGAGCGAAGCGGCGAAATCCCGCATCCGGAAACTATATCGCTGCTCTTTACAGTAAAGAAGGCGGATCGTCGAAACTCGTTTCGACCTGCCCGGTGAATTTAGTGAGGAAATAGAAAATGAGAGGTTGTCCCGGGATTGGCGGCGGAAATAGCTTGCCAAGGAAATCCCTCAAGGAGAACCTCCCAATTGTGGGTGGCCGCTGCCCTGGATGTCCCGGTTTCGAGAATTGACGACGCAAAAGCGCTCCCGTTGTTGAAAATCAAGTAACGGGGAAGCCTGCTCATTACCACGGTAAATAGGTGGGGCGTGAGAGCGAGGTACTGATTTCCAGCGACAAATTACAGGTTATTAAATATTTCAAGCCATAACTGCCTTGGAATGCCCGTAATTTTGATGAATGACCTCGTAACGGAAATCGAAAGGAGTCGTGTATGATGAAGTTTCGATACATCATGGGTATTGCGCTCATAGTCGCTTGCCTGGCACTCCCGACATTCAGCCAGACAAACAGGGATGCGGGTTATCCGCATGATAGCGTTTTTTTGAATGATGGGCAGGTTGTCACGGGAGCCATTATCGAGGATCATCCTGGGTTAAATCCGAAATCCATGCTGAAAATCCAGATCGCCCCGAATCAGGTACGAATAATTCACTACAGCACCATAACCGTAATCAGGCGGGGTTCGAGGCCGGGTGGCTGATAGTGGCCAAAATCCGGCTTCGAGATCCTTCCGCGGCATTCTATCCGCTTTAAAGACAGAGGGGATTGAAGCTCCCCGAAGCAGCCTGCCATCTTCTATAAGACAGGAAATATTTTTTAATTCGCTCGCTGTGCCTGTTCAAAAACCCCCGCATTTTGGTTCAAGGAGGAATAATGAATCTTACCGAAAAACCCGACTTCGTGACATGGCCTGAGATTCAGTATGTTTACATTGAGAAGATCGGGCAGTTCTCCGATACTGCGCCCGGGGCGTGGGAAAGCCTGTTCAAACTCGTCCCGGAAATCTCGAAAAACAATACGATAACCGGATACCTTACCCTTTACAAAATTAAACCGGCAATGATTTATCGCGCCGGAGTATCGGTTGCCGCGCCGCCCGCCAAATTGCCTGAGGGGATCGAGTACACCATTTTCAAAGGGGGCACGTACTGTCGTTTTGTCCTGACTGGACCTTATTCCGACCTTCCAGAGGCGTCAGGAAGAGTATTCGACCTTGTTGCGGCAAGGAATATCAAGATGCGGGACGATTTCTTTATTGAAAATTATACAAGCGATCCTAAAACAACTCCAGAAGATAAATATGTGACGGAAATTTTTATTCCCCTCAAATAAGCAAATCTTATCATCAATTGAAGGCCGCCTGATTTCCCGCTCCAAAAAACTGAACCTTAAACTTAAACCGGAACCGCCTCTGAAAAGATTTCCTCCAGCGCCTCGATATTTCTGCTCTCGTCTCCGCCTTCAACGATGAGCTCCACTTCGCTGCCTTCGGGCGCGCCGAGTACCAGCAGCTCGATGATCGATGTTCCCTTTGCACGGGAGCTTCCGTTTCGTATGGTAACGACTGAATTGAGAGTCTTGCTCATATTCGCTACTTTCGTAGCGATTCGTGCATGGAGACCATGCTCATTCAAAATTAATACCTTTTTGGACTTCATTGGGCGAATCCTCCTCCCTCTTCTGTGAACTTCCGGTCCCCTAAAAAATGAAAAGCCACTCCCTTCTTTCATTAGTGAATACGGTTTGTAGCCATGCAAAATTTATCGCGTAGCCTTAATTATGACAGTGGCGGGCGATTTTGCGATTGAAGATTCCCTGAAGCTCTGCTTCAGGGAATCTTCAAAAGGAGAGGAAATATTTGTAATGCGCTCGCTGTGCCTGTTCAGGGCCGATGCAATAAGTATCCCCTCATCCGCGAACTTTTCTTGATAACACAAATCGGGAATGGTATCTTTAGGTAGTGAGTCGCTCTCAACCTATGAAAATTATTGCCTTAATAACCATGCTCCTGATGGCAGGGACATCGCCGGGGTTTGCTGCGGCAATGTCATGCGAACAAGCTGCGCCATCAATCGGCAGTGCTGCCCATCACCCCTGTTGCTGTTCCGGCAAGGCGTGCTGTTGCTGCATGGGCGGCATAAATACCAAGACGGAAACCGCATCCCACGCAGCAAATCATAAGGGAAGATGTTCCAACCCTTTCTGCTGTGCTGCCCCTGCAGCTCCGGTTCAGGAGAGCGCGCTAATCATAGCGAGTCCGAACAGTTCGTTTCTTCCGGCCATCGTTCCCATTGCTTATGCTCCATGGGCCGGTATTCCCGGTCATGTTTGTGGAATTCAGGCTACCGCTCCTCCGCCGACCCCGCTGTCCCAGGCCCGCCCTCCTCTTCGCATTTGACAACTTCGCGGTTTCCGTGCTTCGGGTTGCGTGATTGGTTGCCTCGAATGTGCGCTATGCCGGTTTCATGATTATTGGTTAATTTATCGGTTACTATCGATCTTATTGTGTAAAATGGAATAGCGAGAGCTACACCTATTTAAACCCGTACTACTGGAGGTTTTCCATGGCATTACCACTTTTTAGAGCAGTTCTCCCCATCCTTGCAGCAACCGTTGCCTTTGCCCAGACCCCTGCACCGAAAGCTTCCGCGTCGGGGGACACCATTGCCCAAAGGCATGATACTACCCTGCAGGCACCGGCGAAGAAGATCAAACAGCCCAAAGCCGCGGCAATCGTGAGGCTGAAGCCGCAATCGACCTGCCCGGTGCTCGGCGGCCCTATCAATAAGGATCTCTTTGTCGACTATCAGGGAAAGCGGATCTATGTTTGCTGCGCAGGTTGCATCGATGAGGTGAAAAAGGATCCGGCAAAATACATCGAAAAGCTCAGGAAGGCAGGGGAATCGGTTGCAGTAATCGACTCCGGGAAGGCGAAACAATCGCCCCAATCTTCGAACAAGGCCACCGGAACCAAAGATTCCGGCATGGGTACCATGAAGATGTGACCAATGCCGGGAAGGGAGGAATTATGGATACAAGTGTCTTGCCGGTGACCTGTGCCGCAGAGCCTTTCATGACTATCCGTAAAACGGCAGCGGGGCTATTGCTTTGCCTTGCGGTGCTGCTGGCGACTTCGTCTCAGGCGCAAACCATTGCCGGTTCCGACTCCGGCCTGGCGATTTTTACCGCGCGCCTCAAGGGGCTGGTTGCAGAAGTGCGGCTCAATAATCCGCAGATCAAGGCTGCGCTTAACCGGGTGGAGGCGGTGAAGGCTTCGATCGACTACGAAAAGAGCCTCGATCCACCGCAAGTTGCGGTCGAGTCCTATCAGACGCCGATTGCCTCCTTCCCCGATCCTCTCAAAAACTATCGGGAGATCGACTATTCGATCCAGCAGATGCTGCCGTTTCCGGGTAAGCTCTCCTCCATGGCAGCATCGGCGGGCAGTCGCAGGGAGATGATCGGCCAGGATAGGCGTGCACTTGAACAGAACCTGGTCCGGGAGGTCAAATCGGCGTTCTTTGAGCTCTACCTTATTGACCGACGGATGGAAATCATCGCCGATAACCGGACCATCATGAAGAGTTTCGTCGAAATCGCGCGCAAGCGGTACGAGGTGGGGATGGGTATGCAGTCCGATATCCTGCGCGGCCAGACCGAAATCTCGACCCTGGCCAGTGACGAGCTGGTACTCACCCAGGACAGGAAATCCGCCGAGGCAACGATCAATGCCCTTTGCAATGACGAGGCGGGACGGACCATACCCTTCATTCCCGCGATTCGACCGGTGCCGGCGAATTATAACCTGGATACCCTGGTACTCCTTGCCGTTGCAAACCGGCCGGAGTTCGCTTCCCTGCGCTTTGCAGTCAGCATGCAGCAGAACGATCTTATCGCCGCCAGACGCGGGTTCCTCCCGGATTTCATGATTCGCGGAACGTACAAACAGATGAGCGGTTATCCGGACGACTGGGCGCTCATGGTCGGGGTATCGGTACCCATCGCCCCCTGGTCGTATGGAAAATATGCCGCCGCAGTAGATCGGGCCGGCTTTAGCGAGCAGGAGTCCCGGCGGGAGTATGAAAATATGAAGAACATGGTTCTTTCGCAGGTGCAGGATGCGCTTGCCAGGGTAACGTCCGCACAGGAGCGGATCAGCCTTTACGCGATGACCGTAATTCCGCAAGCGCGCCAGACGCTGCAATCGACCGAGGATGCCTATCAGAGCGGTAAAATCGATTTCCTTACCCTCATCGATGCCCACCACCTCGTTCGCTCGTCGGAACAGGATTACCATATGGCGGTGGCGAACCTGCTTGCCGGGGAGGCGGATCTGGAAAGGGCGGTGGGGGTGAGTATCGAGGGACTGGGGGGGAGATAATTACTAATAAGTTCATAAGAATAATCTCATATGAGGACCGTTCGCCCTGAGCATGTCGAAGGGCGAGCAGCAATTCCGCACCGTTCATGGTTTGCTTCGACAAGCTCAGTACAGGGCTCGCTCACCACGAATGGGTGGATGTAACCTTACTTATGAACTGCTTAGTAAGAAGGATGAAGACGATAAATTTTGATTGGTCAACCCCTGGGGGCGCAGTGCCTGCGCACTCTAAATCGAAAGGGCAATGAGGAGGCCCATTGGAGAAAAATCTATGATAAATAAATTTACGATAATCGGGGCACTGCTCGGGCTTGCCGTTATCGGCGAAACGGGAGCACTGGTAATGCTGCATGAACTGCACCATCGTCAGGCGGCGACCGACCTTGCCGTCAAAAAAACCATCTATCACTGCCCGATGCATCCGAACTACTTCTCCGATAAACCCGGCAATTGCCCGATTTGCGGTATGAAGCTTGTGCCGGTAAACGGTAGTGCGCCGGAATCAGGGGCCGGGGAAGCGGGGAGCCGGAAAATTCTGTACTATCGTGATGCCATGAACCCGTCGCACACCTCTTCCCATCCGGGCAAGGCCCCGGACGGCATGGATATGGTGCCTGTCTATGAGGACGAGGCGGGTGGTGAGCCGGGTATGGTAAAGATCGATCCGGCGGTCGTGCAGAATATCGGGGTCACGACCGAGACCGCAACCGTTCGGGAACTCACGAAGGACATACGGGCATCGACCACCATCGAACTCAACGAGACGGCCATCAGCAACGTCAATACCAAGGTCATGGGGTGGGTCGAAAACCTGTATGTCGATTATACCGGCCAGCGGGTGGATAAGGGCCAGCCGCTGTTGACCATTTACAGCCCCGACCTTGTCAGCACGCAGGAGGAGTATCTTCAGACCCTGCAGTACCGGAACAATCTCTCTGCGGGATCTTCCGAGGCCGGGCGGGGGGCGCTTGACCTGGTCGAGAGCAGCAGGCGCCGCCTCCGTAACTGGGACATTTCCGAAGCGCAAATCGATGCTATAGCGAAGAGCGGAATCCCGCAGAAGACGATGACCATCTATTCGCCGGCCGGGGGCGTTGTGCTCGAGAAAATGGTGCAGGCCGGCCAGAACGTAACCCCGGGCATGGAGCTCTACAAAATCGGGAATCTCTCAACCGTCTGGGCAATTGCCAGGGTCTACCAGGAAGATCTGCCGTTTATTCACCTCGGGGCCAATGCGGTGATCGATGTGCCTTCCGCAATTGGAAAGGAGTTCTCCGGCAAGGTCGAATTCATTGCACCGGTTCTCGATGCGGCCACAAGGACCGCGGAGGTGCGCATCGGCATCCGGAATACTCCGGATTTTTCGCTGAAACCGCAGATGTTTGTCAATGTACAGATCTCCTCTGCCGCCGCGCTCAAGGCGCTCTGCGTTTCGGAGCAGGCAATATTGCATACCGGGAAACGGGACGTGGTCATTATCGCGCTGGGCAACGGCTTATTTAGGCCGCAGGAACTAAGGCTCGGCGTGAGCGCAAACGGCTTTACGCAGGTACTCTCAGGGCTCACGGCCGGGCAGACCATTGTCACTTCATCGCAATTCCTGATCGATGCCGAATCGAACCTTAGGCAGGCGGTCGGGCAGATGAGCGGAATGGAAATGCCCATGCAGGGAGCTCCGGGATCGGGCAAAGCCGCGCCGGTGAAAAAGGAACAGGATGGGAGCGGCATGACGAATTAGTAACTCCCTACCATTCGCACCAGTTTGCTTTTGGGAATCAAGCCTGAGGGAAAAAGAAAATGCTCGAAAAAATCATAGAGTGGTCGATAAAAAATAAATTTCTCGTGATCATGCTCACGATTTTCGCAATCGGCGGGGGGATGTATTCTCTTTTTTCGACGCCGATCGATGCGATCCCGGACCTGAGCGATGTGCAGGTGATTGTTTACACTGAAGATAAGGGGCAATCCCCCCGAATCGTCGAGGACCAGGTGACCTATCCTCTCACCACTTCGCTTATTTCGGTGCCCGGAGCAAGCGTGGTGCGCGGTTACTCTTTCTTCGGCTATTCGCTTGTCTACGTTATTTTCAAGGATGGCACCGATATTTATTGGGCACGCAGCCGGGTGCTTGAGTATCTCAATTACGCACAGAAGCGCCTGGCTGCCGGTATCGTGCCGACCCTTGGCCCCGATGCGACCGGCGTAGGCTGGGTTTACGAGTATGCCCTGACCTCGGACAAACGGTCGCTGCAGGAACTCCGGACGTACCAGGACTGGTATCTCAAATATGGACTGTCAACGGTTCCCGGCGTGGCCGAAGTTGCGAGCATCGGCGGCTACGTGAAGCAGTACCAGGTTACGGTCGATCCCGCGAAGCTGCGGGCGTATAACATTTCCGCCGGTGACGTGGAAATGGCGATCAGGAACGGCAATGCGGATGCAGGCGGCGAAGTCATTGAAATGGCCGAAATGGAATTCATGATCAGGGGCCTCGGCTATATAACATCCATTGACGATATCAACATGATTCCGGTCAAGACCGATATGCGGACCGGGACGGCGGTCCGCATCGGTGACGTCGCCGGCGTAGCACTCGGGCCCGAGATGCGGCGCGGAGTGGCGGAGCTTGATGGCCAGGGAGAAGTCGCCGGGGGCGTTATCGTCATGCGTTACGGTGAAAACGCCCGCGACGTTATTAAGAATGTGGAGAAAAAGCTTGAGGTGTTGAAAGCCGGGCTTCCGCCCGATGTAAAGATCGTGCCGGTGTACGACCGGTCGGCGCTTATCGACCGGGCCGTCGATAATCTTACGCATAAAGTGATCGAAGAAATTTTGATTGTTGCTCTTGTCTGCATGATCTTCCTTTTCCACCCCCTGAGTGCCCTGGTAGCCGTTTTTACGCTTCCGACGGCAATATTGATGGCCTTTATCGTCATGCACCGGCAGGGACTCAATGCAAATATCATGTCGCTGGGCGGCATCGCCATCGCCATCGGTGCAATGGTGGACGCGGCGATCATCATGATCGAAAATGCGCATAAACATATCGAGGCTGAGAATATCAAGCCCCCCGGCGAGCGGCTGCAGCACTGGCAGGTCATCCTGCAGGCGTCAAAGGAGGTCGGACCGCCGCTCTTCTGGTCGCTCCTGGTCATCACCGTATCGTTCATCCCGATTTTTACCCTTGGGGCACAGGAGGGCAGGCTTTTCAAGCCTCTTGCTTTTACAAAGACCTATTCTATGGCCGCCGCGGCGCTTCTTGCCATCACCATAGTGCCGGTGCTCATGGGATTTTTTGTGCGCGGCAAAATAAAACCTGAAGACGGCAATCCCATAAACCGCTTCCTCATTGCGATATATCACCCGGTTGTCCAATGGATTCTGCGGCATACGAAGCTGGTGCTAGCGATAGCGGTTGGAGTCGTGATCCTCACGATCCTGCCCTTCACCCGGCTGGGGTCCGAATTCATGCCTCCGCTTTATGAGGGCGATCTCCTCTATATGCCGACCACAATGCCGGGCGTTTCGATCACCAAAGCGAAAGAACTGCTTCAACAGACCGATAAAATCATCCGTTCTTTCCCCGAGGTAAAGAGTGTTTTCGGGAAGGCGGGGCGAGCCGAGACTGCCACCGATCCGGCAGGGCTCGATATGTTTGAGACCGTCATCATGCTCAGGCCCGAGAAAGAGTGGCCGAAAGGTATGACGCCGGAAAAGCTCATTGAGAAGCTCGATAATGCAATAAAGTTCCCCGGCCTCACCAATGCCTGGACCATGCCGATCAAGACCCGCGTCGATATGCTTTCGACCGGTATCAAAACGCCGGTAGGAATAAAGATTTCCGGCCCGAATCTCGATACCCTGCAGATGCTCGGCAAAGAGGTTGAGGCCGTGGTCCGGGGAGTACCGCATACTGCGTCGGCATTTGCCGAAAGAACGGTCGGGGGGAATTATCTTGACGTCAAGATCGATCGTGATGCGGCCGGTCGCTACGGCCTGAACATCAACGACGTCCAGTCGGTGATCCAGTCGGCCATCGGCGGCATGGATATCACAACGACGGTCGAGGGACTGGAACGATATACTGTCAATCTGCGCTACAGCAGGGAGCTGCGTGACAACATCGACGCGCTCAAGCGTGTGCTGGTAGCATCTCCGGGCGGACAGCAGATTCCTCTCGGGCAGGTCGCATCGTTTGAAATCAACAAGGGACCGATGGTGATCCGCAGTGAAGACAGCAGGCCCAATGGCTGGGTGTTCGTCGATATCCGCGGGATCGATATCGGCACTTATGTGAAGAGTGCTCAAAAGGCCGTTTCGCAGCAGGTACGGCTTCCGACAGGCTATAGTATCATCTGGAGCGGCGAATTCGAGTATATGCAGCGCATGCAGAAAAAACTCATGGTGGTCATTCCCATGACGCTCATGATTATCCTTCTCATCATTTTCCTGAATACGAAGTCGATGACGAAAACGGCCATTATCATGCTCGCGGTGCCTTTCTCGCTTGTCGGTGCGGTGTGGATACTGTTTATCCTCGGCTACAACATAAGTCTTGCAGTATGGGTCGGTATCATTGCGCTTGCGGGTCTCGACGCCGAGACCGGGGTAGTGATGCTGCTCTACCTCGACCAGGCGTTCGAAGCGGCAAAGAAACAGGGTACCTTGACTATTGCCGGTCTCAAGGAGGCAATCGACCACGGCGCGGTCAGGCGCGTGCGACCGAAAATAATGACCGCCTCGGTGATCGTCGCCGGGCTTCTTCCCATCATGTGGAGTCACGGCACCGGGTCGGATGTCATGAAGCGTATCGCAGCACCCATGGTCGGCGGGGTAATCACGTCGGTCGTCATGGAACTCCTCGTCTATCCGGCGATCTATTACCTGTGGAAAAAGCGAGGAATATTAAAGAGTACTACTTAGATTAATTAGAATGCCGCTCTCCTGCCGAGCATGTTTTAGTTTTGAGAGTCCATCCGCAAACATATTTCCCGAAATCGGAGCAGGTCGATGAATATCGCCACGGCGATAACGGCACTTCGCCTCATTTTTGCCCCCATATTTGCCTGTGTCTTCATAAACGGGTATACACACGGCCGCTCTCCTGCCTGGATAGTGATCTGCGCCTGCCTGGCGATGCTGGTTGAAGCGAGCGATATGATCGATGGCCGTGTTGCCCGGTCCCGCAACGAGGTCACGGATTTCGGCAAGGTGTTCGACCCGGTAGCCGACAGCCTCTCGCGGCAGACCATTTTCATCTCGTTCATGGTAGCCGGCATAATTCCCTGGTGGCTCTATCTGGTGTTTTTCTATCGCGATGCGCTTATTCAGCTGCTGCGCATTATCTGCGCATCGAGCGGGCTGGTCCTTGCGGCGCGGGCGTCCGGCAAGACCAAGGCGGTGCTCCAGGGAGTTGGAACCTTCGGCGTGCTGACCGTCGTTGCACTCCAGCGCTACCATGCCGCCTGGATGCCCGGAAAGATCTGGGGGTTCCATCCGGCCTTCTGGGTGATGCTTATCCCGGCAATCTTTACGCTGATTTCCATTGCCGATTATGTGGCTCCGAATGTCGGCCTTATCCGGCAGATGATGGTTAAGCGAACCGGCGAAAATTGAAAGAAGCCGCAATTCCGCCGGACCGGCAGGTACTATGGCTTCGCATGATGACCATGCTCTTCCTGAAACATTGCCCGAAGCCCCACTTTTCTATTATTTTAAGGTGCCTTTTTGCGGTGTTGGCAGCCGCGCGGGCAAATGGCGGGCCAGTAACTCAGCGGTAGAGTATCGCTCTTTTAAGGCGAGAGTCCTGGGTCCAAATCCCAGCTGGCTCACCACTTAAAAAGCCTCGAACTCCTTGAAATTTAAAGAGAACGGGGCTTTTTTATTTAAGTTGTTCTTTCCATGAATCCCCGCTAAATTACCCTGAAATACCCCTGAAAACCGGACGCGTCCGGTCAAAACCGGACACTCGACCGGACACTTTAACCCTTGAGCGTGGTACATTTTTTTTGATGAAGGATGTCGGAAAGGTTCGAAGCTGAAAACAGCCGGGAGCTTTGAAAGGACCGTATCGGGTTCCTCTGACGCTCAACGCGGCGCGTAGGAAGCCGGACACGGCAGAGGACCGACCCGGAGGACCGGGTCGGAATCCGGGCTTTAGGGCGCTCGTTTAGCGGGGAAGGAAGCAACAGGGCCGGGGAGAGCGATCTTTCCGGCCTTTTTTATCGGCGGCACCGTGAACGGACAACCAGGCCGGGCGGCTTCGGGCGTGAATAATCTTCAGACTGAAGAAAAACCTTTACGATAAGCCCTGAACGGAACTATTTTGCATGGCTGAAGAGGCTATTTAAAGAACGAAAGGAATTTATTAAGAAGCAGAAAATATTTAAGGGAAAATTGCGTTAACGCACAGTATCGTTTCGGACGAAATCACTACACTTTTAAAAGAAACGAGCATGCTGGCGGGAACGCGCTCTAAGGGGCGCGGCTTCTCGTTCCATGTTCGTTTCAGGGTGTAGTGACCCTCGTCCGATGCATGAACTTGGAGTTCGCGCCTTTTTTAATTGCTGGAAGCGAGACAATAGCTATGAAACTTCTTTTCGGCAGTATTCTATTCATCGCAATATTCGCAACCCTTTTATACGGGCAGCAAAAAAAAGATTATCAAGCCTTTCTCCCGGATTCTATATTAACTCCCGGCGCAATACTGACTACCTCTGATTCTCGCATCTGCCGTAAAGGCTACGCTGCTTCTGTTCGGAATGTTTCCAACGAAATAAAGCGAAAAGTTTTTAAAGAGTACCACATCATTAGCCATGCGCCGCGAGAATATGAAATAGATCATCTTATTCCTTTGGAGCTTGGAGGATCGAATGATATTAAAAACCTTTGGGCGGAAAGCTACATCACGAAGCCTTGGAACGCACACGTAAAGGATTATCTCGAAAACCGGCTGCATAGGCTTGTTTGTACTGGAAAAATCAGCCAGAGGGAAGCGCAGGAGAAAATAAGAATCGACTGGATTGCCGCGTATAAAGAGTTTTGCGTGCAAATGCCTTTGCCTTAACCTTAAAGCTACAAAAGGAGGCTGTTATGGAATTTTTCTTCATTATAGCGTGGCTTGTATTAGCCATTTTTTGCGGGGTTTATGCCTCTAACAAAGGGCGTTCGGGCGTAGGCTTCTTTTTCTTGGCGCTGCTACTGAGTCCCCTCGTGGGGTTTTTGGTCGCATTGGCTGTATCACCCAATACGAATGAAATTGAACAGAAGAGTATTGAAACGGGAGATAATAAGAAATGCCCTTTCTGCGCTGAAATAATAAAAACAGAAGCAAAGGTATGTCGATATTGCGGGAAAGATTTGCCAGAATCAATAAAAGGAGCGGAGAATCAAAACACACAGGAAGAAGTGAAGTGGCTAGGGAAGATCTTAACAAACAAGTTTTGATCAGGCAATAGGCAAGAGTATAATTTTAATTGACAAATTTCTTACTTCTTACGACGAATCTCCTACTGTAAAATAATTCGTTTTTGGTTATATTTTAAGGGGCCTTGGCGCATCGAAGCATAAGGTCCCTTTTTTTATTCCACCACAATGCTTATTGTGTACCCTCATGGGATAGGAAAAGAAGGAAATTTACGAGAAAATTAGTTATTCTTCCCACTTGGCCACAGGCAACCCTGATATGTATTTTATTACCCTATGGCC
>PLTF01000024.1 GCA_003164335.1 Fibrobacterota bacterium
CCCTCTCCACTTGTGGAGAGGGGCCTGAGAGGTGAGGCGAAACCGAATAGCACGCTTCGAAGTCGGAGGGGCCTAAATAAATTAAAAATCCTTTATGTTTTTTCTACCCTATGTGAGCGTNNGCCAAAGACCCCGCAGCCCGGCTTTGCGGGCGCGGAGGCTTTGGCCAGGGGAAACCATTTTTATGGTTCCCCCACCAGAGGCCTTGGAATTAAGCCCGGTTCCCCCGCCAAAGGCTGTGCTATTTATATCCAGAACAACTATTATTCATTCCCTGCCCCCACATTCAACCTCCCCAGGCTGCTCCCATCATTAATATTCCTTGCCCATTCGAGGGTAACGACACCGAATTTAGCCGGAATACGTATCCCAATGCCGTACCCCAGAAACCCGGTCTTATCACCCCAGTGGACAGCGCTCAGGGACTGGGAAAAACCTAACCCATTGTCGCAAAATATATATGCGGAACCTGTCGGACTGAAGTAAAACAGGTATTCCAGCTGGTCGTAGGCAACCGTCCGGAACTTAAACTCGTAATCGAGATACCCGCGTACCGATCCGTATCCGCCGACGCGGAACATCTCGGAGGCCACGAGCGTGGATTCTGCGGTATTGAGGTATTCGGTCACAAGACGCAGGTGAAAGGCCTGGTGGACCCACAGCGGCACCTGGACGCCGGTCGTGAACTCCAGGTCCGACCGGCTGTAGTTTCGCTCCCGCAGGGCAATGCCCCCCCCGACTCCAAGCGACAGCTCGGTAGAAAAGACCCCGTCACGCAGCGGCACGGAAGTCTTCCCGAGCAGGAATTCGATGCCGTAATACTCATAGGTGCCGGTCTCGGTATCGCCCGGGGCAGTGACGGTGTCGAGTGTCGTTTCCGTTGCCTTGAAGCTGAAGCCGATATGCCAGCCGTTCTGGATGTCGAGAAGGTCGGTCGCCTCGGCGTCCAGGAAGCCATACTGGTTATTCTGGACTTCAAGGCCGAACGAACCGGAAACCGACATGGGATAGTCGAAAAGCCAGGGCTTTGCCACCTCCATGTTGAATTTCTGGTGGTTTTTGTCCCCGTCATAATCCAGCGAGGCGCTCTCACCGACATGGAACATGTTGAAAAAAGAGAGCGTCATGGTACCCTGGAGGAACGAGGAGTTTCCCGCAACCGAGCTCAGCCCGAGCGCTCCGTCAATCCCCAGGCCGGTTCGGTCCTTGAGATAAATCGGCACGGCGACGAATTGATCGTTGCGCGCTGCAAGGGAATCCCGCAGGCTCACCGGCGGATTGGGCTCTATGGCTATTTTCCCGAGAGTTGCATCGGCAATGTACGAACGGCGGCTCAGGGCGTCTATCGTCTCCTCAACCTTCCTGATGTCAAACAGATCCCCTGCCTTCATCGTTGCATCGTGCATGATCAGGCTGTGGCGGGTCGATTTTGCACCGAGGAGGAGCGGATCGCCGAAAAAACATTTACGGTCGGTGAGGATATGGTAGCCAAGCAGGACGGTATCGCCCGCGCGATTATTGTCCCCGGTCCCGGAGCGCCTGCGGTCGAGGATCACCGCAACGGTTGCAAATGGGTAACCCTTTTCCGCAAGCCGCCGCCCGATTGCAGCAACCCGGTCATTCACCTCCCTCGCGTCATAGGGACGCGGACAGGGGAACGGGGACAGGGAATCAATGCTCTGCGTATCGATGCGCGGCATCGACTCTGCGCCGATGGCTGCCCGCTTTCCCGGGTGTACTGCATACCGGTGCGGAGCCAGGGAATCCAACCGGGCGTCGAAAAAACCCAGCGAATCGAGGTAATTATTGACAAAATGAATAATAGTGCGACCGCGATGGAGCGAAATGAAGCGTGCAAGGTTTTCACGGACCAGGACCGATGAGGGGCATTGGAAAACAATAACGCCGCTGTCGCTTATTTCAAACCGCGGGTCTGAAGCCTCGGCAGGAAAAAAGGAAACATCAGCAAAGATAATCGAGAGGCATAAGAACACGAGGATGCGAATAGGACGCACCTCCCCTACCCCGAAAAAAAATCAACCGCCTCCCTGACGTCTCCTGCGTTCGAGCAGCTCTTTCCCTTTGATCGAATATTTTGCGACAGGAACCTCTTCGAGGCGTTCAACGGAGATGAGATCCCCGGTTACTTTGCAGATGCCGTAGGTGCCCTGATCAATCCGCTCGATAGCCTCGTCGATCTCTTCAAGGTATTTCTGCTGCCGCTCCGCGAGACCCATGGAAAATTCGCGCCCATAGGAAAGCGAGGCGACATCGCCCAGATGGTAGGTATACCGGGAGTTTTCACCCGAGGCATCGGAAATCGACTGCTTCAGGTTATCGTGCTGGAGATCGTTCATATCTTCGAGCACTTTGTTTTTTTCCAACACGAGCTTCTGCCTGAAATGCTCAAGTTGCTTTTTAGTAAGTTTCCTGCTCGCCGGCTTTGTATTCATGGCTCCTCCGTTTTCCGACAATCGTGTTTCAGAAACGGCTTGAAATCGATTGTAATCATGCATTTTTTCTGCCGGAAAATCAAGAACAATCATTCATTTCGCGGCGATCCATAAAAATGATCTCCTATATATACAACATTACGGGCAAACGGGGGCAACTATTGAAGCTCCTGCAGCAAGCTGCAGGGAGCTTCTATAGGTAAAGAAATTTTTGTAATTCGCTCGATGACCCCGGAGCAAGCTTCGGGGTCATCGAACTATGCCTATTCACCGCCCTTCGGAATACCGTAAATTCCGCCTGGACTGAAGCCGGTTTTCCGGCCTCCGGGGAGTGTCTCTACCCGGATAAAACTCCATGGCCGGCTTGCCCGACCTGATCTATTTTTGGGGTGTATTCCTGAGGGACGAAGGAATGCACTGTGTACGTCCGGCAGATTTGAACTCCGCAGCGCCATCTATCCAGGCTTAAGCCCACAGGCACCGTTGCGCAAGGTCCTCTGCTCATCAATTGAACGATTTCCTTCCTCACTACCGGAGTTACCTCAATGACCCGTATGGAACTGGCGAAAGCCGGTACGATTACCGATGAAATGAAAAAATCAGCCCTCATCGAGGGCGTAACGCCTGAAAAAATTTGCAGGGGCGTAGCGGACGGCTCCATCGCGATAGTGCGCAACCGGCTTCGCTCCATCGACCCCATGGCAATAGGCCGTGGAACGCGGATCAAGGTAAACGCGAATATCGGAACCTCCTCGGCAAAATGCGATATCAACGAGGAGCTCGAAAAAATGAGAGTCTCCATTCATCACGGCGCCGATGCCGTCATGGACCTTTCAACTGCCGGCGACCTTGGTGCTATCCGCCGGACCATCCTCGAACAGTGCACCGTTCCGCTTGGCACAGTACCGCTCTACGAGATGGCCTCGACAGCCCGCCTCAGGAATAAATCGGTGCTCGATCTTACCGCCGATGAGATGTTCGACGTCATTGAGGACCACTGCCGGCAGGGAGTGGATTTCCTCACCCTGCACTGCGGAGTGAACCGGAAGACCGTGGACCGATTCCGGGAGGTTGAGCGCCTTGCCGGGGCGGTGAGCCGGGGCGGCACCATCATTATGGAATGGATCGACAAGAACGACCGTGACAACCCCCTTTACGAGCAGTATGACCGTCTCCTGGAAATTCTTGCGGAATACGACGTTGCCGTGAGCCTTGGTGACGGATTCCGCCCCGGTGCCATTGCCGATGCCACCGACCGGGTCCAGATCGAGGAACTCATCGTGCTCGGCGACCTTGTCAAGCGCGCCCGGAAGCGCAACGTGACCGTATTCGTTGAGGGGCCCGGCCATGTGCCGATCGACCAGATCGCCGCCAACATCCAGGTGCAGAAAACGCTCTGCGACAATGCGCCGTTCTATGTTCTCGGCCCGCTCGTGACCGACGTTTCGCCCGGCTATGACCATATCTCCGGCGCCATCGGCGGCGCTATCGCCGGTATGGCCGGAGCCGACTTTCTCTGCTATGTCACCCCGGCGGAGCACCTTCGCCTCCCGTCAATCGATGACGTCCGCGAAGGGGTCATCGCATCACGCATCGCAGCCCATGCGGCCGATATCGGACGGGGACACCCCGGCGCCGCAGCGTGGGACCGCGCCATTTCGACGGCAAAAATCGACCTTGACTGGGAGCGCATGCTTTCTCTCTGCATCGATCCCGAAAAGGCGCGCCGGTACCGCGCCTCGCTCCCGCCCCAGGGCGACCCGTCGCATTGCAGCATGTGCGGAGAGTTCTGTGCAATCCGCAGATCAAAAGGAATAAAATAAACGAATAATCACCCTCAAAATATGCAAAAGCAAAGCTACAGGATAGACCTTTCCATTCCGCAGGATCATTATGAGACCGTCATTGCGGAATGCATAATGCTCGGGATGGCGGGAAATGAAGAGGTTCCTGCCGGTGACCGCATGGTGCTTAAAGTTTACTTTGCGGACCAAGCCTCTGTTGAAACGGCAACGGCCAGACTGAAGACCGATAGCGAAGTGGAAATAATCACCGTCGAGCTTGTCGAGAACCAGGACTGGCTCGCAAAGTGGCGGGAGTCCATGGAACCGGCCCACCTGGCTGAGGAGTTCTGGGTCTCCCCGACCTGGCTGCCGCCGCCCGAATCGGCAAAACACTGGATCAAAATCGAGCCGAAGATGGCGTTCGGCACCGGCCACCACGAGACCACCCGCCTTGCCGCAGCCGAAATCATCGCCTGCAGGGATACCGTCAAGAACAGCAGGATCCTCGATATCGGGACCGGCTCCGGGGTGCTCTGCTTCACGGCCGACGCCTGCGGTGCCGCCTCCTGCCTCGGCGTGGAAATCGATGCGCAGTGCTGCGAGAATCTTGCCGAGAATCGGCGCGACAATGCGGCAAAAGGCAGGGTCACCTTTGCAATCGGCTCTATCGATTCCTTCACCAAAAATGCCTCATTCAATTTTGTGGTCATGAACATGCTCATTACCGAGTCCGCTCCCCTGCTTCAGGGTGTTTCAGATTTTCTTTTGCCGGGAGGCACGCTCATTTGGTCGGGGATCCTTGGCTCAGAAGCCGATGAAGCGACTGAAGGGGCTCAGGCGGCAGGATTTGCACTCGTTACTGATCGGCGGGAGAATGAGTGGTGGTGCGGGAGATTTGAAAGCAAAAGGTGAGGGATGAGGAAAGAACATAAAAAAGCTATCCTTGCTTCCTGTTTTTAACTTTTAACTTGAGACTTGCAACTTGTAACTTTTTTAAACCCGTGTGGCCTGGATCTCCTATCCAGGTGTTTTTGAATTCGCACGACCCGTGAGGGCACGGCACGCCGTGCCCCTACGGAATCTTGACCTCCCCACCCTCATTGCCTTGCCTGTTTTTTCTACCCTAAAAGAGAGCGTTGCGGGAGGGGGAGAGCGCTTGCCTATTGTTTGGATTTTTTGCTTTTATTAAACCTCTCNNTTTGGGCCGGGGTGAGGTTCCCCCACCAAATGGTTAATCTGTTAATCTTTTTGCCGTTTAATCTTTTATGATTTTTCCTTCATCCCCTTCATCTCCCCCATTCCCATCATTTCCCTCCGGCACTCCTCTATTCCCTGATACCCCTTAACCAATCCCGGATCTATCTCAACAGCTTTCTTAAAATCCCCCAGCGCCTCCTCATACCGTTTTTCCTGCATCATTACAATTCCCCGGTTGCTATACGCATCGGCAAATCCCGGCTTCAGGTCGATCGCTGCATTAAAATCCGTGAGCGCCTCAATGTAGCGTTTCTCTTCCAGACAGGCGACCCCCCGGTTGTTCCGGGCATCGGCTCGCCGCGGATTAAGCCGTGACGCCTCCGTAAGGTCTGCAATCGCCTTTTCGAAGTTCCCCTGGAGCAGATAAACCGATCCCCGATCGTACCAGGCCGATGCATACGACGGCAGGAGTGCAATTGCCGCCGTATAGTCGGCAAGGGCGAGGTCGGGCCTGCCTGCTGCCGCAAATGCGCACCCCCGGTTATGAAAGGCGACCGGGTTTGCCGAATTCGCGAGGCAATCGGTCCAGAGAGTTACCCCATCCTTCCAGACTTTGCAGCGGTTGAAGGTAGCCGCGGCAAGGCTGATCGCGATTAAAGCGGTCAATGCTGCGGGAATGAGCCGCTTCACCGGGGTACAGGCAGTACGCTTTTTAAGCGCGGCAATTGCCAGCCCGAAAAGAAAACAAAGCCCGAGCGAGGGGATATACGAATACCGGTCGGCAACCACAGCCGAGCCTGCTGAGACAATCTGCAGGACCGGCAGGAGGGTCACGAGGTAGAGTGCCGCGCCAAATACGACGGTCCTTCGCGTTGCCCGAAGGTGCCAAAGGATAAGTATTGCGGCGAGTGCTGCCGCCGGGGAAAGGAGGAGCTCGGCTCTTAAAATCGGGCTAAGCCTGTCGGGAAAGAAATACAGCGCCGACATATGCAAGGGAAGCATGGTTTTTATCGGGTAAAAGAGGGCCGCATAAAAGGGAATGCAGAGCCGCAGGTGCGGAAGCGCAGCATGGTCGTTCAGGGCTCCCCCGCTGCTTTGCGCATGCATGGTAACGCAGCAGAACAACGCGGCAGCCGCGACAAAGGGCACTTTCTCCACAAGGCAACGAAGGGTACATGGCCGGGACTTTAAATAATCGACGGCGAAAAGCGCGAGCGGCAGGCTCACTGCCATGGGCTTTGCCAGAAGTGCGGCAGCGAAGCCGATGAAACAGGCATACAATGCGGCTCGCCGACGGGAGACGGAATAGGACAGGTAGAGCAGGAGCGAAAGAAAATAGAAGAGCCCGCAAAGGACATCCTTCTGTTCAGCAATCCAGGCTACCGACTCAACCCGCAAGGGGTGAACGGCAAAGAGCAGCCCTCCGGCAAGCGCGGCGGCTGAACTCCCGGAAAGGCCGCGGAGACAGGCGCAAACCAGCAGCGCGTTTAACAGGTGAAGCAGCAGATTGACCCAGTGATACCCGGCCGGGTTGAGGCGAAAGACCCGGTACTCTGCCAGGTAGACCAGCATGGTGAGCGGGTGATAGTTCCCGGCATAGTCGGAAGTAATGATTTTGGCCAAGCCTTTGCCATCGGCCCGGCACAGGTCCGGGTTCTCGGTGATGTAACGGTTATCGTCCCAATTGGTGAACCCGTTGCTCGGCGAGGGAAGAAAACCGAGCAAGGTCATTGCCGCGACTATAACCAGGGAGGCGATGAACCAAATAGTGGTGTGGCGCAGCCTCGATCGCTCCAATGGCGGCAACGAAGGGTCGGTCGATTCCGTCGGCTCGGAGGATGGTAAGGTGGTGATCATGCTTATCGCATTGGAAATGAAGGAGATGCCGATATACATCGGCCTATATACCTATCATACGGTCGCAACGGGGAGATGGCGAGGAGATTCGACATTAACCACGAACTTTCGAAATGACAATCCATCGAACTCTTCGGGCGCTCCGGAAGAGCACACGCCAGAGGCTGCACAATAAACCCATGCGATTTTCCGGATTTTGTGGCAACTGCTCTCCCTCCTTCTTTTTCTCGCATAGCAACTTTACCGTTACTTTACCGAAATTCGGTGTTTCCACGCTGCTTTCGCCTTTTCCGTTGAAATCGGGCGATGGAAACCTGCATCAGAGTCTGTGCATTAAAAAAACGTTACATTACGTTTAAACCATGTTTTAAGCGTCGTTGAATTGCCGATGAAAACGTCTCGGAATAGCATCATACCTCAACCGTCGGCATGTTGATGCCGAACGTTTTCTCATGTTCTATATCATCGGTACGGACGGTTTCCGACCAGGCGCACGAATGGCCCGTATAAGCCTGCGTGCTTTTCAGTTCCGCCGAAAGCCGGGCCTCGCACCGCTTTTCCATGACCGCCAAATCCTTCAGCGCCTCCTTGTTGAAATCCCGGTCATCAATCGCATCCCGTATTTTTTTAAGGCGCTTCGCCGCAGCCTCGATTCTCGCCCTCTGATCGAGCTTATGCTGTTCCAGCAGCGCCTGTCGGTCGAAATATTCCATGTTGGCAATCTCCCGCGCCATTTCCAGCGACCAGCTTATAAGCGTCGGCTTCGAAACCCCGATCTCAACGGAGATCTTCTCGAGGGAGTCCTCAGGGAAATAATCAAATTCGACGCCGTACTCGGGTGCTATGGCAATGATCGCCGAAACGAGCTCGTACAGTCGCCGGTCACTAATTTTCGGCCGGAGAGATTCCATGAGAACTGCCCGATCGATGGAAGCAAAAAATCGACGGATATCGCATTTCAGGACATAATCAAACCTGTGGGCGAATTTTCCGAATAGTTCAAGGCCCGCGCTCGTGCCTTTCCCGACACGGTTTGCGCAACTGCTGGCCACCATCGACCTTTCAAGAACCGGCGTCAAAAGATTGCAGACGGCATGATGTACAATCCGGTCAATGAAAGGCGCGGCCATGATGAGACGGGTCTTTTTCTCGTGCATGGTGAATAGCTTATAACCGCCGGGGCGGTAGTGCCCGCTCAGCAGGTCATCGCGAAGCTGAAGAAGATGCTCTTCCCAGTGCATCCCGAAACAGGCGATATCATGGCGTTTTCTCCTGCCTTGGGATGCCTTCAGGAATGCCCGATGCAGATTTCCGTAATCGGCAACGGCATCAAGCGTTAGCGTCGCTTCATGCAACCGATTTGAGCCACCCGCCGAGCGACTTGCCGATGGTATCGAGCTCACGGGAATATCTTTCATGTTTTTTCAGATTGTGGAGGCCTTTTTCGAAAAGAAGGCGGAGGATCTGCCGGATTATCTCACAATGAACATTCGCTTCAGCTATCTTAGGTTTCTTGATATGGCGTGGAAGGTAATACGCCTCGACCACGGTTTCCAGCAAAAGCATTCCCCGAGCCAGGAGACGGTCACCCATCGTGAATTTCCGGTCACGAGGCATTGAAGCAGTATAGTCGTCCAGAATCGAGACAAACTTCCTTGCTGCATCAACAACCGTTTCGGCATCGCTCATGAATTTTTAAAATCTTCCGGCGTCTCCCTTCAGGGAGACGCCGGAGAGAAAAAAAGGAAAAGGGTAAAAGAACAAAGGGTAAAGGGTAAAAAAACTACCGGGCGCCGCAAACCACCCGAAAACCGACGCCGCCGCCGTACTCGAGGTCCGGGTAGACGCCGTAGCGGTACGCCGCGCACAGACCGCCGGCGTAGCCGCCGCCGTAGCTGCCCCACGAGCCCCCACGCAGCACGCGGTAACTGCCGGTAGTCGCCCCCGTCGGGTTGGTCTGGCTTGTTGCGCTGTAATTCCCATACCAGTCGTTGCACCACTCCCATACGTTCCCGCTCATGTCATACAACCCCCAGGCATTCGGCTTCTTGCCTGCTACTAGCTGCGTGCTATTCGGTGAATTATAATACCACACCGCATTGCTGTCTATCGCCAGAGTATCGGCAGTCATTGTCGGCGGATAATTTTTCCCCCAGTAATAGTCGGTCGTCGTCCCGGCGCGGTTAGCATATTCGTACTCAGCCTCGGTCGGCAACCGGTAGCCATTCTTGGAATAGTCAATTACGACCGCATCATTGAGGGTTCCAGAATAGGAATAAACGGTATCCTTGCCGGATAGTTTACTGAGCGCATTACAGTACAGCGCGGCTTGGTACCAGTTCACTGACTCAACCGGCCAGGTGCTGCCGGAATCGAAATAAGACGGATTAGTCCCCATAACCGCTTGGTACTGCGCCTGTGTTATGAGCGTCTTCGACATGGTGAATGCGCCAAGAGTTACGCTTTGTACCGGGCTAGCATAAAGAGCTGAATTCGTTGAGCCCATCTGGAATGTCCCGCCGGGAATTGAAACCATGCCTCCACCGGCAGAAAGTGTATTGCCTCCACCGGTGCCGGTAGGGCTGCTTTTACTGCCACATCCCCAAAGCATCACCGCCGCAACCACTACCTCGAAAATAACAAACCCTGATTTCATCAGAACAAACAATCCTCTCATCGAAAACCTCCTTGCAAACAATTGTGGCAGGTGATTAAGATGGGTTTAAATGCATTGTATTTGCTGGAATAAAAATAGAAATATGGCAACAAGTCGCGGCGGAAGGAACATGCATTCCGGCATGCTACTTGCGGGGCAGGGGATTCCGAATAATTGTCATAGTGTGATTTCTTTTCCCCTATTGCCCCCTCCCCCGCTTAACCGCACCGGAGAATAAATTAATTCCGGCCGCTTCGAAAAAGAGTTTTTTCTGATTATTAGACAAGCATTAGCACGATTGGCACTAACGGAGCGGAAAATTCAAAAGCCCCCGGGTCATAGACCCGGGCCACACAACTAAAAGTATAAGGATGAAGGCAGAAGGAAGGCAGAAGGAAGGCAGACAAAAGGCAGAAAAAAGAATCAATGCAGAAGGAAAAAAAAAGATTGTAATTCAAAGTCAAAACCAGAGGGCGACCGCGGGTCGCCCCTACAATTTC
>PLTF01000147.1 GCA_003164335.1 Fibrobacterota bacterium
CATAGCAGGGGTGTGCCAAAGACCCGCAGCCTGGCTTTGCGGGCGCGGAGGCTTTGGCCAGGGGCTGGTACAATTAAAACTATCAATAGCCCGTCCATTTTGCCTTTTGGGCAAAATGGGTAACCGCCTAAGCGGTTCCCCCACCAAAGGCATTTGATTTAAGCTGTGTTCCCCCCTCAAAGGCCTTTGATTTAAGCCCGGTTCCCCACCTGAGCAGTAACGAAAAATGCTTATTATTCCTCATCCTTTTCTCTCAAACACTAACCGCCCTCCCAAGATCGTCGCCCTCGCCAACCCCTTGAACTGAAACCCCTCGAACGCCGTATTGCGCGACTTTGAAAAAAAGTTCCGCGAATCGACTTTCCAGGAGGCGGCAGGGTCGATAATGGTCACGTCCGCAACCGCGCCGACCGAGAGCGTGCCGCCGGGAAGGCTGAGTATCCTGTTCGGGTTAAGGCTCATCTTTTCCACCACATCGGCGAGCATGAGGATGTCCTTATTGACAAGACAGGTCAGGACCGCGGCGAGCGATGTTTCAAGGCCCACCACGCCGAATGCCGCGGCATCGAACTCCACGTCCTTCTCTTCGGACACATGCGGCGCATGGTCGCTTGCAATGACGTCGATCGTGCCGTCGGCAAGGCCTTCGATGACCGCGCTGCGGTCGCTATCGGTACGCAGCGGCGGGTTCATTTTCTTGTTCGTGTCGTACATCCCGACATCGGCATCGATGAGGGTGAAATAGTGCGGGCAGGTTTCGGCCGTCACCCGCACGCCGCGTTTCTTCGCATCGCGGATCATCCGCACGCAGCCTGCCGTTGACACATGTGCAATATGAATCCGCGCCCCGGTGTATTCGGCCATGAGGATGTCCCGTGCGGTCACAATCTCCTCGGCAATGATGGGGATGCCGCGGATGCCCAGGCGCGTTGAAACAACGCCTTCATTCATGTGGCCGCGGTAGCTCAGGACCTTATCTTCGCAGTGACAGATGATGGGTGCATCGAACGCTTTGGAATAATTGAGCGCATTGCGCATGATATTCGATTTGGCAACCGAGACGCCGTCGTCCGAAAATGCGCGGGCGCCGGCGGCTGCCATTTCACCGAAGGGGGCGAGCTCATCGCCTTCGGAGTTCTTCGTGATGGCGCCGATGGGAAATACGCGGCTGGCGCACCCTTCCGCGCGCTGGAGCACGTACCGGATTTTAGATTCTTCGTCAAGCACAGGGTTGGTATTGGGCATGCAGGCCACTGCCGTGAACCCGCCGGCAGCCGCCGCCCGGGTGCCGGTGGCGATGGTTTCCTTGTCCTCCCGTCCGGGTTCACGCAGGTGGACATGCATATCCATGAGGCCGGGCACTACCCAGGCACCTTCCGCATCGATGGTCTGTGCCCCTTCAAACGCCGCAGGTTCGCTGCGGGAAACGCCGACAATGGCTCCGTTTTCAATTGCGACATTCAGGATATCGTCGACACCGTTGGCAGGGTCGATTACCCGGCCGTGTTTGACCAGAAGCCGCGGAAGCGGCTGCGATGCATCGACAGGATAGATAGTCGCTCCGGCATTGTTGCTAATCATTTTCACCGCCTCCCAGCAGGTACAGCACTGCCATGCGCACCGCGACACCGTTGGTCACCTGTTCGAGAATCACCGAGTTCGGGCCGTCCGCCACATTCGAGGCCAGTTCGATACCGCGGTTGATGGGGCCGGGATGCATGATGAGAACGTTTTTCGACAGTGCAGAGAGCCGTTCGAGGTCGAGGCCGAACCGTTCGCGATATTCGCGGATGGAGGGAAAGGTGCCGCTTGATTGACGTTCGAGCTGCAGCCGGAGCAGCATGACGACATCAGCGCCGTCGAGCGCCTCTTCGAGGTTATCGGTCACCGGCACGCCGAGACTTTCGGGGTGCTGGGGCAGGAGCGTATGCGGTCCGCACAGTACGACATTCATGCCCATGGTCTTCATACCCCAGGCGTTCGACCGGGCTACCCGCGAATGAAAGATGTCGCCGACTATGGCAACCTTGAGGCCTTCGAGCCGGCCGATTTTCTGCCGTATTGTCAACATATCGAGCAACGCCTGGGTCGGGTGTTCGTGAAGCCCGTCCCCGGCATTGACGATGACGGCATTGGTGCACTGGGTCAGGAAGTACGGGACCCCGGCGGAATCGTGCCGGACGACAACCATGTCGATCTTCATTGCCTCGATGTTCCGGATCGTATCGCGCAGCGTTTCGCCCTTGCTTACCGAGCTGGTTGAAACGGAGAAGCTCACCGGCGATGCGGAGAGCCTCTTCTCGGCGAGTTCGAAGGAGATGCGTGTCCGGGTGCTTCCCTCGTAAAACAGATTCACAATGGTTTTGCCGCGCAGCGTCGGAACGACCGGGATTTCGCGGCTCAAGACTTCGAAGAAGGAATCCGCCGTGTCCAGTATCAGGGTAATATCCTCGCGCGAAACACCGTCGAGGCCGAGGAGATGCCGGATGGAAAGCGCCATTAATCAATCACCCTTTTCGAGTTCCATAAGCCAGATGGAGTCTTCGCCGTCGAGTTCCTTCACCTTGAGACTGACTTCCTGGTTCGCCTGCGTTTTAAGCACGGTTCCGGTATAATCCGCCTGGATCGGCAGCTCGCGGTTGCCGCGATCGATGATCACCGCCAGCTGGATGGATTTCGGCCGGCCGAAGTCCATGAGCGCATCGAGTGCCGCGCGTATGGTCCGCCCGGTGAAAAGCACGTCATCGACCAGCACAACGGCAATGCCGTTGATGTCGAAAGGGATATCGGTGATCCGGACTTTGGGTTGCCTGAGAGCCTTGCGGTAATCGTCGCGGTAGAGGGTAATATCGAGAACGCCGGCGGTGCACTCTACGTTTTCGATTTCGGATATCTTGCGAGCGATCCGGCGGGCCAGGAAAACACCCCTGGTCTGCATACCGACGATACCGAGCATAGTGAGATCGCGGTTATGCTCAATGATCTGATGCGTAATCCGCGTAATGGCAAGATCGAGCGCATGGCCATCCATGATGAGGTCGATCTTTTTCATAGGCAGCAAAAAATATAGTTTCAACCGGAATGCGGCAAAAGCATTTTTTAGAAGAAATTGTAAAACTGCAAAAATTACCTCACCTGCATTTACCGTGCACCTATTACAACCCTGAAACCAAGGGTGTTAATCGTCTCCCCCGGGGCGGTTTCGCTGCGGTAGGCTGAACTCAGATTGCTGGCAGGAATGGCCCATGAGCCCCCGCGTAGAACACGAACACGGCCATACTTCAGTGTCGGGGTGGCCGGTCCGGTTGGATTAGTCTGGCTAGTATCGCTATAATCCCCATACCAATCGTTGCACCACTCCCACACATTTCCGCTCATGTCGTATAGTCCGAATGCATTCGGCGTTTTTGTTTCCACCGGCTTTGAGGAGTCCGATGAGTTACCAGCCCACACCGCGTTGCTGTCGATCGCAAGGGTATCCGCATTTGTCGTCGGCGGGTAGTTCCTGCCCCAGTAATAGTCGTCCGTAGACCCTGCCCTGCTGGCATACTCAAACTCTGCCTCGGTCGGCAGGCGATAGCCCGCAACGCTATAGTTGATCACTAAATTTGTATCGATTTTTCCCTTTCCATAGGAATATACCGTGTCTAATCCTGCGAGTTTGCTAAGCGTATTGCAGAACTGTACAGCCTTCTCCCACGATACCTGCTCCACCGGGTGGTTACTGCCGGTTTGGAAATAAGAGGGGTTATTTCCAATGACCGAATCGTACTCTCCCTGAGTAATCAGAGTTTGGGATATGGCGAAGGAACCGACGGTCACGGTATGGACCGGCACTGCGCCCACATTGGAGGAACCCATCTGGAAGGTCCCCCCGGTAAGGGTATCCATTTTGATTTCAGGGATGCTTCCTTTAAAGGGAGTACCCGATCCCCCACCGCTGCTGCAACTCCCGATAATCGCCGCGGCAAAAGCAGCAACGCAAATAAGCAATGTCTTTCTCATCAAAAAAGCTCCTTTTATTGATCCTGGTCTCTTCGGTCTCACCCGGCTACAGGCTTCCGGACGAGTTCATTCCATTTTCAGGGTAGTAACCCTATCTGAAATTGAACCGGAGTACCGCTGCGTTGTGACGTTTTTTTTCCCATAAAGGGATGAATAAAAATATACCTTCATCGATGACCCCTTCAAGACGCAAAAAATATGCGCTGAGCCGAGTGGATAGCCGGTAGATTAGATCTTTCTGCCGGAGTGAATTGTTACAAGTATCCTGGGGCAACTATCTGGCGAATTGGTCGAACCATGAATGAATTTATTGTAGCCGGCCTCTCCATATCTGAAAGGATCGCGACATGATTGAACTTCTCCGCAAGCGGCGAAGCATTCGAAAATTTTCGGACGCAAAAATCGACGGCAAACCGCTCCTCCTTCTTCAGGAGGCACTTCTGAGGGCGCCGTCCTCCAGAGACCTTAAACCGTGCGATTTCATTTTTGTAGACGATACCGCTCAGCTTCTGGCGTTATCTCAGTGCAAGGCACAGGGTGCGGCGTTCCTGGCCGGCGCTCCGCTTGGAATCGTGATCTGCGGGAATGAACTGAAATCCGATGTTTGGGTTGAAGACTGCTCAATCGCCTCGACCTTAGTGCAGATCACCGGGCTTTCCCTCGGGCTGGGAAGCTGCTGGATTCAGATCCGGAACCGGCTCGCGGCAGACGGCACGGCCTCGGAAACCCTGATCCGGACGCTTCTCGGTATCCCTGATTCCCTGCGGGTCTTGTCAATCATCGCCCTTGGTTATCCGGAAGAGGAGAAGGTGCCGGTTCCGGATGAGGACCTTGATTTCAGGAAAATTCATTTCAACAGGTACAAAAATAGATAGGTGAAAAAGCAAACCGTCGGACAGGTCAAACTTGATAGTTTGCTTTTCGGCGGTGATGTAATTTTGGTTTCATCGTGCATAACTCTGCTTGGGGGCAAAGCGCGCTGCAATGCAGGGATAGAATCAGGTAGTCGACGCGTGTATGCCTCGGAGGAACGGTAGGCGGCGCGTGGAGCCGGAAT
This sequence comes from Fibrobacterota bacterium, assembly GCA_003164335.1. Classification (GTDB taxonomy): domain Bacteria; phylum Fibrobacterota; class Chitinivibrionia; order Chitinivibrionales; family Chitinispirillaceae; genus BOG-1184. The sequence goes on from PLTF01000147.1 coordinate 5,063, forward strand.
GACGAATAATGAATGAAGAACTTGAGTTACTGAAAGTCGTTTCCTCACGGCTTGAAAAAGCCGGCATCGAATATATGATGACGGGTTCGATGGCAATGGCACTTTATTCGGTTCCCCGGATGACGCGGGACATTGACATCATCATCCAGGTTTCATCTGCACATGTTTCCGGAGTAGTATCGCTTTTCAAGGAAGATTTCTATATTGATGAAGCAACGGTTCGGCAAGCGGTGCAAGATAAAGCAATGTTCAATATCATCCATTCCGAATCAATTATCAAAGTTGATTTCATTGTTCGAAAAGACGAAGATTACCGGGTCGAGGAGTTCTCTCGAAAAAAAAGTATCGTTGTCGATGGCATGCAGATATGGGTGACGTCACCGGAGGATCTCATTCTTTCAAAAATTGTCTGGTCAAAAGGATCCAATTCAGAGATGCAGCTCCGCGATGCCCGGTATATGCTTCAGGTATCACGGGAAATCGATTTTGAATACCTGCGGAAATGGGCAAAGGTACTTGGCATCGAACAACTTCTCTCGAAGGCCATCAACAATGATTGACACTTGCCCTGAAACCACTGCCCGCATGGCGGGGATGATGGCCCTGAAGACCCCTGAAGAACGATTGCGGATGGCAGGAAGCATGTTTGACGCCGGTCGGAAACTGGTTGAATCAGGTCTGCTTCATGAAAACCCCTTCCTTAACAAAGCACAGCTTCGGGCAAGGATATTCATCCGGTTTTATGGGCAGGATTTTTCCAAAACCGAGATAGAGAAAATAATCCGGGTTCTGCCGAATATGCAGTTAGATTAGGTAGATCCGGCACAATTTCGGGTAATCCTGCAGAACATTTCTTTCGCTGGAAAAACTTATTTTAATTGTCGAGGCAAATTATATGAACGTGGAAAAAGTTCTATCTATTTCGAACTTCGATCCAAATGAAAAGGCAATTGATACAACCCGGCATCTCAGTCATGATGAACGGATCTCTATGATAGAGGATCTGCGAAAAGAAACGGCGAAAGTAACTGGGCATGAATATCCACAGAGACTTCGAAGAATTCTTGAAATTGCTCATCGATGAGGGCGTGGAGTTTGTTATTGTCGGAGGATATGCCGTTACCTTCCACGGTTATATCCGAGCCACACAGGATATTGATATTTTTTATCGGAATTCGAAAGACAATCTTCACCTTATTCAAAACGCTCTTTCAAAATTCGGCCTTTCCACTACCTCTGGGCAATTATCAGAATTTGAAAATCCCGGAAGCATAATCCGCATCGGTATTGCTCCGGTGAGGATTGAATTGATCAATTCAATCAGCGGCTTCTCCTTTGATGAAGTCTGGAAAAGTCGTGTTCCCGGCCATTATGGAAAAATACCGGTATTTTTTATTTCGTTTCAGGATTTGCTGAAAAACAAACGCGAGGCAGGAAGACCGAAGGATTTGGCCGACATCGACGAACTTGGTGGAAATCGGGAACCATAGTCGGCTATGGTTTGATTGCCCTTTTACTTTGCCAGCGAATCCAGCATTGCATCGATATCGCTTGATTCGGGCGATGCCTGGACGGCTTCTCCCGAAACGACCGTCGAATCGATGTGCGGTTCGATTTCCTTTTGAGGTTTTTTTGCAGAACTGTCTTGCTCAGGCGGGGCCAGGCCCTGCCTGAGCATTATAGCATATATCAATCTCGACCGCCGGGCGACATATCGCATGGGCGATGTCGGTTTGAACTTGATGGGATTCGGGAGCACCGCTGCCAGCCCTGCTGCCTCGCGAGGCGAAAGTTGCGCCGCCGAATGACCGTAGTAATGCTGCGCAGCGGCCTCGATACCGAACACGCCGTCACCCCATTCGACGACATTGAGATAAATTTCGAGAATACGCCGTTTGGTGAGAGTGTGTTCGATCCGCCAGGTGAGAATGGCTTCCTTGATCTTCCGGACCGGATTCTTGCTTGGGCTCAGGTAAAGATTTTTAGCAAGCTGCTGGCTTATGGTGCTTCCGCCAAGAGCAAATTTCCTCGTTTTAAGGTCCTTTTCAAGTGCGTACTTCATTGCCGGAAGATCGAATCCGTCGTGCCGCCAGAATTTTGCGTCTTCTCCGACGACGACCGCACGGGCGATAAAGGGCGAAATGCGGTTGTAATTCACCCATTGCCGCCGGATCGTAACATGCCTCCCCTCATCCTGCCATTGCCGTTCCCGGTACTTCATGAACGAGGTGGTACCGGGGTTGTGCTTCCTGAGCGCCCCTACCCGGGGGAAGAAACAGTACCATGCAATGCTGGCAATAAAGCACGCAATTATCAGGAGAATTAATTTTCGGAGTATTGGCGCGGGTTTGCTCATGTGGTAGCCATCAAGGGCTATCCATAAAATACTTCATTTTAAAAGATCCCTCCTTGCGCGTCGGGCAACCGGGCAGAAGGAGGCGCAGGCAACCTGCCTTATTGCAAACTACTCCGGTCCATTGTATTTTGCCTTTGATATCGAGTCCTCCATGGCTCGACACCTCCGGTCCCTCCCCCTCAGGTGAATGGAGTGATACCTGCCAGATGAAAGAATCCTACGTCCACGGCTACAATGAGCGTGAAAACACCCGGCTCCACGACCAGGCTTCAACCCTTGCCGAATTGCTTCATACCGATACGCGGTACCCTGCAAAGAGCCGCATTCTGGAAGCGGGGTGCGGCACCGGCGCCCAGACCGTTACCCTTGCCGGCAACAGCCCGGATGCATTGTTCGTTTCAATGGATATCTCGGCATCATCCCTTGCCACGGCCCGGGATCGGATACGGCGCACCGGCATCGGCAATGTCATCTTTTATCAAGCCGATATCGCACACCCCCCATACGCGACCGGATCTTTCGATCATGCCTTTCTCTGCTTTGTTCTGGAACACCTGAAAGATCCCGATGCGGCTCTGCGAACCATTCGGTCGCTTCTGAAACCCGGCGGAACGATAACGGTTATCGAGGGCGACCACGGCTCAGCGTATTTTTATCCCGACAGTGCAGCTGCGCAGGCGGCAATCAACTGTCAGGTCGAACTTCAGCGGCGCGCTGGCGGTAATGCCCTCATCGGTCGCGAACTCTTTCCGCTTCTGCAGGCGGCGGGCTACGATTCGGTCAGCGTTTCGCCACGCATGGTCTATGTGGACGGAAGCCGGCAACATCTGGTAGAAGGGTTTACCAGGAATACGTTTACCGCGATGATCCGGGGTGTCCGCGAAGCGGCCCTTGCGGCAGACCTGAGCCATCCGGCTGTCTTTGACAGGGGAATTTCCGATCTCTATCGAACTACCGAATCCGATGGGGTGTTCTGTTACACATTCTTCAAGGCAACAGCCCGTTGCGACCGATAGAGTCATGCTGCTAAAACTTATTCAGGATAAATATCATTGAACCTGCCCTTTGCGAGACCCGAAGGCAGCACGGATTTTGCCAACGAGAATCACCTTTGCAATACCGGTGCCGCAATAATGGGCCACAGGCTGGATTCGCTGATTCACACTTTTTTAAGGCAATAAAAGAGTCCGACACCCATGCCTGGAAAAAAAAATCTGCCATCCGCATTGGATAAATCTTCACATCGGCAATCCTCGGACGCACCTGTGCAGAGGAAGCCTGTTGCATCCGACAGCCAATCGGTCCGGAAGTACCTCCCCCTCGTGGGATTGCTCATCGCAATCGTATGGTACGCCGCCTTCAAGGTCGGCCTCATGGAGTGCAATCCGGGGTATACGCCTGCCGAGGATAAGGGGATGTTCTGGAGCGAAACGGCATACCAGTATCGGTATGCAAAAATGTTCGCCGAAAACGATCCGCATATCTGGCAGACCTTGAAAAGGGACACGCGGCTTCAATACCCGGAGGGCGTCGATACCTGGAAGGATTACACTACCTTCATGGAGCCGTTTGACGGTCTCGTTTACCGTGCGCTCATTCCGAAAACCATTCCCTTCCATGTCTTCCTGCTCTGGTTCGTGGCCCTCTTCAGTTCGCTGACGGCGCTCCTGATTTATGCGATCTGCCTGGCACTGTGGAAAAACCGGATGATCGCCTTTATCGCTGCATTCTCCTGGATGCTCATGCCGGCAAGCTTCATGCGCCAGGTATCGGCAATTTACCTGAAAGAGGATTTTTCCCTGCTTGTCGTCGTCGGCTTCATCATGCTTTTTATCGTCGGGATCGAGGATAATCGCCGCCGCATCGCCGTGCTCGGGGGCGCTTCGCTTTTCGTTTCCCTTGCATCGTGGCACCTCTCACAATTCTTCTTTCTCCTCCTCATGGGCTGCGCCGCACTTTTCTTTATAGTCCGCGGCGAGTGGGAGCGGCACTGGACCCGGAATATTCTCATATACCTCGGCTTTGCGCTTGCCGCCGCCTGCCTGCCGGTGCTCCGGCAGCGCGCTTTTATCATCTCCCAATCTATGCTCCTCTGCTACGCGCTGCTTGCAACGCTCTTCATCACGGCCCGGTTACGGATCACCAACCCGGGCCGGTGGTGGCGGAAGGCGGCAATTCTTTGCGGCGTATTTTTCGTTTTTGCCCTGATCGACCTCCCCTTTGCCGCACGATTCAAGGAGTACGCCCATGTCTTTGAACTGTTCATTTACAAAATAAAGTTTCTCGGGGTGATGCCTTCGGACCCGTCGCTCCTGCCGTTTGAAGCACGCGTGTTCTGGGCAGGCGATTTTAACGGTGCAACGCTCGACCAGCTCATCGCCGCTTTCAGGTGGTATTCGCCGTTCATTGCGGCGATACCGTTTTTTTTCCTCTTCGGCATGGCACGCGGAAGATTGACGCGGCAGGAGCAGTTCCTCGGCCTCATCCTTCTCGGCGCCGGCTTCATCTACTGGCTGGTCGACCGGCTGTCGATCTTCTTTGCACCGGTCCTTGCAATTTCCCTCTGCATCATGCCGGTCCTGCTCTTCCGTCTGGCGGCGCGCAGGACTACATCAACACGCCGGCAAGCGGGGAACGTGTCGCCGCTCGCCTGGGGTGCCTATGCCTTCTTCGGCGCCGTCATGGTTCTCAATTTTTCTATAGTCACCAAGATGAAGCCCGTAATCGGCGAAATCGCCGCGAACAAAACCGAGCTGTTCGACTGGATTCGCTCCTCTACCGGCGCGGATGATCCCTTCGTCGGCAATTTTTCCGACGGCCCGATGATCCTGCTCTACACCGGTCGCCCGGTGGTACTCAACTCCCAGTACGAAAATAGTTTTATCCGTAAACGTACCGTCGAGTTTTACAAAGCGTATTTCGGCACCGAGGACGACCTGTACGCCTTCTGCGCGAAATACGGTATCCGCTATGTCATGGCGCGGGCGTCTGCGGCAATCGACCTGAAGGCAGGCGGCGACCGGTGGAGCGCCGCCTTCATCGGCCCGCTTCCGGAGAAGAGCGCCGCGGCGCTCATTCAATTTGCACCGCCGACCATGGTGCATTTCGCCCCGGTATTTGACAATGCGCAGTACAGGGTCGTGAAGGTCCTTTCCCCGGGCGAAAATCGCGCAATTCCCTGGAAGCGCGGCTATAATCCGCGGTTCGATCCTTCACTTTTCGAGAAGAACGGCTCCAATTATGTCAATACCGACCTGTCGCTCAAAAGGATCGAAGCCGCCGATGAACTGCTTCGGGACGCCGGGCCGCTGTTTTCGCAGATGGTTCAGGCCTACCAGGCGAACGCAATGGACCAGGGACGCCATGCGGCCGATCTTGCCCGCGAAAAACTGAACAAAGCGGCTATGCTTGACCCGAGAGATTATATGGTCTACTCGAACTGGGCGATTCTCGAGGCGGAATCCGGCGGGCTGCAGGAAGCGGTAAACAAGGTAGCGATGGCTCTTGCCATCGCACCGTCCGACCGTTTGCTCCAGCGGATGTTTTTCGATTTTTCGGGCAGGACTGAGCAGTGGGAGCTTTCGGAGCTAGCGGGGAAGAAGCTTCTCCAGAATCCTTCGAATTTCTGCAACCGCTCATTTCTGCAGCAGCAGGTTGCCGATGCTGCCTTGTCTCAAAAAGAAACCGCAGAGGCAATGACCTACGCTGACAGTTCTCTTGCCGGTATTTCTGAGCCCGACAGTTCCGGCTGCAACCGGCCCCTGCTCTATTATATCCTTGCAGCTGCCTCATTCCGGCAGGGAGATGTTAAGAAGGCACAGGCGGCCCTGGCGGAATGCGCGAAGCTCTCGCCGGATGCGGAGGTTCAGAAGAGGGTTGAGGCGCTTGTTGCCGAAGCGAATAAAAGAAAAGGATGAAGGATGAAGGAAAAGGAGAAAAACAGCATCAAATTTTAATCGTGCTCTCCATTCTTCCTTCCTTCAGACTTTTATCATCCTTGAGGTCACTACACCAAACGTCAAAAATCGTACGGTAAGGCTCTGTTGCGCAAACTTATTGCACGCAACAAAGCAATTGCAATAGGCTTTTGCAACTCCAAAATGCTGGCATTTGACCCGGCGAGGCCGTATTGCACCAACGTTCGTTTGCGCAATACGGCCCCATGAGCCTTTCGCTGAGTGCTTCGGTGGTTTATCACCCGTCGATTCTCAAAGCCATCCCAATTTCATTTACCGGACACCATGAACTGGACGATCAATCTGGTTCCACCGATTGCCAGTGAGCATAGCGCGAACACCTTCGCTGCGAAGCCGTTCCTGCGGGTACCCAAGAGGTATGGCGCTCGCCTTATCGAGGCGCGCAATCTGTTCAGCGTCGAGTCGGATCGAAGAAGCTCCGAGGTTCGCGTCAAGTTGCAAGCGAGTGTTCGCCCCGAGGATGGGAATGACTCCTTTGGCGCTCACCCATGCGATTGCGACCTTCGCTGGGTCACTCTGGACCTCTGCAGCGACAGCAATTACGACGTCAAGCAGCGCTTCGTGGTCAGCCCCTGCCTGGGGCACACCTGCTTTGAATTCGGTCGCACGCCCTTTCTCTCCCTTGCGGTACTTCCCTGNNCCTGTGAGGATTCCGGCCGCAAGAGGCGAATAGCCGAGGACTCCTAATCCCATCGCCTCTGCCATGGGCAAGAGTTCTCGCTCCGTCGTTCGCTCAATCAGGCTATATTCCAACTGGAGTGCAGCAATCGGTAACCAGCCTCTCAAGTCGGCTATCGTTACAGCGGTAGCGACTCTCCATGCCGGGAAGTTGCACAAGCCTCCATAGAC
>PLTF01000099.1 GCA_003164335.1 Fibrobacterota bacterium
CCCCTCCCGCAACGCCCTCTTTTAAAGTAGAAAAAACATTTAGAAACAACTGCATAAAGATCGCTTTGTTCTCCTGAAGCCAGAAGCCTGCCTTTATCTCCGCAACGCCCTCTTTTAGGGCAGAAAACACATAAAAAGCGATGACATAAAGGGTCAAGAATCCATATTGCTTCTTGCTTTTATATAACCTCTCCCTGTGGGAGAGGTCCGCCTTGGGCCGGGGAGAGGTCAAAGGCATGCAAACCAATACATTCCGAGTCGAAAGACCAGACCACGTCTACAAAATCTTTCATGGGTTTTTTACCTAAGGGGAGCGTTGCGGGGGTGCTCAGGCCCCGCCGAAGGCGGGATTAGCCGAGCACCTCCGCAGGAGGGGGTGTGTCTGAAGACCCGCTTTGGGGGCTTCAGACCAGGGGGAACCCGCGAAGCGAGGTTCCCCCACCAAAAGCACGAACTCTACCGGTCCTTCCAACTTCCAAATCCACCTTCTCAGGAATTCTCACCATGCTATCGAGTATTTTTATCCCGCTTTTCCATGCCCTGCACGGTTCGCCGGTGCTGGGCGCACCATAAATAATTTTAATACCGATCCGTATTTATAAGCTGAAATTTAATGCTGCCTATTCTATGAATAAAAAGTTCGGAAAAATTGTCACTGCGGCGGTACTTTTCTTATCCTGCTCCGCCGCGTGGTCCGCAGTCATCTATACCGGCATCAACCGTCGGGAGTTATCCGTCGGCGACCTGGTCAATTTCACGGTCACGATCATGGCGCCCAAGGGGGCCACGGTCCAGCCGCCCGATCCGGCCTCGGCCTTCGATCCTCTTACGGTCAAAGAGTGGAACAACCGGAAAGTCCCGCTAAAAACCTCCGACAGCGTGGTGTTCGAGTACGAGCTCACCACCTATAAGGCCGAGAATTGCACCATTCCGCCGCTGCCCTTTGTATTGAATGCAGAGGGCCGCAGCGACACGCTCAGGACCGACAGCATCCCGCTGACCGTGGTCAGCCTGTGCAAAGTCGACACTGCCGACATCGTGGGCCTCAGGCCCCAGCAGGTAACGGGCAAGCGTTCGCTCCTCTGGCTGTGGATCGGTCTTGGGCTCCTGGCGCTTATCGCAGCGATACTTTTTGCCCGCTCGCTCATCCATTACCATCGCAAGGGACCGCCCCCGCCTCCTCCCAGGCCGCCGTACGAGGAAGCCATCGAGGCGCTTGCTGCGCTCGATTCGAAGCAATATCCGCTGAAGGGTATGATCCGGGAGTATGTCTTCGAGCTCTCCGAGATCCTCAAGCGGTACAGCGAGCGCCGGTTCGGGGTCAATGCGGCCGAGTTCACGACCGAAGAGATGCTTGCCTGGCTCGCCGTTTCGAAGCTCGAAAAGGAGCAGCGGTTTGCCATGGAGTGGTTTTACCGGGCAGCCGACCCGGTCAAGTTTGCGAAGTACCTTCCCGACCAGGGCACGGTCGACCGTTTCGGCGTTGAGGCGAGGGCGTTTATTGAGGCGACGAAGCCGGTTATTGAGGTAAAAAAAGAAGGTGAGTCGGGGCAATCTTCGGCCTCAGGAGAGGCTTTGCCTCCTGAGGCCGCCAATAAAACCGGCCAAATGGCCGGGCTGCCGGAAGACGCCAATAAGACCGGACGAATGTCCGGGCCCGGCGGGGAGGGGTCATGAGACTCAAGGACCCGCTCTTCCTCCTGTTATTGATTTTTGCGATCCCCATGGTGTGGGTGTATATCCGCAGGGAGCGGCATTCGCAGGCCGCGGTGCGGTTTTCCGATCTGTCGGTGATACGCAAGCTCCCGCGGTCGGCGATAATCCAATGGCGGCACTGTATTATCGTTTTGCGGGTTGCCGCGCTCATTCTTTTGACTATCGCGCTGGCGCGTCCGCAGAAGGGGCGTTCAGGCTCCGAGGTGACCACCGAAGGGGTGGACATCATGCTTATCCTCGATATTTCATACAGCATGCACAGCCTCGATTTCATGCCGGATAACCGTATCACGGTGGCCAGGAAGGTCATGCAGGAGTTCATTGCAAAGCGGCCGAGCGACCGGATCGGGCTTGTAGTCTTTGGCTCGAGGGCGTTCACCAAGTGCCCTCTGACGCTTGACCACGATGTCCTGAACCGCCTCTTGGGCGACATCGATTTCACCGAATTCAGCGACCAGACCGCCATCGGCACGGCGATCGCGACGGCGGCGAACCGGCTGACGAACTCCACCGCAAAGAGCAAGGTCATCATCCTGGCGACCGACGGCGCCAACAACGCCGGCGAAATATCGCCGCTCACCGCGGCTACTGCGGCGAAGGAGCTCGGGATAAAAATTTACGCGGTCGGGATCGGCAGGCCGGGCGAGGTCCCGATGCCGCTCATGGACCCGAACACCAGGCAGGTAAGCAGCCAGACGGCGATGGTCGAGTCGGACCTCGACGAGCAATTGCTTGCCAACATCGCCGATATCACCGGCGGGAAGTCCTTCCGCGCAACGGACGCGAACAAGTTCCATGCAATTTACGACCAAATTGACAAGATGGAAAAAACGGTCATCAAGACGAAGGTGTACTCGACCTTCGACGAGAGGTTCTACGCCTGGCTCTGGGCCGGGTTCATCCTGATCCTGCTGGAATTTCTGCTCCGCTACACCCGGTTCAGGAGGATTCCGTAAATGATCTTCGGAAATCCTTATTATTTCCTCCTGCTCCTGCTGATTCCGGTGTTCATCGGCCTCTTCATGTGGACGCACCAGCGCCGGAGGGCCGCGCTCGCCCGCTTCGGGGAGATCAAACTGGTCGATAAGCTGACTTCCGGCTACTCATTTTCGCGGCAGGTAATCAAGTGGACCCTGTTCATCGCCTTTTTCTGCTTCCTCGTGTTCGCCCTGGTGTTGCCGCGCTTCGGCGTGAAGATGGAGCTTTTCGAGCGCCGGGGGGTCGATATCATGGTCGCGCTTGATATTTCGGAGAGCATGCTCGCCGAGGACATCGCGCCGAGCAGGATCGAACGCGCCAAGTTTGAAATCGGGAAATTCCTCGATTTATTGAACGGCGACCGGTTCGGGCTCATCGTGTTTGCGGGAGAGAGCTTCGTGCAGTGCCCGCTGACGCTCGACTACGGGGCGGCGAAGATGTTCCTCGACGTGGTCAATACCGGCTGGGTACAGATCCAGGGAACCGCGATTGCCGATGCGATCAAGCAGGCATGCGCGGCATTCCGGTCGAGCGAGCATAAGTACAAAGTGCTTATCCTGATTTCGGACGGCGAGGACAACGAGGGCGATGCCGAGGAGGCGGCCAGGACCGCGGCGGCTGAAGGGGTGGTCATCTATACCATCGGCGTCGGGTCCGAGGACGGGGTGCCGATCCCGGTCTCCAAGGGCGGCGGCACGGTAGTCTACAAGAAGGACCGGGAGGGGAATCTTGTCATGACGCGGCTCGATCCGGTCACCCTCGAAAAAGTCGCCATCGCCGGGCATGGGAAATATTTTCATGCGGGAACCGATCTCGATTTGAGCCGTATCCTTGCCGAAATCGAGAAGATGGACAAGAAAGAACTTACCGCCTCGCGGCTCAACTCGTTCGAAGACCGGTATCAGATTTTCCTTTTCATTGCCATCGTGCTCCTGCTGGTCGAGTTTTTCGTACCCGACCGGGTCAGGAGGAAAGAGGTATGGAAGGGGAGGTTTGAATGAGTGGAATAATGAAGAAGAGCGAATTACCCTGCGGACTCGTCGGACTGGTCATACTCGTCGGACTGATTTTTTCAGGTGTGCAGGTAACCTTCGGCGATGAGATATACGACAAAAATGCAAAGGGGAATGAATTCTATAAGAAGGGGCAGTACGACTCGGCCTTTCAGCAGTATGACCAGGCGCTTCTGAGCGCGCCGAACGATACGCTGCTCCGCATGAACAAGGGTTCCGCCCTCTACCATCTCGGCCGGTTCGACGAGGCCGAAAGTACCTATGCAGGGGCAACGGCGCTGAAGAACAAACGGAAACAGGCCGACGCTCACTACAACCTCGGCAATATCCTGTTCAAAGAGGGCGATCAGCTCATGCAGAGCGGCGGCCAGGGCGCCGACGAAAAGTACAAGGCCGCGCTGCAGCACTATATCTCCGCGCTGGACCTGAAACCGAATGACCGGGATGCCAAGTTCAACCTCGAATTGGCACAGCGTAGAATAAAAATGCAGCAGCAACAGCAGAAACAGCAGGATCAGAATAAGAAAGACCAGAACAATAAGGATCAAAACAACAAGGATCAAAATAAGAAAGACCAGAATAAGCAGGATCAAAACAAGAAGGATCAAAANNACAAGAAGGATCAAAACAAGAAGGACCAGAACAAGCAGGACCAGAACAAACAGAATCAGGACAAAAACAAGCAAGACCAGAACAAGCAGAATCAGGATCAGAACAAGCAGGACCAGAACCAGAATGCGCAGAATAACCAGACTCCGCCGCCTAACGAAAATAAAGAGGACATGAAAAAGCAGGAGGCGAAGCGACTTATCGCGCAATACGCGGATGATGCCGATTCTCTCAACAAACCGCCGAAAAAAAAGGCCGCGCTCATGACCCGCAAGCCGGAAAAGGACTGGTAGCGTGACCGCGCCGGTTTTCAGCTTTGTCGAATGGACCCGGGGGGAGTGGACCCTGCGCGGGGCGGCGCTTTCCCTGCCGGAAGAAGCGGCTGCCAACCCGTGGTGCATCTTCAGCCACGGCTTTACCGGGCACCATCTCGGTCCGGGCTATCTCTTTGTCCGCATGAGCCGTGAGCTTGCCGCAGCGGGCATATCGTCGCTCAGGTTCGATTACGGCGGCTGCGGCAACAGCGACGGTCTTTTCCGGGAGATGACCGTTGCCACCATGAAGGCCGACCTGCTCTCGGCTGTCGAGCTGGTGCGCAACCGGCATCGCCCCTCGGCGCTCATTTTTATCGGACACAGCATGGGCGGTATGATTGCCGCGCTCGCCGCCGACCGGGTCGAGGGCATGGTGCTCCTGTCGCCGATTGCCGAGCCGAAGGGACTCATGGAACGGCGCAAGGCGATGATCGAATCCGGGCCGAATAAACAGGGCTTTTACGAAAACGGTCCGCACGAGCTCAGCCCGCAGTTCCTCGACGGGCTCTGCGAGGACGATCCCGCCGAGCGGCTTGCCGGGTCGTTCACCGGTAAGCTCCTTCTCATGCAGGGCGACTGCGACAAATCGATTGCCGTCGAAGAGTCCGACCGCTACGCCCGCGCAGCGCGAAGGGCAGGCATCGAAACAACGGTCCTGGTACTTCGCAACGCCGACCACAGCTACTCGACCGTGGCGCACACCGCGACGGTCTGTTCCACGGTCACCTCATGGGTAAAGGAACGCTTCCTATGAAGATGCATCCGGCGTGCGGGACGGTTCTGGCTTTTGTGCTGGCCGCGTTCGGTGCTGCCCGGTTTACGGCCAATACCGACCATACGAACGTCTCTCCCGGCGAGCAGGTGCAGATCACGGCGGAACTCGTGGTCGACAAGGAGGTCAAGGGAATCTCGCCTCCTGCGGTGGCTGCAAACGACGCCTTCACCGTTGCCCATGTCCAGCAAAGCCAGTCCCAGAGCTCTTCCATCCAGATCATCAACGGACGCATGTCGCAGAATACCGAAATCCATTACGTTTTTTACTACATCATCGTTCCGCAGAAGAAGGGCCCCTTTACTTTTCCCGCCCTGCAGGTGACCGTCGACAATGCCCCCTGTTCGACCGAACCGATCCCCTTCAACGTTGCCGCAGCCGCACAGCCGGCGGCGGGGAAGAATGCCGATGTCCGCGTCATGCTCCAGCTCAGCAAGTCGACGCTCTATGTCGGCGAGCAGGCGGTGCTGACCTTCACGGTGGCGCTGCGCGCCAATGCGCCGATACAGCAGGATCAGCGCTGGAGTCCGGAGTCGCTGGAGAAATCCTTTTCAAAGGGTTTTTCACTCACGCCGCTCTTTACCAACCATTTTACCCAGGCTTCTGAGCGCATCGGCGGCGATATGTACACGACGCTCAGCCTCCGCTTCGCGATCATTCCCCTGGCCGCCGGGACAACCGCCATCGATCCGGTTCCCTTTTCGTATGTCGAGCTGCACCAGATGCGGTCCTCCTCGAACGACCCCTTCGCCGCCTTTTTCGGCGGGATGCAGTTACAGCAGGTGCAGCGCATCGCCTATTCCAACACGCTGTCGATCCATGCACGAGCGCTTCCGCCGCCTCCGGCTGGGTTTACCGGCGCCATAGGCCGGGTGAGCCTCACCGCCTCGGTCACTCCCGATGTGGTGCCTTCCGGTGAAGCGGCCACGCTCAACATCCTCGAAGCTGCCGCGACCCGGCCGGGCAACGTGACCGACCTGCCCCTGCCCAAACTTGCCGGCTGCGAAACTTTTTCCCCCGAAAAGCATGTGCAGGTCGATACGACGCCCGAGGGCGTTGCCACCAGGAAGGGATACAAATTCCTCCTGATTCCGGCCAACGAGGGCAAACTTGACATTCCGCCGATCTCGGTCACCTATTTCGATCCGGCCGAGGGGACCTACAAGACCGCCGCCACCGCGCCGATATCCCTTACCGTAACCCCGGGCAAGGGCGGCTCGAAGCCGCAGACCCGCTACCTCACGCAGGAGGAGATCCACGAGCTCGGCACCGATATCCGGTATATCAAGACCGATGCCGCGCTCCGCAACGTTTCCGAAAAGCCCTACCGCGAGCCGCTCTACCTGCTCCTGTATCCCCTGCCGTTTCTTTTATTTTTTATTTCGTTCCTCTACAAGGTGCAATCGGTCCGGCACGAAACCAACGCCGCTTTCTATGTGCGGGCGCGGGCTCTCAAGGCCGCCCGGAAGGTGTTCGATGGGCTGCGCCGCAAGGGATCGACCCTCTCCACAGAGCGGTTTCTCGGGCAGATTGCCGAGACCATCGAGCGGTACATCTCGCAGAAGTTCGGCTTTGCCGCCACGGGCCGGACACTCGAAGAACTCAAGAGCGAGCTGCTTTTGCGCAATGCCGACGAGGCGATAGTGAACGACCTCACGAAATTCATCGAACTCCTCGACTCCTACCGGTTCGGCCAGGTGTCGTTCGACGAGCAGTCGCGGTCGGTCGTCCTCGAAAAGGCGATCACCTTTGCGGCAAGCCTGGAGAAGGGCGCAAAGAAGGGAAAAGGGGTTAACGTTTCGGCAATCGTAATTGCTCTTGGTTCCCTGTTCCTTTTCGCGGCATCGTCCTCTGCTGCGCCGGTCAATATCTGGTTCGATCAGGCGAACAAATTTTATTCCGCCCAGCAGTACGACAGCGCGGTTTCCTATTACGATAAGATCGTCTCCTCGGGAACGACCTCGCCGGCGGTCTATTTCAACCTCGGCAATGCCTATTACCGGCTGAAAAACCTGGGCATGTGCCGTCTCTCCTATGAAAAGGCCGCCCGGCTCGATCCGGCCGATGCGGATATTGCAGCCAATATAAAATTCCTCGAATCCAATCTCGTCGATCGCATCGAGGCGCCCCAGCGAGGGTTTATCGAGGCGGTTTTCGAGAGGCTCCACCACATCATGCCGCTACGCGTCCAGCTCTGGTTCTGCCTGACGCTGCTCTTCAGCATCGCCCTCCTCTGCTCGGCGGCGCTCTACGCATCCGGCAACCGGCGGCTCTGGCTGGTTTACGCCTCGGTGCTTATCGGCCTCGTGCTCGCGGCTTCCGGGACCTCCATGGTGGTGAAAATCGCCGATGCCGAATCGAGCTCCTTCGCCATCCTGCTTGATCCGTCGACCGATGCGCGCAACGAGCCCGAAGGCGCGAAGATTCTCTTTACCGCCCACGAGGGAACGAAGTTCCAGGTCAGGAAGACGGTCGAGGGGTGGTCGCTGGTAAGTTTACCCAGCGGTGCGGCGGGGTGGGTGGAAAATAAGTCGCTGGGGAAGATTTAGGTTATCAATAATTATCAATAATATAAAAAAGTAGTAACTGCTCAGGTGGGGGAACCGCTTAGGCGGTTACCCATTTTGCTCAAAAGGCAAAATGGACGGCGTATTAATATTTTTAATTGCACCAGCCCCTGGCCTAAAGCCGCGAAAAGCACGCGTCTTCAGGCACACCCCCTCCTGCGGAAGGGGGAACCTCACCCCGGCCCAAAGCGGCCGGACCTCTCCAAACAGAGAGGTATAATAAAATCAAAAAATTCCAAACATTGGCAAACGCTCTCCCCCTCCCGCAACGCTCTCATTTTGTAGAAAGAACATAAAAGACTTTGTAGGGGCGACCCGCGGTCGCCCTATG
>PLTF01000063.1 GCA_003164335.1 Fibrobacterota bacterium
TCGCTTATGCCCTGTCATTTCGACCAAAGGGAGAAATCTCATGCCCAGAGAGCATCGCTATTACGTATACTTATTGACCAACAAGAACAACAAGGTCATGTATGTCGGCGTAACGAACAATCTTCAGCGGCGGGTGTACGAGCATAAGACGAAAATGGTTCCAGGTTTTACGGAAAAGTATAACGTGAACAAACTGGTCTGCTTTGAGGAAACGCAAGATGTCCGCGTCGCGATAGCAAGGGAAAAAGAAATCAAGAAATGGCGTCGAGAGAAGAAGAATAATCTGGTTATCGCCGTCAATCCGGAGTGGAAGGATCTGAGTGATGGGTGGTTTGAGATCTCTCCCTTCGGTCGAGATGACAATAGAGCAATACGAGACAATGGAACAATACGAGAGGTAATTTGACATGGCCCTGCACAAAGATTTTCCGCAATCTCCGCATGCTATTCTCGATCCTGCCATCCGCTGGTTCCCCGCTGATGAGGCATTGCGGGAGAGCAGCATGGAGAAGCTCATGCCGCCGCTGGTGGCGGAGCTGCGCCGCAAGGTGAAGGAGTTCCGGGACAGTGGCTATGCAGGGGCCGCTGACACCAGCCGAAGCCTGCTCAATTGGTGGTTCAAGACTCCGCACCTCCTGCCGAAGGCCGATGGAACCATGAAGGAGTTTGAATACTACTTCGCCCAGCGCGAGGCGCTGGAGACTATCATCTATCTCTACGATGTGGCCGGGGTTAAGGACAAGCACGACATGATGCGCTTCGATGCAAGCGGTCTTGTGTCCGGAAGCATGTTCGACGAAACCTGGCGGCGGTTCGTAGTTAAAATGGCAACCGGCAGCGGCAAGACCAAGGTTTTAAGCCTGGCGCTGGCGTGGAGCTTTTATCACAAGCTGTACGAGCCTGAATCGGAACTGGCGCGCAACTTTCTGGTCATCACGCCTAACATAATCGTGCTCGACCGGGTTTACCGGGATTTTCAGGGCTTGCGTATCTTCTTCGACGACCCGGTGCTGCCGGATAACGGGGTCGATGGCCGCAATTGGCGCGATGATTTTCAACTGACGCTGCATCTGCAAGACGAGGTGCGCATAACCCAGCCTACAGGCAATATCTTCCTTACCAATATCCACCGCGTTTACTCGGGCGATGAAATTCCACCGTCGCCTGACGATGAAGACATGCGCGACTATTTCTTGGGAAAGCGGCCCACCGGCGCAACGACCGATTCCAAGGTGGATCTGGGCATGATCGTCCGCGACATTGACGAATTAATGATACTGAATGATGAGGCGCACCATATCCACGACCCGCGCATGGCATGGTTCAAGGCAATCGAGGATATCCATAATCGGCTGAAGCAAAAGGGCGCATCCCTCTCCATGCAGGTCGATACGACGGCTACGCCAAAGCACGACAATGGAGGCATCTTCGTGCAGACCGTGGCGGATTATCCGCTTGTTGAAGCGATTTGGCAGAACGTCGTCAAGCATCCCGTATTGCCCGACGCCCCGAGCCGCGCGAAACTGCATGAGCGCCAGAGCGCAAAGTACACCGAGAAATATGCCGATTATATCCATCTTGGCGTGATCGAATGGCGCAAGGCATATACCGAGCACGAAAAAATGGGGAAGAAGGCCATCCTGTTCGTGATGACCGACGACACGCGCAACTGCGACGACGTGGCCGAGTATCTGAACGGCAATTACCCGGATTTGAAAGATGCCGTGCTGGTCATCCACACCAAGAATAACGGCGACATTTCCGAGTCCGCCTCGGGCAAGGATAAGGAAGAGCTCGAAAATCTGCGCAAACAAGCCAATGATATAGATGGACTGGAAAGCCCATTCAAGGCCATTGTCTCGGTGATGATGTTAAAAGAAGGGTGGGATGTTCGCAATGTTACCACCATAGTTGGCCTGCGCGCTTATGCCGCCCAGAGCAACATTCTCCCCGAACAGACGCTTGGCCGGGGCTTGCGTAAGATGTACCCTGGCGACATTGAGGAATATGTCAGCGTGGTCGGCACCAATGCATTCATGGAGTTCGTGGAATCCATTCAAGCCGAAGGCGTCGTTTTGGAGCGCAAGGCGATGGGGGAAGGAACAGGCCCGAAGACTCCTCTGGTCGTCGAGGTTGATACGGAGAACGAGAAGAAGGACATTGCTGCTCTCGACATCGAAATCCCGGTGCTGACCCCCCGCGTTTATCGGGAATATAAAAGCCTGGCCGACCTGGACATCACCGCGATGGAGCATCAGCGATTGCTGTATTTGCAGTTCAGCGAGGAAGAGCAACGGGAGATCGTGTTCAAGGATATTTCAACTGGCGAGATTACGCATACCACGATTCTTGATACGGCCGGCGTCGCCGACTACCGCAGCGTGATCGGCTATTTTGCACAAAGTATCATGAAGGAATTGCGTCTTGTCAGCGGTTACGACATACTGTACGGCAAGATTAAAGTTTTTGTTCAGGAGGAGCTGTTCGACCGCCCGGTGGATCTTGAAGATCCGAATACCCTGCGCAACCTTTCCGAACTGGTTGCCACCAAGACCCTGCTTGAAACCTTCAAAAAAGCCATCAATGCGCTGACCGTCCGGGAAAAAGGCGATGCCGAAATCCGCGATACCATTAAATTGCGTCAGACCCGCCCCTTTGTGGCCAAGGATCAGGGATACCTCGTCCCGAGGAAAAGCGTTTTCAACCGCATCATCGGCGACAACAATCTTGAACTGCTATTCGCCAACTTTCTTGAGGGCTGCGACGATATCATCTCCTACGCCAAGAACTACCTGGCTGTGCATTTCAAATTGGACTATGTGAACGCCGATGGCGATATTTCCAACTACTATCCGGATTTTATGGTCAAGTTGTCCGAAAAGCGGATAGCCATTGTCGAAACCAAAGGCCGCGAAGATCTGGATGTACCGCTGAAGATGGCACGGCTGCGGCAATGGTGCGAAGATATCAACCGGGTCCAGACCGATGTGGAGTATGATTTTGTTTACGTAGACGAAGATAGCTTTAAAAAATACAACCCGACTTCATTCCGGCAATTACTGGATGGGTTCAAGGAATACAAAGAGGAAATTACCGACCACAAGCGGTAGCCTGTGGCCGCCTCCCGCCATCCATGGCGGGGGACTTTTACATAAACGCCGTTATGCGCCTGGCCTTCAGCGTCATGCAGCGGCACACCCTCGGCCCGGAGGGCCTTTTCGGGTGTCGCATAACACCTTTATGTAAACTCCTAGTATTATGGTGATCCCCCTGCCCCCAAGGGTTTTCACGTCAAAACAAGTGACAAAGCGCCAATGCCCTGAAGGGCATGCGCTTTTATGCCCGATGGCGTCCGGCTGCGCGGTTCCTCGCTGGCCCGGCAGCCACGGGAAAAGAACGCTTTGGAAGGGGCGCTGCGTGGTGCACGACTTCGCCTTGCCCGTGAAGCCTACTCCTTCAGGCGATGCGCCATGAAGGGGTCACACGGGGGGCGGCTCGCACACTACGCGCCAATGCAACGGCTTATTAGGCGCTGCTTCCTGGCAGGGGAGGTGCCGCCTCGGGACAGGCCCTCGCTCGGCATCCCCTGACAGGGTCAGCGCCTATATATCGCCCCGCCCGTGATCTTTAACCGCCGCGAAAACCCCCGCCCCGTTCGCCCGCAAAAGGCGCGGGCTCCCGTTTCCGCCCCTCAGGGGCTCCCCTTCAAATTAAAATCTTCAAGTTATTGCGGCGGTTTTGGTATTGCCCTCCGAAGGGCTTTCCCGAAAATTCAGCGCTTTTATGTCTTTTGCGCTTCACTTTTTTTTCTGGTATAGTTACTATTAAAAACTTGAAAAGCAAGCTAAAATGCAATATATTATTATCGCTTGGAGGTCTTTTTATGTTGACAATAATTGAACGAGCGGTTCGTCAAACACTCATTAGAGTATATCGGGGTGAAATCCAGCAGCCCAAATTTCCAAGAAGAATTGGTTATAAAGCTCTATGGAAAAGGCACTCATCTCGAAATGCTGTTTGGAATCGAGGGAAGCATTTGGATGACGTTGTTAAGTGGATTATTCATATTTCAAATTATGATGAAGCTCACAACCCCCCTTGCCCGCCTTTGAATTCTATTGTCATTAGGTTAGATACTGGGCAGCCTGGAAAGGGCTGGAAAGAATGGAATATGCACCACAGGCGCCCTTATAGCTCTATTACGGAAGCACAAAATGCTTGTTGGGCGAAATGGCCGGAAACCCATTCGGCACGGTAATTTTTAGCCTATAGCCCCCTTTTTACGTGGATGTTTTAGGCGTAGGCGTCGCCATCAGGTGTAATTGCTCATCTTATCTCTTATCCAAGCTCTCCGGCATCCCTACATGCGGCGTGGCTGCTTCATGCAGTTTCAAAAGCTATGGATCGGCATTGCTCTTGCCCACGGCGTTTCCATTTACGGTGAAGGTTTGTGGTTGCTCACTCGGGGCTTATTCGCGGTATTCGCGCCGTCTTCGGAGCGGGCCCCGGTGGACCTCAGATTCTGGCGGAGTGGCGGTTTTGGGCGAATCCGTCCTGCCGGGCGCGGCTGCCGTGAATTTTCAAGCATCCCAATCTTTGCGCGGCCTTCCGGAGGGGAGGCCCGCGCACATAGCCGAGCGAAGCCATCCGCGCACCTGGATGGAAAGCGGCGGCTTCAGGAATGGGGCTGCCGTCGAGCCCGGCATTTCGTGCCCCCGAGGCAGCAGCATAGCCGACCCGCGCGGGGTGCGTTGGGATTTGGCCTGCAAAAGTGCAGAGGTTGGTTCAGCTGCTGGAGCGGGAAGGCAGGCAAGGGGCGCGCGCTAATCTCACGCCCCGCCGGCTGGTCACATCGAACTGTGTTTTTATTTCCCTGCAATCCCCGGTTTTCCCCCGGGTGCATACTCACAGTGTCCGGTAAATGGTGTCTGTTAATTTACAAACGCCTTGGACAGTGTCCAAGAAGTGTCCAAGATGAGGGGGAAAACAGGGGTATTTCAGGGTAGAAGCACGCCAAAAGCAGAAAATAAAAAGCCCCTAAAATGCCTTTTCCAGCGAATTTCGGCACTTTTAGGGGCTTTTAGTAATACGGCCGGCGGGAATTGAACCTGCAACCTTCTGATCCGTAGTCAGATGCTCTATCCAATTGAGCTACGACCGCATATTTATAGCAATTTCAACGACATAAACAAGTTCCGGTTTGAAACTCGCCTGCAACAAAAATTAATGGGCAGGCAGGAAATCATATTTTTCGACCATTAAATATAAATCATGAAGGCCCGGCGCGCTGAATGAAACGGTGGTTTTCCGGTGAAGAGTGCCGGAACTTGATCATCCGACATAGCTCCTGGTCTCAATCATTGGCCCGGAACCGCCGTCTCCCGACTGCCATTGGGATGCATTCTCTCAAGCCTCAGGTCGACCTGGAATGTGGATAATTTTCTTGTCAGGCCTAATCTGGAGATACTATATTGCACAAAACAGGAGCACTGTCTTTAACCTCAGGATACTGGCATGGGTAATCGCATTTTCAACCTGATTTCAACCACCATGATGCTTATCGGCATCTGCGGCCTGACCGTTCGGGCCGACTTCCTTCCCTCGCGGTATTACAAGATCCGGACCGAGCAGAAGATCGATCAGGGGTGGAAGTTCTACAAGGGCGATGCTTCCGGTGCTTCGGCAACGTCATTCAGCGACGGGTCATGGCAGGTGGTGAACCTGCCTCATTCCGCTATGTACGGTGCTCCGGCCTCCTTCTGGACGTGCATGAACACCGTAGCGCAGGAGATGATTACCGTCGGGTACGATCACCCGTGTATCATCCTCTGGGGAATGTTCAACGAACCGGACGCGAGCGATGCTGCCTCGACCTTTGCGACGCCCTTTACAACCTTGAACGCGACCATCAAGAGCCAGGATTCGACGCGCGGTACGGTGCTCTATGGCAGCTCGTCGGAGATCACGGGGTTTTCGGCCGATGTCTACGGTATGAATTATGAATTGCGGCCGACAAGCATGCAGAGCCAGGTCATCGGGTCGTTCGTGTCGGAATATTACGAGGGATGGATCAAATGGTGCTTCCGGGGCGACACGTCGCAGACCAACGACGTTTTACTTTCGGGAAAGCTCAGCGAGAACAAGTTTTCTTCGGATCACTGGTACGGCAACCCCGACTGGGATTCGATCCTGACCGCCTGGAACGGGACTTCGTCAACGGCGATCCCGGCCGGCGGACACCTCTGGAGCTTCATCGACTACTGCTCGCCATTTATGGTACATCCCGTGGGAGTTCTGGACCAGTACCGCATTCCGAAAAAAGCGTATTATAGGTATAGTGCCAACTGGACCGGCGCGGCCCAAGACACCTTCATCGTCGGGCTGACGCCGACTAAGGTGGTGCTGAATGCGGACCTGACGACCCTGAATGCCGACAGCACGGATATCACGCGGATCGTTGCCTCGCTCCGCGACGGTTCGGGCCAGTGCGCCTTTGCGGCGCGACCGGTAACGCTGCAGCTCTCCGGTCCGGTCGACTGCTTCGACACCCTGACGCGCACGACCATTGCGGGCAAGATCGGCTGGGTGCTCAAGTCGAGAAACACGCCCGGACCCATTACCGTCATCGGCTCCTCAACCGGCCTTACCCCGGATACGATAACCATAAGCGCCGCAGCGCCCGACAACTCTGCACTTCCCTTTATCTGGCCGCAGACCTCGGTGGCGCCGCGCAGTGCGGTTCGTGCAAAAACCCCGGAGTTTACAATAAAGCAGAGTGCCGGTTGTATCACAGTGGTGTTCTCGACGCCGCGCAACAGCCACACCCTTATCCGCCTGATTACCATGCAGGGCTCGACCGCGGCGGTGATCGATGGAACGAGCCGGTCGCAGGTGACCATTGACTCGGGAAAATTGCCCTTGGGATGCTACTGCCTGTGCGTGGGAAAGGAAATTGCGAAGAAGATCGTGGTTGCGAATCCGTGACTAGAGATCTTTGCTTCTATTATTTTCAGTATGACAACCTCTTACACTCCGTTCATAGTTCGACAGGCTTACTATGAGCAGTGTTTTTTTAAAATTAGGTCACTTCTCAGGCAATTTTTTTTGGGACTCATGGGAAAAGGAACGAAGCATAGTGGCAAAGATAGAACACCATGAGGGAGAATTATTCCCTTGGATCGGATACATCGTAACCAGTCTGAAATGGAATAAAAGTCGGGTGGTGAAATTCTACAACAAGAGGAGTACCTGTGATCAGTGGATAAAAGAAGGGAAATATGCTCTGAACCGGATAAGGCTTAGATGTCAAGTATTTGGGGAGAACGAAGTCAGGCTGAAACTGTTCATAATGGCATATAACCTGGGGAGTACTTTCAGGACACCGGCATTAGCTGAAGGGATAATGGAGTGGTTATTGAGAGCTATGCAGTTGAAACTGATAAAAATTGGTGGGAGGTTGAGAATGCATGCACTATTACTACACGGTTCTGGCAGAGGTGATTTTAATAGAATGGATATGGCGTGGTATTATGAACAAGATAAGCCGTCTTTGTCCTTTGCCTTCAGGATAACAGGAATGGAATGCATGATTTGATTACAACTGAAACATTGACTGGATAGATGTCAACAAAAACGGGGAAACCTTGCAATTCATGCGTCAAGATAATATATTATGACCTCAGAAGCAAAATTAATGGCAATTTTTATTTGACAGCAAGTTGAAAATGTCCTATATTTATGATTGAAAGCAAGACAACCGGGCAGGATTTCTAAATTTCAGGTTTAAATGGAGAATCCCGGATAAAATAAGAATCATCGCGATTTTCAGTAAAAGCATACAATCGCATGATTTTATTTGGTCCTGTCCTGAAATCTGGAAGCCATTTGTTAATTACTCACGGGCTCGTTAACGATTGGGTATTTATGCAATAGTTTATAGCAACTTTCAAAAGGAAATTTCATGAAAAGAGTCCATCCGCTGACATTATTTGCGCTCCTTGTTCTGCTCTATTCCTGCAGTCCGCACTCAAATGCGCCAGTGGTGAAGGAGTCTCCGCATCCCGGCATGATAAAAGTGAACAGCCTTGGAGTATCGTTCCAGCAGGGGTGGAACGATACGCTGGCTACCATGGATGAACGGCCCGGCATGTTGAGCTCTTTTACGTACGATTACTGGATCGACACTGTGGATGTGACGCAGTTGCGCTATTTCACACTGACCGGAAAGCGACCGGTTTCCGATACTTCGTCGTACGGCATCGGCAACAACTATCCGGTCTACAATGTGACATGGTTCGATGCCGTACTCTTCTGCAATGCGCGCAGCAAGGCGGAGAACCTCGATACCGTGTACACCTATTCTGGAAATCCGGTTTATAGTAATGGGAGCGTTACAAGTCTGACCGGTCTTGGCTACGATCTGACCCGTGACGGCTACCGCCTTCCAACCGAGGCCGAGTGGGAGTTTGCAGCGCGGGACGGGTCTTCCAATCTGCCGTTCCAAACCTCGGCCGACTCGCTTCTGGCATTATCTTGTGCCTGGTTCTCAGGGAATTCTTTGAATTCCACCCATCCTGTAGCGGCAAAAGCTCGAAATCAGCTTGGACTGTATGACATGGCAGGTAATGTTTTCCAATGGACCAATGACTGGAAAACGAATTATACCGGAACGCCTATTTCCAACTCCCTTGGTGGAGCGCAACCGGATGGCAGCTACGAGAAGGTAATAAAAGGCGGCGCCTATAATTACGGTCTCATGAATCTGCGGCCATCCTGCCGCGCAGCCACCTATCCAACGGAACTCTCTACTGCCTGCGCCTACATGGGATTTCGTTGCGCCAGAGGGCCGATATTGCAAGGTCATTATATTGGGATCGAGAACCAGAATATAGCTTCCAATCCGGTGTCCGTTGTCATCGGCCAGGATTCGCTCCTTTCATATACCGAGAGCGTGGAGGCGAAGCTGGTATTTGTGGATGTGACCGGGTCGAACCGCAGGCTGTTTCTGGTCGATTTCGGCGCGACAATTCCGACGCCTGAGGAGTTCAGCGATGACGACACTGTGTATGCGCCGGTCATCTCTCCGAACGGCAAGTTTGTCGCTTATTGCAACAGGGATGTGGGATCATATGGCCCTGCCAGAATCATCATACGTTCGCTGGATTCACTGAAGTCGCCAAAAGTCCGACTGGCTGCTGACTCCGCCTACTGCCCGCGCTGGTGGATAAACCCTGCGACTGGCGATACCTGTATCGTCTATACGAATTCAGCGATTGAAGACGATAATGCCTCATGGAATTCCACAATAACCTTTTCGCAAAAGGTGCAGGGAGGGAATCCTGTCAATGGACCGCAGGTTGTTATTTCTAATGGGAGTTTTCACGACGGTATTTCGGTGAACGGTCAATATGCGTTGACATCTTATCCGCAGCTTCTATTGAAAAACAATGTGACCGGACAACAATCGCAACTGTTCATTTCGCCGAATAATGGGAAGCCCGCAGGCGGATCGACGCAGGCCTGCAACGGTTCGATTTCGCCGGATCCGAGCGGTAATCCGCACTGCCTTTTCCTCGACTTCGGCAGTCCTACGCCGAGCACCATTACCGGATGCAGCTATGGGATCCACCAGTATTTATTTATCTCTTCTGTGGCAGATTCAATAACAAATTTTATTAACTGCCCGACCGGCGAAAATTCGTGGGACCACCCGAAGTGGACAAACGTAGTGCAATTTGCCGTAGCGTGCGGGGTCCTCAGCACGGGGCTGCATAATGTCGTCTACCTCGTTGATCTGGCCGGGCGGGACGCCATGCAGCTTATTACCGGTGTGGACATTGAACAACCCTATCTGTGGATCAATCAGGTCGCGGATAACTTCGCCCTAGATAGCCTGGGCCAATATGATAATCCCTCCGCACAATTTGTCAATGAGGCAGGCACTAAGTTGCTCTGGTTCTGGCAACAATATGACTCTGTTCAAGTGATCTGTCTTGGGAGTTCTGAAATGCTACACGGAATAGATCCCGTTACTGTGGCAGCAGCCACCGGCTACCGTGCGTATAACATGGCCACAGATGGCGGCGATTTTCAACTGCAAAAAGCCTTTCTCTTGAATTATATATTGAATCATTGTCCCAACTTGAAATGCGTTCTTTCAAGTTTGGATGCTGGCTGGCTTGACGATACCGTCGGCCCTTGGAATGAAGGGAACAATTTCAAACTGACAGTCGGTTATAATTATGATAAGAGTCATCAATTCTGGCCATCGGTCAGCGCAAACTTCGTAAAGAGCATTTCTCAAATTCCCTTCCCGTGCAATAACTGCTTTCAATCCCAATTGTTGGGATATTATCCTTGCGAATGCTCGGGGTGGGACAATCCTCCAGCTTTCTTCGATACTCTTACCTGGTCAGTAAACGGTCCACTTTGCCAGAAGAATCTGAGCGAAATCTCATCAATTGCCGACACGCTTGGATCCCATGGTATCACCTGGATAGTGATCAATTTTCCAGTTGATCCCGCATACAAGAACACCTCGGTATGCGGTCCTACCGGTCCAGTCTGGCAGACCGAACACGATCTATTCCAGATACTATCGGCTGATACGAGTACCAACAAGTTCTTTCATTTTTATGACGCTAATCTGGATGGAAATCATGATTATGGCGATTCCGATGCCTATTTGGACGGCAACAGTGATCACCTGTGCTCTGTTGGGGCGGAGAAGCTAACCGGACGGGTGGACAGCATTATCCACCTCTACGTTCATTGAGTCACATGCGTAAACCATTATGCGAAACGCTTTTTTTCGACCGTTATGGCTTGTGATACCGTTCCATCGGCTGCGTTGCGTGCTTTGCCATCCAGAACTGATTACAGGCACCATCAAAGAAGTGTGGCCACTTAAACCATATTAAAAGGCGAGGATATCTCCCGCTATAATCAACCCAACTGCAAATATTACCGGATTTACCCTTATCAACAACTTCAGGAAAAAATAGGAGGTGCGCCAAAGACCCCGCAGCCCGNNAGGCTTTGGCCAGGGGGAACCCGCGAAGCGAGGTTCCCCCACCAAAGACACCTATAGAGCAACTTTCCTTAGGCTCTATCCCCACGAAAACAACGCCCAGAAAATGAGTATCTTCCCGGTTTCGAGGCCGACCCACGTCCGGAGTCCCTTTACCTTCCACCAGTGACCGATGGTGCGCCGGCTCCAGCCGTAGCGTTCCGGCGGTACCGGGAGGCAGTGCAGGCGGATGGCGGGATCGCGGAACGTTTTTTCGGCGATAAGCCTGATTCTTCTCATGTGCATGGGGTTCGAAACGAGGCCGATATGCAGCGGTCGGGAGGTCAGGTCCGCCGGCTTGCCCGATTCTCCGGAATCAAGTACTCCGGAGTCGTCGGCCTGCGGGGCGCCCTTCTGGTTTTTAAGCCACTGCGCCAGGCCGCTGACTTCAGAGATTGTCGAGCGGCAAGTATCGAGAATGGTGACCCGCGACATATCGAATCCCTGGCGCAGCAGCAGGCGGGCGTAACGGTGACCGTAGTCGCTTATGACCCAGTGCGCTTCGGGAAAGCGGCGCATGAGTTCACGCGAGTAGCTGATGCGGATATTCTCCCCGCCGAAGGTGTAAATAATGTCCAGCCGCGCCGGGAATGCGTCCGCTACCGCAAGCCAGGATCCGACCTTGATAAAGATGAACGCCAGGCTGCCGACCAGGGCGATTAGGGCTGCGAGGGTAATGAAAATCGGTTTTGCCGTTTTATTGGCCACGGTCAACCTCACACCCTTCCGAGCAGGCGATAGGCCGCCATGCCGTACCATTCATGCAGGGCGGTCGATGAATTCATGAGCGCTGCCGCACTCGGAAACAGGTCGATGACCTTCGGTCGCCGGGGAGCGTCCGCAACGAAGTTGGCAGGTGCCGGCTCGATGGTGAATCCGAGTTTCCTGAATACCTGCACTGCCCGGGGCATATGCATCGCCGAGGTGACCAGTATGATGTTGAGCGGAAGGTGCAGGCTATCAAGCAGCCTCCTGGTATAGACGCCGTTTTCCCAGGTGTTGCGGGCCTTCGTTTCGAGCAGGATTCGCGATGAATCGATGCCGAAGAGCCCGCAGAGAAGGCGTCCGCTTGCTTCCGCCTGCGAACTGGCGGAGGTACGGATGAAGTCGAGGTTCCCGCCGGTAATGACGATCCGGGGGGCGGCCCCCTGTTTGAAGAGCCGTGCCGCGTACAGGATGCGATCCCCGGCGCCGTTGATCTCGTCGTAGAGACGGGGCGGCATCCGGGGGATTTCCCCGCCGGTTAAGAGGACAATCGACGGGGCGGGCCCGACATGCGGGAGCGGGGGGTAGCGCTCTTCGAGACCGCGAACGAGCCGGTAGGAGAGGGGGCCGGTTGAAAAACCATAGAGCACCGCTCCCGACAGGATAACAAACGCGAGACCGGTTTTTCGCCGCTGCGCCAGGAGGGCGACGATGCCCGCGGCGATGCAGAGCACGGCAAAGCCTGCAGGATAGAGCGGCAACGCGAGAAAATTCGAAAGGTAGGACATCAGCATGGAGTCAACGGCTTTCGTTCGGTTATCGGTTTTACCATTGCGGCATCGATGGTGGCAATGGCGCGGCCGAGGCCTTCGACGGCGAGGATGAGCCGTTCACGGTCGCGCACGGTCGTAATCACGCCGCGGACACCCCTGAGCGGTCCCGCTTCGATATACACCTCGTCGCCTTCCGCAAGGGCCATGGTGCACGGTTCGAGAGGAACTCCTTTCTCAAGGAGACTGTAAATCTGTCCGAGTTCGGCAATGAATTTTTTCTGGTGCCTGATTTCGATGATGCCGGCTACGTGCCCGGTGGCATAGAGCCCTGCATGCGCTTCGCGCGCACTGCTGAAGCTCAGGTATCCGGCAAAGAGGGGCAGCACCGACTTCCGGGGTTTGTTGTTGTCTTTCCGCCGGGTTACCTTGACCGTCATGGGAAGATAATACTCGATGCCCAGCCGCAGGCAGTCGTCGGCCAGTGCTTTTTCC
Organism: Fibrobacterota bacterium; assembly: GCA_003164335.1. Taxonomy (GTDB): domain Bacteria; phylum Fibrobacterota; class Chitinivibrionia; order Chitinivibrionales; family Chitinispirillaceae; genus BOG-1184. Next base: position 13,039 of record PLTF01000063.1, read on the forward strand.
TGGCGCGGCTTGACATGGGCAACGAACCAGGGATACTCGGCCCGGTCGATCGGACGGTCCGGGCTCCGTGCCGGCGGGTTTTCGCTCACCCTTCGCATGAGACCCGCTACTCCGCTGCGCCGTAGCGGCGGCGGTATGCGGCGATTTTTTCCAGCATCGCATCGTCAATGACGACCGTTCCGTCAAGCATCCGGCCGTGCAGGTGGCCAATCACCTCATCGAGCGTTACGATGGCAAAGGCATCGATGCCGAACTCTCCGGTAAGCTCGGCAAGAGCGCTTTTTTCGCCCCTGCCCTTTTCCATCCTGTTGACCGAAACGATGAGCCCCGCGACAATGACCCCGGCGGTTTTTCCGAGCAGCGCAACCGTTTCACGTACCGAGGTCCCGGCGGTGACCACATCCTCGACGATGAGCAGGCGATCACCGGAGGCCGGAATATGACCGATGAAAATGCCGCCTTCCCCGTGATCCTTGGCCTCCTTGCGATTAAAACAGTAGGCCACATCGCGGCCGTACGATCCCGAGAGCGCCGAAGCCGCGGTTATCACGAGAGGAATGCCCTTGTAGGCCGGGCCGTAGAGCACATCAAACCGGTCGCCGAGGTGTTTGACCATGGCTGCGGCATAAAATTCTCCCAGAGCCCGGATCTGGGATCCGGTGCGGTAGTTGCCGGTATTGATGAAAAAGGGGGTCTGCCGCCCGCTTTTGGTCGTGAAATCGCCGAACGTGAGAACATTGCTGCGGACCATGAACTCGATGAACTGCTGTTTGTAGGTTTCCATGAGATGATTAAAAATCGTTTATGCGTAGAGAAGAGTTGGAGGGTTGGAGAGTCAATAAGGTAACCCGGCTCACGAAATTATGGCTATTCGCAGCCCGTCATACGCAAAGTGCATCCAGGGGTCAAGCTTTGTCCTGTCGAGTTCATAATGGATATCGTGACTCAGGTGAGTGAAAAAACATTGCCGGGGTGAGATTTTTCTCGCAAGGTCCATGCTCTCGGCCAGGGTGAGGTGCGACACGTGCTCGGGTCCCTCCCGCAGGCAATTGAGGATCAGCGTGTCGGCGCCGCAACAGCGATCGATAGCGGCGGCATCGATCGCCTTCATATCCGGGATGTAAACAAGGGGACCGATGCGGTAGCCAAGGCAGCCGGCAAGTGCTCCGTGGGCAACCGGAATGGGAGTGATGGTTTCCCCCCAGAGCGCAAAGGGCCCGGTCACCGGAATCGCATCGACTGAGGGTATGCCCCCGCCAATGAAGGTTGCCGGGTCGAAAATGTAGGAATATGTCGAGCGAATCGCGCCGATCGATTCAGGCGACCCGTAGAGCGGCAGCGGCGTTCCCCTGCTGCGATCGTAGGAGCGGAGGTCGGGTATGCCGCCGATATGATCGGCATGGGCGTGGGTGATGAGAGCGGCATCGATGCTCCGGATGGTCTCGCGCAGCACCTGGCTCCTGAAATCCATCGAGGCATCGATAAGCACGGTCACGCCTTTATAGACTACGGCGATTGAGGAGCGGGTGCGGCGATGGCGCGAATCGGTTTCCGAAAGCCGGCAGACGTCTTTCCTGCATCTCGCGTGCCCTTCGATCATGCAGTCGATCGATGGGACTCCGTGTGAGGTTCCGGTGCCGAGAAAGATTATTTCCATACCGATAGAAATACTTCAGGTTCGGGGGGATGTATTTTTTCCTAGTACCATGCCAAAGCCAACCAACGCAGGTCGATGGAAACGTGCTCTCTTCTCGCTCATCGGTCCATCGCGCGGTCGGGACCTCCTCGCCGGGATCGTTCGAAAACGGGTAGAAAAAACCGCGCCGTTCGCCTTCCCGATCGATGGAACATCATTCCGCAAGGTGCTTATCATTTTTCCGGCCGACCGGGTGCAGGCTCTCTGCCAGGTCGAAAACGCCGCGTCCCTCATAAAAGTATTTTCCAATGCACAGGTTTCGCTGCTGGTTGAAACCCCGGTTGCTCCTCTGGCGAAAATGATCGGCTTCGGCGAAATAGTCGAATATCTTCCGGAGGAAAAGCGGCTTTTTTCGCCGGGCCTCGCGGGCCTGAACGACCGGTTCACGGGCGCCGTGGACTGCTGCTGCCTTCTCGCCAGGGATGAGGATCTCCCGCTCAATTATCTCACCGGCCTGACCGGTGCGCGGCTTCGGGCAGGGTACGGCGGAGCCGCCGATTTTCCTTTTATCAATTTACGGATTAACCCCGATTCCGCCAACCGCTACCTGCCCGAGAGCAACTGCGCCATGGCCGAGGCCTTCGGCGCGCCGCCGGGCGGCAGGCGGGCATGGAGCCCCCCCGCTTCAACGTCTGCAGATGTCGAACGCCTGCTCCGGGAGGTCCGCCTTGACAGTGCGGTTCGTCTCTTCGGGATCGATGTGCTGCCCTTGTACAAACTCTTCGGCGGCCGTGGAGCCGAGGAGTGCATTTCTGCCCTCATGACCTCGGTGGACGGCGGTGTGTATTTCTTTTGCGGGGAGGCTCCTCCCCGGGCGATTGCTCAGCGCCTTGCCGCACTGGTCGCGCCGGTGTTGCCGGTACTTACCATCCCGCAAACCGCAGCGCTTCTCAGGCGAACCGCGTGCATTGTTTCCGGCAAGTCCCTCTTCTTCGGTCTCGCAACGCTTCTAGGCATCAAGGCAGTAGGCATTTTCACCGAAAAGGACCTCCCTCTTTACTGCAAGCCATCCTCAACGGTAAAGGGAGTTTCCTGTTCCGGCGAGGGCCGGGATACTGAATCGGTCGCTTCTCTGGTTGCCGCAATCCGCGAGCTGGGAAACCGTTAGAAGCGTCGGTCGGGCACAAAATGGCGGGAGCGGGAAGTATGTTTATAAAATACCCGGTCTCGGTAGGCCGATAATTCCGGGTGCATCAATGTTTTACCCAGTAAGGAGGGTCCGGCATGCCAAAAGAGACCAGCCGTCGCGATTTCTTGAGGACGGCGGCAGGCGCAGGTGCTGTATTGGCGCTTATTTCAGGAAAGAGCCCGGAGCTGTTCGGCGAGAGCACGCCGGGAGAGGATACCGCCACCGAAGCCGAAAAATATGGGATCGTCATGGCAAATCTCCCCTATGAGGAAGCCGGGCTCGATCCATGGATTTCCGAAAAAACCGTGCGTCTCCACTATTTTAAGCACCATCGCGGCTACTATTCCATGCTGCGTGCCTTCATTCACTCCCACCCGGAATACCAGCGGCAGACGCTTGAAGACCTGATCAGGAATTACCAGGGCAAGGTTTTGCTCGATGAGACCATATTCGAGGTTGCGGTACTTCTCTATAACCATAACTGGTACTGGCCGAGCCTTTCACCGACCGGCGGGGGTACTCCAAAGGGAAAGATCGGGCAATTGATCACGGTCGGCTATGGCTCCTATGACACCTTCCGGACCGCATTTATCGAGGAATCGATGAAACTCGGCGTGGGGTGGGTATGGGTTGTTCGCGACGGTGAAGAGGTGAAGGTGTATCGTTCGGATTATCACGATACGCCGCTCCTCAAAGGATACGATCCGCTTCTTGCCGTCGATGTGTGGGAACATGCCTATTACCTTGACTATGAGAACGATCGCAAGAAGTATGTCGAAGCCGTGCTCGACCACCTGCTGAACTGGACCTATGCCGAGAAAATGCTGATCACCGCTTCGAGCGGGAAGTAGCGGGCAGGGCGGACATCGATGGATCCTTCACTGTTTCTGCCGACCGCATCGATTGATGAAGCGGCATCATCGTTTGTCCAGAAGGTGCAGGAGGTCAACCCGAAAGTCGCGCCCGACCTGATTGCCAGGGCTTTCCGTTTTTCATGGAATGCCCATAAGGACCAGGTTCGCAAATCCGGAGACCCGTTCCTCGCCCATCCGGTGGCGGTGGCGCTTATCCTGGCCGAGCAGAAGCTCGACGCGGTAACCATTGCCGCGGGATTGCTGCATGATGTCCTCGAGGACACCCCGGTTTCGCGTGAGGCGCTGGTGCAGGAATTCGGCGAGGAAATTGCCCTGCTCGTCGACGGGGTAACGAAAATCCGGGCTTTCCAGACAGCTTCGATCAGGGAGCGGCAGGCCGAAACCTACCGCAAGATGCTTCTCTCCATGGCCAAGGACCTGCGGGTTATCATCATCAAATTCGCGGACCGGCTGCACAACCTTCGCACGCTCAAATATCTCGATCCGCAACGGATTCATGATATTGCCGCTGAAACGCTCGATATCTATGCGCCGCTGGCGCATCGCCTCGGCATGGCCAAAATCAAATGGGAACTCGAGGACCTTGCATTCAAATTCCTGTTCCCGGACGAGTACAAGGACGTGGTATCCAAGGTGGTGGCTTCGCGTAATGAACGCGAGGGAACGATCGATTCATTTACCATTCCCCTCAGGCGCCGGCTTGAAGAGGAACATATCGAAGCCACGATCGTGGGAAGACCCAAGCATTTCTACAGCATTTACCGGAAGATGGCACAACGCAACAAGCCCTTTGAGGAGATTTTCGACCTGCTTGCCATCCGGATTATTGTCAACGACCTCCGTGACTGCTACCATACCCTCGGTATCATCCACTCCCTGTGGACCCCGCTCCAGGACCGTTTCAAGGATTATATCAGCACGCCGAAAACAAACGGGTACCAGTCGCTCCACACAACGGTAGTCGGTGGAAAAGGGGTTGTTGTGGAAATGCAGATTCGCACCTGGGAGATGCACCATACTGCCGAAGACGGGATTGCGGCGCACTGGCTTTACAAAAGCGGTTATACGGAAATGAGCCAGGATGACTATGCGCTCGTCTGGCTCAAAAACGTCATCGAGTGGCAGAAGGATCTTACCGATTCGTCGGAGTTTTTCGAATTTTTCAAGATTGATCTTTTCCATGCGGAAATTTTCGTGTTCACGCCGAAGGGCGATCTTATTTCCCTTCCGAAAGGCGCAACGGTGCTCGACTTTGCCTTTTCGGTGCATACCGCACTCGGATTGCACTGCATCGGCGCCAAGGTTGACGGCAAGATCGAGCCGATCAACCAGGAGCTCAAGAGCGGCTCAACGGTGGAAATACTGCACACCGCCTCCAAGAATCCCTCGGTCGACTGGCTGCGTGAGGTAAAGACACCCAAGGCCCGCAGTGCGATCCGGCGGTGGCTCAAAACCACCGGCCGCCAGGAGAGTAATGAGCTGGGCAAAAAGATGATCCAGGCGGCCTTTCGAAGGCTCCGGCTCTCGATCGCCTTTGCCGACACGATTTCCGGTCTCCTGCAGTATCTGGGAGTGGGAAATCTCGACCGTCTTTATGAGCAGGTCGGCAGCGGGGAAATTCCTGCAGCCCGGGTCATCGGCTATTTTCATGCGCGCTATGTCCAGAAGCCTGCCCCGGTGCGGATGGTGTCCCGGCTCGTGGGCAGCCTCACCGGCAATACACCGCGGGTGCTGGTCGGCGGCACCGACAATCTCATGGTCAGGTTTGCCCGCTGCTGCAACCCGATCCCCGGCGATCCGATCACCGGATTCGTGACCCGTGGCCGTGGTATTTCGGTGCACCGGGTGGATTGCAGCAATGCGCCGCTCTTCTCCGCGGACCAGGAAAGGGTCATCGATGTTGCCTGGGACGAAGGAGACAAGAAAAAATACGTCGTTTCCATTGAACTCACCGGGGCCGACCGACCGGGCCTCCTCCATGAAATAACGAGGATTTTTTCGGAATTCGGGGCAAATGTTACCGATGCCGGCATCAAGACCATCAGCCAGCAGGCGGTGTGCATGTTCCGGATCGAAATTTACAATCGCAATCAGCTCAAGCAGATCATCAGGCGGCTGCAGAAGATCAAAGGAGTAGAAAACGTTTCCCGGGTAAAAGATTATATTTCCTACTCCGAAGAAAATACCCACAAAGATACCAGCGACTCCTTATGATAATGACCGGACATGACGGGATTGCCGCCGGCGGGCTCATGGCAGGACTCATTCTTGGCATGGTGGCGGTCATTCTGCTCAGGCGGAGGCGGGTGGTACTGCGGACCGAGCAGCAGTTCGCCACACGCTTCATGTACTCCGGAAATCTCGGACAAACCAATCTTCTTGATGCCATCCAGTTTCTCGAACTCGGGAACCGGGAGGGGATCCTTCACTTGTATGCCGGGCCGGACAAAGGGTATCTTGTCATGCTTGACGGCCGCATCATCGACGCTTTTTTCCGGGACGGCTGGGGAAAACCGGCGGTATTCCAGATGCTGGATCTCGAATCCGGGGATTTTTATTTCGAATCCCGGATTATAAGGCAGCCCCGCATCATCGGTGAATCCATGATGGATATCGCCCTCGAGTGGGATGCGCTGCGCAATGATGCACCCGGCGGGGAGGAGCCCGCACGAATGTCGGACGAAGATCCGGATTTTCAATCGTTTCACGAAAGCATTGCCGACTCCCTGCCCGGTTCGCCGGATGCATGACCGGGAGGGCACGGGCATGGCGCACCGGCTGCGCCGGAAAAGGACTTCTTTGCAATGAATGACCAGTTGAAAATTTTTTCGGGAAATGCCAATATCCCTCTCGCCGAGGCGATCTGCCGCAATGCCGGCGTCGAACTTGGCATGTGCGAGATACTGAAGTTTTCGAATGAGAACATCAAGGTGAAGATTGCCGAAAGCGTCCGCGGCAAGGATGTGTACGTCATCCAGCCGTCCTGCTCGCCGGTAAACGATGGGATCATGGAGCTGCTCATCATGATCGATGCCATCAAGCATGCGAGCGCCGGCAGGATCACGGCGGTATTGCCGTACTACCCCTATGCCCGGTCCGACAAGAAGGATGAGCCGCGTATCTCGATAACCGCCCGCCTCATGGCCGACCTGCTCCAGACCGCCGGCGCCAACCGTATTGTGACCATGAACCTCCATTCGCCGCAGATCCAGGGATTCTTCAGGATTCCGGTCGATCATCTCCTGGCGGGCCGTGTCGTCTGCGATTATTTCGAGAATCGCGGTACCGAAAATTGCGTCGTGGTCGCGCCCGATGCCGGCAGCGCCAAGCGAGCCGGCCATTATGCGATCCGGCTTGGCCTGCCGCTTGCAATTCTCGACAAAAGGCGTTCCGACGATTCGGAGGTGCCGGAAATTCACCATGTCATCGGCGATGTCAAGGGCAAGCGTGCAATCATCTTCGATGACGAAATCGCCTCGGGCGGCTCAATCATGGAAGTTGTCCAGGCGCTCCACCGGCTCGGGGTCCGGGAAATCGAAGCGTGCTGCGTCCATGCGGTACTCTCCGGCAGGGCGGTCGAGCGTCTGCGCGGCGTTCCGCTCAAGAAACTGGTGGTAACGGATACGGTTTATATTCCGCCGGAGAAGAAATTTCCGCAGCTCGAAATCATTTCCGTTGCGGAACTTTTTGCAAAGGCGATCCTGTATACCCATCAGGGCGAGTCGATAAGCGGCCTGTATGATCAGTATTAATGCGACCCTATAAATGATCTCCCTCCTTGCACAGGAAAAGGAAGCGGGCTGCCGGATCGACCGTATCCTGCGGAAACAACTGCCGCTCTTGCCGTTATCAAGCATTTATTCCTTGATTCGCCGGGGCGGAGTCCGTGTTGCCGGGCATCGCCGGATCAGCCAGGATTACCGGCTGGTCCCGGGAGATGCCATCGATGTCGATGTCGATCCATCCGAGCTCTCCCGCGGAGCGGCTCTGCAGGAAGGACCGGACGGCAGGCTGGTGAAAACCGATTTCTTCAGGCGCAATTTTTCCATCCTGCACGAGGATGCCGATCTGCTCGTCTGCAATAAGCCGGTCGGACTGGTCGTCCATCCGGGGAGCGGCCACCTGCACCACGACACCCTGGTCGACCTTGCCGCCGCGTACCTGTTTGCAGGAGGCAAGATACGGACCTTTGACGATTTTGCCCTCGTGCACCGGCTCGATCGCGACACATCGGGCGCCATCCTCATTGCCAAGAACAAGCAGACGCTCCGCCGGCTGCACGAGCTGTTTCGCAGGAGGTCGCTTACCAAACACTATAGCGCGATCTGCCACGGCCGGCCGCCGCGCTTCGAAGGGGAAATCGAAGTGCCGCTGCAGCGGGGGAGAGATGCCGGCGGCGAAACCACCATGCGTGTCGGGACGGTGGGCGCCCTATCGCGTACCCGGTACCGGGTCGATGCGTCCCTGGTTGACCGTTCGCGGCTCGACGTGTTTCTCGAAACCGGCAAGACGCACCAGATCCGCATTCACCTCTCCCACCTCGGGGCGCCCATTATCGGGGACGTCCGGTACGGCGATGCCGCCCTTGACCGCGCTTTTTTTTCGGCGAATCCGCACCTTGCCAACCGCCTGTACCTCCACGCGTGGAAAATTTCGTTTCTCCATCCATCAACCATGCGGACTTTCACCGTGACGGCGCCACTCTCGGGTGACTTTGCCGATGCGATGGAAGACCGGGGAACTGCCCGGGCCGGGGCGCGGGGCTGACCGGGAAGCGAATACCTGTGACGACCGAACCCGATTCCGCTGAGCCTCGCGATCCCGGCTCCCTCTCCATCCAGCCCATGCTTGATGAATTCGAGCAGATGATCCTGCCGGTCGGGGCGACTATCGGGAAATACTGCATAGTCGAGGAGATCGATCGTGGCGGCATGGCTGCAGTTTACAAAGCGGTACAAACCGATCTCGACCGGTTTGTGGCTCTTAAAATCATGCCTTCGAACATTTCGCTCAATGCCGGATTCATGGAACGGTACATGCGTGAGGCGCATGCCGTGGCCCGGCTGAGCCATCCCAACATCGTTTCGATCTACGAGATTTCCCGCGAGAACAATATATTCTTCCTCGCCATGGAATATATACCGGGTCCCAACCTGTTTCATTTCCTTTACGAGAGCAAGCCTAAACTTGTCGAGGTGCTCGATATCATCGCCAGCCTTGCCGATGCCCTCGCCTATGCCCACGAGCGGAAGATCATCCACCGCGACCTGAAGCTCAATAACGTCATCATGAAAAACGGCCGTATGCCGGTGCTCATTGATTTCGGGCTTGCCAAGGTGCTTGAAAACGACGGGCAGACCGGCCTGACGCGCACGGGGGAACTCATCGGTTCTCCCTCCTACATGGCGCCGGAACGGCTTCTGGGTGGAACGGTCGACTATCGCAGCGATATCTGTTCGCTTGGCATAATGCTCTACGAAATGCTGACATTCAAGAACCCGTATCTCGATCAGCGCAACCTCCACCAAACCGCGATGAATGTCATGGAGGCCACGCCGCTGCCCCCGCGCAAGCTCGTGCGCTGGCTTCCCGTCGAGATCGAGGCCATCACGCTCAAAGCCATGGCACGGGAGCCATCCGACCGGTACCAGTCCATGGGTGAATTCAAGGCGGATATCGGTCGCTACCAGCATGGCGGGCCGGTGCTGGCCCGTCCGCCGACGGTTGTCTTCAGGGTTAACCACTTTGTTAAGAGATACCGGTCGGTGCTGGGCATCATCACGACGGTGGTGATTTTTTCCGCGCTCTTCACCGGATCGCTCTATTTGCAGAATCGCAAGGAACTTTCGCACTGGCAGCTGCTTTTTTCCCGGCGATTTTCCGACACTGCCGAGGCCGCGGAATGGAGCTTTCTTCCCGGAAACGATTCCGGCAGGACCGGGGCAGGCGGCAGCTGGGTAATCCGGAACGGCGCGCTTGTCGCCCTGCCGGTCAGGTCGGGCGGAGGGTTCCCGGCAAACGGTCTTCACCGAAGCCGTCCGGCAGGCGGCCGATTGCATGACGAAGGGCTTGTCGCCGCGCGATTTGAAAAGAGAATCGACCACGATGTCCGCATCGAATTCGATGTCGGAGCTTCGGAAAGGCCCGACCTCTATGGCGCCGGCCTCTTTCTTTTCAGCGAAACGCCGGACAGCGCCTACCGCTTCTATGTCAGCCGGAGCGGCGATGGATTGTGCGGCATAACCTTTCCCGGCAGCGATTTCCTGTTTCAGACCGGCGACCGGCCCCTTGATATGACGAAAATCAGGCTGCTTCAGTCCAACCACATCACCATCGAGTGCATCCAGGGATCCATCACGCTGTCGGTCAACGGTAAGATTGCGGCCAGGGTTCGTGAAGCCATGCTCCCTCTCGGCAAACATCATGATCAGTGCGGTTTTTTTGCCGAAAACGGCGGCGCATGGTTCGATAACCTGAAGATTTACCGGCGGGCGGTACCGGCGACGCCGAGCCCGACATTCGTGGCTGAGCGTTTCTGGGAGCGGGGAGATTTTCAGACCGCCCTTGAGGAATACCGGACGCTCCTGGTCGATTTCGGCGCTTCGGAATGGGCGAATGCCATCCATCTGAGCATTGCAGATTGTATTATGCGACTTGGCAGGTTTAATGAGGCCCTTGCCGCACTCGCCGCCTCGCCGCGAACCGGCGATGTAACCTTCGAGTCGCGAAAGCTTTTCATCCAGGGGATTGCCCTGGAAGGACTGGGGCGCAGCGGTGCCGCGGACAGCGACTTCGCGCGGCTCTCGGCGCAGTATGCGGCTACGGATGCCAACAGTGCGGCAATGGCCCGTACGGCGCTGTCCGTCGAACGCGCTCTCGGCGCGTCGCGCCTTGACCAGGCACAGCGGGGAATCCTGCAATTTTCTTCCCGGTATCCGCGCAATCCCGATGTCGGCGAACGGCTTGCCGCCTCGCTCATGGATTTCTATCTCGATGCGGCGCTTCCCGATTCCGCGATTGCGGCGGAGGATATCTTCCTTGAATCGCAGAAAGCCATGACGGATAAACGCATCGATGCTCTTGCCGACCTCGGGCGTGCGTGCCTTGCAGAGGGTAATACGGACCGGGCTTCGGATGTTTTCAATCGCTGTATCGCTTCGCCGGTGCTCTCCCGGGGGGTCTGGGAGGCATGGATCGGACTTGCAAGCCTTTACGAATACAATTTACGGCTCCCGGAAGCCCGGGCAGTATACCGCAAGGTGTATCATGAATGTCCCGGAACGCTGTCGTTTCCATGGTTATCGGCTCTCAGGCTCGGTGAACTGACACCCCCTGATTCGGCACCGCAGCGCAATGAATTGTTCCGGGCGGTCGCCGCGGGCAGCCACCCTTTTGCGGCATTAAGATTGACAGCTCGGTATTATCTCGATGAAGTGCGCGATACGACCTTCAGTGCGGAGTGGAAAACGCTGCGGCCGGGCGACTGTTCCTTCCTGTTCTGCGTTGCACGCAAGGATCTCTGGAGTCGCCGGGAGGGCCTTGCGTCCGCATCCCTCCAGCAGCTTAAAAAGTGCGTCTCCCCGCAATCGTGGGATTACATTCTGGTAAGCAAGGCGCTGCATAACCCGGGGAAATGGTAGGTCGGCGCGTCGGGCTATCCCTATCTACTTTCCGCTGCCGAAAGGTATTTTAGCTATCTTAGCCGGTGCTGCACAACGGGCAATGCTGCCTCAAAAATCAGGAGACGGGAACTACATGTTTGATGCCAGAGAAGACACGTTCTTTAATGAACAATCCGATGAGGACGAAGCTTCGGAAAAACTGCAATCCATGATCGAAGCCGGGGCAAACACGAAGCTCACGGAAGTGGCTCCGGGCGAACAGACGACCGGCACGATTACCAAGATCGGTTCGCAGTACGCATTCGTCGACATCGGCGGCAAAACCGATGCCGTTATCGCGCTGCAGGAACTTGCTCCGGCAGAAGGGGAGAAAATGCCGGCGGTCGGGGACTCCATCACCGCCTATGTTACCTCCGTTTCCGGCGGTGAAACCGTTCTGTCGCTTCGCTACGCGTCAAAAGGCGGCTCGGCGACAACCCAGCAGCTCCTTGATGCATTGAATAACCGGGTGCCCCTGCAGGGCAAGGTTACCGGCGTCAACAAGGGCGGATTTAACGTCAAGGTACTCGGGGCGCGCGCCTTTTGTCCCATATCCCAGATCGATCTTAAATTCACCGATGATCCCAATGCCTATGTAGGAAAAAACTTCGATTTCATCGTAACGCGCATTACCGAAGGCGGCCGCAATATCGTGGTGAGCCGCATCCCGCTTCTCGAAGGCGGTCTCGAAAAGAAGATCGATGCACTTGCCAAGGCCGGGGAGGTGCGGCTGGTGCTCAGGGGAAAAATCAGTAAAGTGGCGGATTTCGGACTGTTCGTCGATCTCGGTGATTGTGAAGGGCTGGTGCATATTTCCGAAGTTTCCTGGGAACGGGCGGAAGACCTTGCGGGCTCGTATACCGTCGGGCAGGAAATCGAATGCGTGGTCCTTTCCGTCGAGAAAAAATCGCCCCTGCGGAACTCGAAAATATCGCTGTCCATCAAACAGACAATCGATAATCCCTGGAATACCATTTCCGAGAAGTTTTCCGTCGGTCAATCGTATCCCGGCAGGGTAACGCGACTGGCGCCGTTCGGGGCCTTCGTCGAACTTGTTCCGGGCGTCGAGGGACTGGTGCATATTTCCGAAATGTCATGGACCAGGCGGATCCAGCACCCCTCCGAAGTCGTTGCCGAAGGGCAGACGGTGCAGGCGCAGGTCCTGGCCATCGACGAAAAGAAGAGAACGATTTCACTTACCCTTAAGGATGTCTCCACCGATCCGTGGCGCGACATCGACTACCGGTTTCCCGCCGGCTCCGATGCGACCGGGACGGTAGTGCGCAAGGCCAAATTCGGCTATTTTGTGGACCTTGCCGAAGGGTTGACCGGGCTCCTGCCGCTGGCGAATATCGCCGCTGACAAGAAAACGTCCATTTCCGTGGGGCAGCAGATCGCGGTGCATGTCCAGTCGCTCGACATCGAAAACCGGCGCATCTCCCTGTCCTTCGGATTGCAGGATGCAATCCAGGAATCCAAGGTGGTCAAGGAGTTCCTGACGCAGCAGGCAGCGGCTCCGGCAAAGGAGAAAACGTCGTCGACCGAATTCGGGGCGGCCCTTCTCGAAGCTCTCAAGAAAAAAACATCATGAAGATCCTTATCGTCGGCGGTGCGGGGTACATCGGCAGCCATGTCGTGCGGGCGTTTCTCGACAAGAACCACGAGGTGACGGTCTTCGACAACCTTACGTCCGGTTGCCGGGAAAACCTGTTTGCAGGCGCAGCTTTTATCCAGGGCGATATCCGAACTCCCGATGAAATCGATGCCGCCTTGAGCCAGGGGTTCGACGGCTTCATCCACCTGGCCGCATACAAAGCAGCCGGGGAATCGATGGTGGAGCCCGGAAAGTACTCTGTCAATAATATCTGCGGCACGATCAACCTGCTCAATGCCGCCACGGCGCACGGTGCGCCGCCCTGCGTCTTTTCATCCTCCGCCGCGGTGTACGGCGAGCCGCAATACCTTCCCATCGACGAAGCGCATCCGTGCTCACCTGAAAATTATTACGGTTTTACTAAACTCGAAATAGAGCGGATTCTCGGCTGGTACGACCGTCTCAAGGGTTTACATTTCGCTGCGCTGCGCTATTTCAACGCCGCCGGTTACGATCCCGCCGGGCGCATCCGGGGGCTCGAACGCAATCCCGCCAACCTGCTGCCAATTGTCATGGAAGTTGCGGCGGGTATGCGGGAAAAAATCGATATCTACGGCAACGATTACGACACCCCGGACGGGACCTGCATCAGGGATTATATCCACGTTGCCGATCTTGCGGAAGCGCATGTGGCGGCGCTTGAATACCTCGTTAAAAACGGCAAAAGCCTGACGGTCAACCTTGGCAGCGAAAAGGGCATCAGCGTGACGGCTATGGTGGAAACCGCCCGGGCGATTACCGGCATGCCGATCCCGGCGGTCTATACCGGCCGCAGGCCGGGCGATTCGGCCAACCTCGTGGCCTCTGCCGGAGAGGCGAAGCGGATGCTCGGATGGAAAGCGCACAGCAGCGATGTCGAAACGCTGCTGTCAAGTACGTGGGATATGTATAAGAAAATCCCGAAGAAGTAATTCCGGGCCGGATAAAAGAATTCGTACGCGGCATTTGTAGAGACGTAGCATGCTACGTCTCTACCTGCATTTGATCAAAGATGGTATCACCCGGCAAATAATATATCCCTCAGGCAACTTTCGCCTCGATTGAATTCCTCCGATAAATTTCCCTGCCGCGGTTTTGAATATGTTCGATAAGTTTTATATTGGTTATCGAAGCGAAGCGTACGACATCGAACTGGAGCAGCGCATCCATTTCGTTCAGCATACGGCTTACCTGCAACTGTTCACCGAGGGAGATCTCATCTCCCATGAGGGCTATATCCACATCGGAAGCCGGTGAAAAATTCCCCATTGCGCGCGATCCGAAAAGGCGTGCGGCTTCTACCGACGGAACTTCCCGCAGGATAGTCCCTATTATGGCAAGTTGCTTCTCGGTTATACCCGTATTCATGGTGCATCCCTGCGTTTCTGCAAGGTGTCACGAACATCCCGAAGCATCGAAAGATAGATTCCCTTGATCAACATTTCCGCTTCCTCTGCGGTTGATTGGTCATAGGTATGACTGAGAAGATTACGGCTTTCAAGAGCATCTAACCACGGCTTTGGGTCCATGATAATTCCCGATGCAAATGCCTGCCGGATTGCCGCGCGGGGGCTATTGACATCAAAGCCTTCATAGGAAAGCAGATCTTTAAGCGTTTTCCAGGCGGTTTCAAATGCCAGTTCGAAGATTTTGATCAGCCCCGACAACTCAAGCGGAGAATACTGATCCTGCTCGCAGGCCTTGGATAACCGCTCAAAGGCAAGCTGGAAATTATCAAATCGTTGTTGCCACCTGATATCGGTATTTGCCATGCGGTTGAATCTCCCTCAAGGGCTTTTGTTTAAAATAAATTATCCCATTGAAGAATAGCTTAGCCCCTCCGGTTGGTCACAGCTGCCGGAAAAACTCAATAGGCGTCTTTGCGATCTTTGACCGTTACCATAAAAACTATAGCTCTATTGCCGTCGATAGTATAAAAGAGTCTGATTGAACCGATTCGATATCGGTATTTACCGGAGATTTCGCCTTTAAGCTTTTTGATGTTCGTGCCGAAATAGGGGTTTTGGCGAAGCTGGGGATAAACGTAATCGAGGATTTTAGGATAAAATTGAGCAAATTGCGGTTTCAGCATCATCTTCTGAAACAATGCGGTTTCAGAAATCTCGAATTCAGCCGACAATGCGATACTTTCCTTCTTTAATTTCCTTTTCTCCTTGCCTTAGCTGTCGCAGCAACTCCTTATCGCCCAGTATCTCCTTCATCTCCTCATCGGACACGTAGGTCTCTTGAGTAATATACGCCATTGCGGCAACCTCTAAAAAATTGGACATAGTTCTTTTGGCGCCGTCGGCCGCTTTTTTCAGCATCAGGTATTCGTCGTCGTCGACACGCAGGGTTATGGTCTTAGACATGGTTGCACCTCCGATGTATTCAAATATATTCAGTTGTATTCAAAAATGCAAGATTATTGATTGATTATTTCACTTCAAACTCCATCTTCTCCCCCCTTGCCCTCGCAGTCACCGTACTCCCTTCCTTCACCTCACCCGCAATGATCATTCGCGATATCGGTGTTTCGAGTTCCCGCTGGATCTCCCGCTTGAGCGGCCGGGCACCGTAGGCCGGATCGTACCCCTTGTCGGCAAGGAATTTCATCGCAGAATCATCTGCCGTAAAGGCGATCCGCTGCGCTGCCAGGCGCTCGGTGAACCGGGCGAGCTGGATCGCAACGATCTCGCCGATATGCTCTCGGGAAAGCGCATGGAATATGACGATTTCATCGACCCGGTTCAAGAACTCCGGCCTGAAGTGCTTTCGCAGTTCGCCGAGTACGGTCGACCTGATTTTCTCGTCGATCCCGCGGTCCGAAAAGTATTGCGAGCCGATGTTCGAGGTCATGATGACGATCGTATTCTTGAAATTCACGACTCTCCCCTGCGAATCGGTGATGCGTCCGTCGTCAAGGATCTGGAGCAGGATGTTGAATACTTCCGGATGGGCCTTTTCGATCTCGTCAAAGAGCACCACCGCATAGGGACGCCGGCGCACCGCCTCGGTGAGCTGTCCGCCCTCCTCGTAGCCGACATATCCCGGCGGCGCTCCCACGAGTCTCGATACCGCGAACTTCTCCATATATTCCGACATATCAATGCGGATCATGGCGCGCTCGTCGTCGAAGAGGTTGAAGGCCAGCGAGCGGGCAAGCTCGGTTTTCCCCACGCCGGTCGGTCCGAGGAAGATGAAACTGCCGATCGGGCGATTCGGGTCCTTGAGCCCGGCCCGGGCCCGCAGCACCGCATCGGCGACCGCTTCCACCGCCTCGTCCTGTCCCACCACCCGCTTGTGCAGGTGTGCGCCGAGGGTGAGGAGCTTTTCCTTTTCCCCCTCCACGAGCTTACTTACCGGAATATGGGTCCACCGGCTGATGATGCCGGCAATATCCTCTTCGTCAACTTCTTCCTTCAGGAGCCGATTGCCGCCGTCCTGTTCCTTGAGGGCTTTTTCTTCCTTTGCAAGGATACGTTCGAGCTCCGGGATTTTTCCATGGCGCAGTTCCGCCGCTTTGCTGAGATTGTACTCCCGCTCGGCCCGTTCGAGCTCGTACCGCGCCTGCTCGATCCGGCCGCGGAGGCTTTGCAGGCTCTGCACCTTTGCCTTCTCCGCATCCCAGCGTGCCTTGAGCGTACCTGCAGTGCGTTTAACTTCGACAAGTTCGCCGGAGAGCTTATCGAGCCGCTCGCGCGACGCCGGATCCTTCTCCTTTTTAAGGCCCTCTATTTCAATTTCGAGCTGCATTTGCCGTCTGAGGGCTTCGTCGATTTCACGGGGATTGGAATCCATTTCGGTGCGGAGCCCTGCTGCCGCCTCGTCGATGAGGTCGATTGCCTTGTNNCCTTGTCCGGCAGGAACCGGTCGGTAATATAGCGGTCCGAGAGTACGGCTGCGGCCACGAGGGCGCTGTCGCGGAATTTGACGCCGTGATGAACCTCGTAACGCTCCCGAAGGCCACGCAGAATTGAAATGGTATCCTCGACCGATGGTTGACCGACGACAACTGTCTGGAACCGGCGTTCGAGCGCCTTGTCTTTTTCAATATATTTCCGGTACTCATCGAGCGTCGTTGCGCCGATGGCATGCAGTTCGCCGCGCGCCAGCATGGGCTTGAGCATATTCCCCGCGTCCATCGATCCTTCCGCTGCCCCGGCACCGACAACGGTATGCAGCTCGTCGATGAAGAGAATGATATCGCCCCGTTCCACGACCTCTTTGAGGACCGCCTTGAGGCGCTCCTCAAATTCGCCCCTGAATTTGGCTCCTGCCACAAGCGCGCCGAGATCGAGCGATACGAGTGTACGATTCTTCAGCCCCTCAGGAACATCGCCGCGGATAATGCGGAGGGCAAGGCCCTCGACGATGGCGGTTTTTCCGACACCGGGATCGCCGATGAGAACCGGGTTGTTCTTCGTCCTGCGGGAAAGAATCTGGATGATCCGCCGGATCTCCTCATCCCTGCCGATCACCGGATCGAGTTTCCCGGCGCGGGCCATTTCGGTGAGGTCGCGGGCATACTTTTCAAGTGCGCCGAAGGTAGCTTCCGGATCCTGGCTGGTCACGCGCTGCTTCCCGCGCACCTCCTTCAGGACGCGCAAAAGGTCGGCGGCCCCTATTCCGAGGCGGCGACCGAAAGCCCGCGTTTCGTCATCCTTTTCAAATGCAGCCAGCAGGAGGTGTTCGACGCTGATGTAGTCAT
Source organism: Fibrobacterota bacterium (assembly GCA_003164335.1). Taxonomy (GTDB): domain Bacteria; phylum Fibrobacterota; class Chitinivibrionia; order Chitinivibrionales; family Chitinispirillaceae; genus BOG-1184. The sequence goes on from PLTF01000063.1 coordinate 30,744, forward strand.
CCTTCATCCGGGCGGCAATGGCAGCCGCCTCGGCAAGCACCTGGGAGAGGCTTCTCGACATCGCCGTCTGGACACCCTGCCCGGATACCTGCGGCAAGCGGTGCAGGGACTCTTCAACCGCGGATTTTGCGGCATCGGCCTCGATATTCAATTTCGAAAGAAGCGACAGGACAATTCCTTCCGGATCGGCAAGGAGCGCCCCTACCAGGTGCATGGGCACAAGCTCCGGGTGCCCCTTTTCGGCTGCAAGTGCACTTGCAGCATTGAGCGCATCCTGTGATTTGCGGGTAAACTTATCGAGATTCATGGTCGGACGGTCCTCCTTTAAGGCCGGAGTGGTCAATGCGCAACATCCATGCCAGTATTCAATATGACCGATTTGGAGCCATTTCGGGTTCATGGACCGGTGCATTCGTTTCACATCGTGACAGATATTGACCATAATAAAACATCCGGGCTTAAAACCATTTGCCTTCCGAAGCGTTGTTTCTTATTTTTCGGAGAGCCGGAGGGCGCCGGATTTTCGAATCCCCGGCACGAATCGGGCTCCCCCTAGGTACCATCGCCGCTGCTTCGATGGCCGCCGCTATCCTTTTTTCGTAACGGGAACCTGAAGAGCCTGCCATGCCGAATCTTATCGTCGTAAATAACCCGAAGGACTGGACATTTCAAATCCCGGGCGTCGATCTTGTCGAAGCGCGGTCATACCTGACAAACGAAACCTACAGCCAGATGCGCCAGGCGCGGGTATTCAACCTGTGCAAATCGTACCGCTACCAGAGCATCGGGTACTATGTTTCGCTCCTTGCCGCGGCGCGGGGTCATAAGCCCCTGCCGAATATTTCGACTATCCAGGACCTTAAATCCCAGACCCTGGTACGGTTCGTCGATGACGAGCTCGATGAGCTTATCCAGCGGAGCCTTGCGCCCATCCAGTCCGACGCCTTTACGCTAAGCATCTATTTCGGCCAGAACGTCGCGAAACGGTACGATCGCCTGGCGCTGCACCTTTACAACCTATTCCCGGCGCCGCTTCTGCGGGCGGAATTCCTGAGGACCAGGGATGTGTGGCATCTCGACGATATCGGTCCGGTTTCCGCCGGTGAAGTCCCGGGCGAACATCACCCTTTTCTTGTCGAAGTCGCTACCGGGCATTTTGCCGGACGCCGTGTGGGAAAACCGAAAGCCCGGGCCGCCCGCTACGACCTGGCAATCCTGTGGGATCCCCTCGAAGAGGAGGGGCCGTCGAATGAACGGGCTATCAGGCGGTTCATCGCCGCGGGCCAGCGGATCGGCCTCGATCCGGACCTGATTACCCGCGACGATTACGGGAGCCTGGCCGAATTCGATGCCCTTTTCATCCGCGAAACGACGAGTGTCAACCACCATACCTACCGGTTTGCCCGGCGTGCCGCAGCCGAAGGGCTCGTGGTGGTCGACGATCCCGAGGCCATCCTCAAATGCTCGAACAAGGTCTACCTGGCCGAGCTCCTTGACCATCACAACATTCCGACCCCGAAAACCTGCCTGGCGCATCGCGACAACCTGGAAAACGCCATTGCCGAAATCGGTGTCCCCTGCGTGCTCAAGCAGCCCGACAGCGCCTTTTCGCAGGGGGTTATCCGCACCGATACTCCGGACCAGTTCTTCCGGGAAGCGGGGAAAATGCTGACAAAATCGGATATCGTGGTGGCCCAGGAGTACATGCCGACCGATTTCGACTGGCGCGTCGCCGTGTTCGACAACAAGCCGCTTTTCGTATGCAAGTATTTCATGGCACGGAGCCACTGGCAGGTGATCAAGCGCGATTCGGTAGGCAGGAAAAAGGAGGGGCGTTTCGAGACGCTGCCCGCGGAGCTTGCGCCGCGCCAGGTCGTGCGCACCGCCCTCAAAGCCGCCAACCTGATCGGCGACGGCCTGTACGGCGTGGATATCAAGCAGATCGACGGCTCCTGCTATGTCATGGAGATCAACGACAACCCGAATGTGGATGCCGGGATCGAGGATGCGGTCATGAAGGAGACGCTGTACGACAGGATCATGGAGGTATTCCTCAAGCGGATATTGATAAGCAAGAATGGGGTTGCCTTCTGATGGCGACCCTGCCCCGGCCGTACCCTCTCTTCAGCAGAATCGGCATCGAAATCGAGTATATGATTGTCGATTGGACGACGCTGCGGGTGCTTCCCGTCGCCGACCGGCTCCTCCATGCCGCTTCCGGGAGCTTCGGGAACGAGGTCGTCCGGGGGGAGGTCGGCTGGTCGAACGAGCTTGCGGCGCACTGCCTCGAAATCAAGGCAACCGAACCGGCTGCATCGCTTGACGGGATCGATGCGGCGTTTGGCAGGAGCATCCGGGAGGCAAATGCCCTGCTTGCCGGGCAAGGCGCTGAGCTTCTGGGCACCGGCATGCACCCCTTCATGAACCCGGCAACCGAAACGCGGCTCTGGCCTTACGGGTACCATGAAATCTACGAAGCGTTCGACCGTTTGTTCGATTGCAAACGCCACGGCTGGGCCAACCTGCAGAGCGTGCACGTAAACCTTCCCTTTGCAAACGACGAGGAGTTCGGCCGTCTCCATGCCGCGGTGCGCCTGGTGCTGCCGATCATCCCGGCGATTGCGGCCTCCTCGCCCCTTGTCGAAGGCCGTCTCTCGGGGTTCGCCGATACGCGGCTTGAGTTCTACCGGTCAAATTCCGCGCAGGTCCCGTCGATTACCGGCGCCGTGATCCCGGAACCGGTCTTTACCATGGAGGAGTATCGCGATACCATCCTCGGCCCCATCTACCGCGACCTGGCACCCATCGATCCCACGGGCATCCTCTGCGAGGAGTGGGTCAATGCGCGCGGCGCCATTGCACGGTTCGACCGGAGCGCCATCGAGATCCGGCTCATTGACGCTCAGGAAACTCCCGGCGCGGATCTCGCGATCGCCGCGGCGGTGGCAGGCGCGGTAAAGCTTGTCGCCGGGGAGCAATTTTCGTCGTTTGCCGCGCAGAAATTCTTTCCGGTCGAACCGCTGGCTGCTATTTTGCTCGATACCATCAGGGAAGGGGAGGCGGCGGTCATCGGGGATGCCGCTTATCTCGCCTCCTTCGGCAAAAAAGACCGTTCCCTGACCGGCCGGGATTTGTGGCGTTATATTGTCGCAATGATTGATAAAAACGATCCCGGCGCGCTCTCTCCGCACCGCGCGGTACTGGAAAAAATTCTTGACCAAGGAACGCTTGCAACGCGGATTATCGCTGCGCTCGGCCCGATGCCGCGGCACGAAGGCATCCTTTCCGTATACCGTACGCTTTGCGGGTGCCTCAGGAACGGGACCATCTTTCCCGGGCAGGAGACGCCATGAACACGAGATCCTCCCGTTCCTGGAACATCAAAAGCGGAATCCTCATTGCAGTTTTTATTATCTGCATGATCGGTATCGCCGGATTTTGCCGGTTCTTCGTGGTCCATAACGATTTCTGGGGAAATTATTACCTTTCGCAACACCTGTCTTTTTCCCGCGTCTCGACCTGGCTTGACGATCTCTACCCCTGCGGCTATACGATGGCACTCAAGCTGATCTCCGGTGGCGCCTACCCCGTACCTGCCGCGATTTTCCTCAACATACTGCTCTCTTCCCTGGTGATCGGTGCGCTGCTGCTCCTGTTCCGTGCATTCCGGTTTCCGTTCCGGTTCGCGGGAGCGACGGTTACTGCGGTGGTACTTTTTCCGCGCATGTTTCACTACTTTTGCGCAGCCGGCGCCGATGCCGGGGCGGTCGCCTTTTTCTCGCTCGGTGTCGCGCTCCTGTTTGCAAGGGACGCCTTCCGCGGGAGACGGGGATTCGCCGTTGCCGGGGGTATCGCACTGGGCCTAGGCGGTATCTGGCGCAGCCATGCGGAATATTCGGCACTGATTTTCATTGCCCTCTATTTCGCTTTTTATGAAAGGAGCCTCAAAAGCCTGCTCTTTACCCTCGGCGGGTTTGCAATGCCGTCGTCGCTGCAATGGTTTGCCATGGCCGCAGGGGGTGCGGAAAGCCATCACGCCGTTTTCAGTTACTATATATGGAATCTGATGTACCCGATCAACTGGTACCATGCGGCAGACGTTGCGCCGCCGGCATCCGCCCTGGCCCTTATCCTGCGGGATCCGCCGCTCTTCGCGGGACACTACCTCTCACTGCTGACTATTTCGCTTTTACCCGTTGCTGCGGCGCCCGCATTTTTCGCCGCCATTGTGCTTGGGCAATGCAGGAAGGCGGCTTTGCATCCGGGTGAACCCGAAGGGATAAAGCGGGGACCGGACTACGCAGCTCCGGAAAATTGTGCCCGACTCTTCAGGGCCTGCACCATCTGGTGCGCTTTTTCGGTTAGCTACTGCTGCATGGTTGCGGCGGGCGCCAGCAGCAGGGCACTGCTTTTGCCGGTGCCCCTGACATTTTTTTTCCTCGCGGCATCGCTTATAATCCCGGTTGCGCGATTTCCCTCCCGGCAACGCCGCTCAATACTGGTTTGCGCGGGTATCGGCCTGGTCATGATCGTATTCGTCCAGAGGGATGTACACAAAGTACGCCTCTGGCGGGAAACGGCCCTGGCCTATGAAGCCGTCGAGAGTGCGGCAATGCAGGCGGGTGTCACGCGCGCCGGGGAGATTTTTTCGACCGATTTCGACCTTTATTTCCACCGGCTCAGACCCTTTAGGCCGATTATGAACGGCGGATGGCTCAAATTCAGGATCTATCGGTCGAACGGCCTGCTCCCGGATTTCAATATTTCATCGGGCGACGCCCTGCGCGAGGATTGCCTGAAGTACCAGGTCAAATGCCTCTGTTTGAGCAAGGACGCGGCTAAGGCATCGCCGTTCCTCGGTAATCTCTACGCCTGCCCGGGCAGCTCGCCGCAATTCAGGCCGGTCAAGGAGATCGGGGAAGAGAAGCTTTTCTGCGTGCGATAACGGCCGGGCGCTTAGTCCAGAACTCCATCGGTTCTTTACCGCTCGAAAACCCGCAGGAGCGATAGAGCGCCCGCGCGACGCGGTTGTCGCGGCGAACCTCAAGGGTGATCTTGCAGCAATGCAGGTCCTTTGCCAGCCCTTCAACTTCCTCAAGCAGGCGGCGCCCGAGACCGATGCCCCGGAACTCTTTTGCCACGATGAGGTCGTGAATGTTCAGGAGCGCAGCGGCGCCGAAGGTCGAAAACCCCCTGAAGCAGATTGCCATGCCGATCGGACGCGTTCCCGTAAACGCCAGGAGGACAACCGTCGTCGGAAGTTCGGCAAGACCGCGCAGCATTGCCTGCCGTTTCAGCCGGGTCAGCGGTTGCAGCCCCCCGCCCATGGGATCCTGCATATAGGCGGCAAGGAGCGTTCCAATGGCGCGGCGATGGGCGGCCTTGAGAAAGTCGGCCTTAATGATTATCAACCCGCCCGGGGAGGTCACCGTTTTTTTCTGCATTGACGACTTCTTTATGGGTACTACGGGCTCAGCGTCGATAGATTCCCTCCAAGACGGATGAAGGCGCCCTCAACTTCTCCAATGGTCAACGATCGGCCAAGTTCGAGCGCGCGAAGACGCACTTTCGCTGCGACGACACTTGCTTCTTCGGAAGAGAGATGTATACCGCTTCGGCGTAAAAGTGCAATGATGGTAGCGCCCCCGCTATGGCTCCCCGCAACGGGTGCGGACCGCTTCCGACCGGTGAGGGAAGGGGGGTACGGTTCGAAGGTGCGAGGATCTTTAAGCAGTCCGCTCCAGTGAATGCCGCTTTCATGCAGAAAAACGGCCTCTCCGGATACCGGCTTCGAAGGGGGAATAGGACGTCCGGAGAACCTGGCTACGGTCTCGCAAAGCTCCTGCAATTTCGAAAGAATAATCGGGCTGCGGGTTGTGCCGGCGAGGTGCAAAACCATTGCAACTTCTTCCAGAGCAGCGTTGCCGGCCCTTTCTCCGAGACCGTTAACGGTAACGCTGATCGAACCCACGCCGGAATCAACCGCGGTAACCGCATTTGCCGTAGCCATGCCGAGATCGTTATGGGCATGAAATTCAATTTTATCGAGGTTTACGAACGACCGGAGATTTTTAAAAAGCTGCATGGTCTTTGCCGGTGTGAGTATACCGACGGTATCGGCAATACGGATACGATCCGCTCCGAGTTCTTCCGCTCTCCGGCAGAAACGACTCAGCATCGTGAAATCCGCGCGAGTGGCATCGATCAAGCCGACCGAGACGAAACTGAAACTGCGCCGGGCCGATTCGATCAGGGTGGCGAGGGAGGCAAAAAGCCAGTCATGATTATGCCGGACAGACGCCAATTGCAGTTCCGACAAGGGAAAGGCGATATGGACTGCATTGCAGCCGGACTTTTCGGCGGCGTCGAGATCCCTTGCAAGGGCACGGCACCAGGCAATGATCCTTTTTCCGGGGAACCCGTCGGTCAATGCCTTGAGCAATTTTGCTTCATCCCGTCCCATGACCGGAATGCCGGCATCAAGGTCCGTAAGTCCTGCGCTTATGAGAAGGCCGGCGATTTTAAGCCGATGGTCGGCAGAAAGTACCACACCGGGTGCCTGCGCTCCGTCGCGAAGCGTCGAGTCCACAATGGTAACGGTTTTGCGATTATTGTTGATCGGCATGGCGGCATTCGCTTACGCTATGAGAAATTCCTCGACGGTGGTGCCGGATTGCAGCGCATCGAGGATCGCATCGATGCGATCCTCAGTGAGGCCGCCGTACCAATAGCTTTCCGGGTACACGACCATGACCGGCCCGCGGTCGCAGACATTGAGGCAATTGGTCAGCGACAGGGCGATATCGTCCATGCCGCGGTCGGCGAGGCCTTCCTGCAGGTATTGCATGAGAGCGGGCGCTCCCTTCTTGTTGCAGGCGCCCTGCGGCGTGCCTCCGGCACGAAAACTGTTACAGAGTAAAATGTGTCGCTGCGGTTTTTCCATGGGTTATCTCCTTTGAAAAAAGTTGCATTTATCGATGAGGATTCTCATCGCAGGGACATCCGTCTATCCACAACCGCCGCCGTTCCCGCCGCAGCCGTCTCCGCACGGCAGTGAGGTGTGGCTCGGGATGGTTTTTCCGGTAAACGCGCGTTCCAGCAGGTCAACGATAACGCCTTCTGTTTCAAAAACCTTTATTCCTTCGTTGCGAAGTACCGTGCAGGGGCTCTGTCCGGCCCGGTAGACCAGCAGTGCGCTGCAGTCGTCAAGAATAGCCGCCAGCTCCCGCCATCGCTGTTCCCCGGCGCCCGGTGCCGGTGCGCCGCGTCGCTCCTTGAAACAAGGCTCGCCGCATTCCCACGAGTAAATATCAAACGATGTGGCGGCGCCGAGGTGCTGATTGACAAGAACGCCTTCACGGGTGGCAACGGCCATGTTCGGGCGGGCACTAAGCGCACCCGGCAGGGTTGCTGCAGCCTGGGCCAGGAGCTCGGCAGTGCGGGCGGGATCGTCCTTGCCGATGAGCCCGGCTGCGTCGGCGCGGCAGCGGCCGCAGTGATTAACGGTTTGCAGGTGTGCGCCTGCCTGCCAGCGAATCTTCTGCATCATCTCATGGTCCGGCTTCGCAATGGCGCTGAATTCGCTTCCCGGAACCGGGATGAGCGGCATGCAGTTGATTGTATCGGCTCCCAGTGCTGCCATGGCTGCCGCGGTTTCTCCGATTCCAGTGTCGTTAATTCCCGGTACCACAATAGTATTTATCTTGACGGTAAGCCCGAAAAGTTTGCACCTGCGGATAGTTTCCTGCTGCCGCTCGATAAGGCAAGCGGCGGCGTCGATGCCGCGCAACACTTTTTTTCGGAAGCGGACCCAGGCATAGAGGTTTGCGCCGACTGCAGGGTCGATGGTGTTGACGGTTACTGTAAGATGCGTAACACCGATCGAGGCAAGCTCCTCGATATAGTCCGCTGCGTCGAGCCCGTTGGTAGCCACGCAGAGCAAGGTTTCCGGGTAGTTTTTCGCTACCAGGTGCAGTGTCTGCAACGTTGCGCCGGGATCGGCAAATGCCTCGCCGGGACCGGCAATACCGACAACCGCAGGGACGCCGCTATCCTTGACGACCAGATCGAGATAGCGAAGCGCCTGCTCGGGCAAAAGAATTGCCGAGGTAACGCCCGGGCGCGACTCATTGACGCAGTCATACTTCCGGTTGCAGTAGCGGCACTGAATGGTGCATAGCGGCGCGACCGGCAGGTGGACCCGGCTGTGGGTGCCCGCCGCGTGGGCGGAAAAGCAGGGATGGCATTCGATTTTTTTTGTGTTGTCGGTCATGGTGACTCCCCTTGATTCAAATAACGGTGCTCCCGGCCCTTCCGGTTACAAATAACTCCACTGTTCGTTGGACGATTCCTGTTTTTTCTCGATGACTGCATTGACAATACGGTCATAAAGCTGCAACCCGCCCCGGTAGCCGATGTGCAGGATACGAGCGGCGCCGAAACGATCATGAATCGGGAATCCGACGCGCACAAGCGGGGCGCCTGCCTTTCGGGCACTCTTATAAAGTTTACTTGTCCCGATACACAGGTCAACCTTTGCCGCTTCAAGGTGCCCGTCAATTTCATCGAAATCCGCATCGCTCAAAACCTGGAGGTCATCCACCGCTCCGGCCTCGGCGATCGAAGCCCTGATTTTTGCATCGAACCCCGGTACACCCCGCGCCGTGGCGACCAGCACGGGTGCCAGGCCGATCTCCGCACAGAATCGAACGAGTCCGGTAACAAGCGGTTCGTCGCAGCATACGGCTACCCGCAGGCCGGAGAGATATTTGTGGCCGTCGACATAGGCATCGAGGAGGCGGGCCCGTTCATTGTGCAATGCCTCCGGCATTGGAATGCCCCAGACCGCTCCAAGCCGGTCCAGAAATTCGTCCGTTGCCGCAATGCCGATCGGCGGAGCGGAGTGAATAGCCGGCGTTCCGAAGCGTTCTATAAGTCTCCCGCAAATCCCCTCAGCCGGGGCGGTCCAATCGAAGAGCATCCGGGCGGAGGCCAGATTTTCCACCTCCCGGCGGGGCGTGCCTCCCGGCGGCAGGGCATGGTAGCGGTCCCACGGTCCGCCGTCAAGCGTCGCGGAATAGTCGGGAAAAACGGTTACCGGTTGCCCGAAGGCAGCGGCAATATCCTTGCAATACCGCAGGTCTTCCGGGGATACCATTCCCGGTAGTATGCCGACCGGGGATGCGGATCCATCCGGCTTCGCCAGAATATTCATCGCTGCCTCGGCTGCCGCGGCGAATCCGGTCGCATGGCCGTCACGGTAAGCCGGTGTGCTCACCGGAACAATAATAGCTCCCCCCTGCAATTCATCGCGGAGGGCCGCAAGCGTCATAACCAGGTCTTCGCCGATGGTTTCGGCAAGGCAGGTGGTGGCAATACCGAGCACCGCCGGATTGTAGGTTTTCCTGATCGAGCGGATGGCTTGCGCAAGGTTCGCTGCGCCGCCGAAAACGACGGTATCCTCGGAGAAACTCGACGAGGCGATATCCACCGGTTCCCTGAAATGGCTGATGAGGTAGCGCCGGATGTAGGTTGCGCATCCTTGCGATCCGTGAAGCAGGCTCATACCGCCTTCGATGCCCTTGAACGCGAGTGCCGCTCCAAGCGGGGCGCAGCAGACGCAGGGATTGACCTGTGCCCAATCACGCCGTGGTTCCCGCGCCCGGGTTTTTTCCGCCAGGGTTTTCATGCGACTCCCCTTCCACGATGCCGGTTGTTTCGTACCAGTCTCCACACCGGGCTGCAGAGCGACGAGTAAACTTCGCGGCCGAAATTGACCATGCCCTCGAATCCGGCCAGCCCGATTTTCCGTTCATGGTTATGATCGCAGAACGCAACGCCGAGCTTATACGCCATCGGTCGTTCCTTGACGCCGCCGATAAAGAGATCGATATCCCGTTCGAGAATCCAGCGCGAAAGTTCGGCGGGATTGCTGTCGTCGACGATCATGGTATCGGGATCGCAGACCGAGCGCAGCCGTTCATAGTCGTCCTTATTTCCGGTCTGAGTTCCCGCGAGAGCGGTAGTGATGCCGAGTCGCCGCAGGGCCTTCACCAGGGAGATCGCTTTGAACGCGCCGCCAACATAGAGCCCGGCGTGCATACCCCGGAGGGCCTGGGCCATGGGGGCAAGTGCGGCGAGCGCGGTTTTGGCCCCGGTACGCACCAGCACCTTCGTGCGCTCAACGATTGCCGGGTCGGCAAAGTGGTCGGCAACGGCGTACAGCGCATCGGCAGTATCATCGATGCCGAAAAACGAAATGCGCTTAAACGGAATCCCATAGCGCTCCTGCATCGCCTTTGCAAGCGGGGTCATGGACCCGCTGCACTGGACAATATTGAGCGCTGCGGTGTTCGCCCGTCGGATATCGTCGATCCTGCCGTCGCCGGTAAGGGTAGCAACCACGGTTATGCCCATCTCTGCGAAATACCGGCGTACGAGCCAGGTTTCTCCGGCAACGTTGAAATCGCCGATGATGTTGATGCTCAGCGGAATCTTTGCAGCTGCACCGTCAGTGCCTATGATGCGCAGGAGCGCGTCGCAGGCTGCACGGTATCCGTCTTTTTTCGTGCCGCGAAACCCCTCGGACCCGACCGGGATCACCGGAATGCCTTTCAGCAGGGACATCTTTTTGCATACCGCCTCGATATCGTCGCCGATGACGCCCGCAACGCAGGTGGAGTAGACAAATGCCGCACGCGGAGCGAAGCGATCGATGAGTTGGTCGAGTGCGCGGGTGAGTTTCGCTTCGCCGCCGTGGATGATGTCGCGTTCGCGCAGGTCGGTACAGAAACTCGATCGGTGAAGCTGCGGGCCCGAGGAGAGTGCGCCGCGAATATCCCAGGTGTACGTGGCGCAACCGATAGGACCATGGACGAGGTGCAGCGCGTCGGCGATAGGATAGAGAACGACGCGCGATCCGCAGAAGACGCAGGCCCGCTGGCTCACCGATCCGGCGAGACTGGTACGCTCGCAGGCTATGGTCCGCGATCCATCCCCGGCGGTGACTATCTGGGAAACACGTTCGTCAAGTACAATCGGCAGTTGCTGTTCCATCGTTTCTCTCCCGCGCTATTAGTCAAGTTACCTACATGACCAGCTCGAAGCTCTCCTCCGGTGCATCGCGGTCCTGGCGGTCCATGAGGGCCGACAGTATCCGTTCCAGGAGCCGCAGGCCGCCCCGGTATCCGACAATCGGAAAGTATTGGTGGCCGATACGGTCGTAGATCGGGAAGCCGGTCCGGATCAGCGGGATATCTTCATCGCGGCAGAGATACTTTGCATACGTGTTTCCGAATACCATATCTACCTTCTCGGTTTTGATGAGCTGGTGCAGGTAATAGTAGTCGGAGGCATCACGGGCGATAATCGAATCCGATCCGGTAGCCGCCTGGATGCGGTTTGCAAATTTCTTACCCGGCGTGCCCGTAACTGCGTACTTGACCCGAATACCGACATCGGTCAGGAACTGCGCGATGCTGACAAGCTGGTCCGGATCGCCGATGAGCGCCGCTGTCTTTCCATAAAAGTATTGCTGCATATCGGTAATGACATCGAGAAGCTGCCCTCGTTCATAGTCGATCGCTTCGGGTACCACCCCGCCTGCGCTGCGCAGCGCGGTGATGTATTCATCGGTGGCCCGGACACCGATGGGCAGCGGCAACACCGTGCAGGGCACTTTGCATTTGACATCGAGAGCCCTTGCTGCAGGTCCGCTTGCAATGGGTCCCAGCGCAATGGTACCCAGTGAGGAGCCGGTAGCGACAAGCTGGTCGACGGTTACGCCGCCCGAGGGATACATATCGTAGTGGCCCGTTTGTGGCGTATCAAGAACTCCCGAGGTGTCCGGTGCGACGATAACCTTGAGTCCCATGAGCGTTGCCAACCGCTTCACCTCGATCATATCCGGCGGGTCAACGAATCCCGGAATGATCGTGACATGGTTGCCCCTTCGCTTCGGTGTCACGGCAAAAGCCTCGATCATCGCCTTTGTCATGGATGCGAACCCCATGACATGCGACCCCACATAACTCGGCGTGCTCGCGGATATGACCCATTTCCCCTCCGGGATCCGATTCTCTTCGTGCGCCCTCCCGATGATCTGGTGCACGTCATCGCCAATGGTCTCCGAGAGGCAGGTCGTATGCACCGCAATGATGTCGGGGCTGTATACGGTAAAGATATTCGTGATCGCCTCCAGCAGGTTTGCCTGCCCGCCGAACACGGAGGCGCCTTCGGTGAAGCAACTCGTAGCCGCCATGACCGGCTCCTTGTAATGCCGGGTGAGCGCGCTTCGATGATAGGAGCAGCAGCCCTGCGACCCGTGACTGTGCGGCATGCACCGGTGAATGCCGAGCGCCGCATACAAGGCGCCAACGGGCTGGCAGGTTTTTGCCGGTTGAATGGTGAGCGCCTGGCGCTCGGTAACCGGGGTAGCGGTATGTCGAAGCAGCATGATGGTTCTCCTTATTCCCAACCGTAGGTTGCGGTAAGTTGCGGTGTATCTTGCCAGGGAGCCTTGACAAGACTCCATACTCTCGTGTTGACCATCCGGTCGATTTCACGGTAAAAATTGATCGCTCCCGCGAACCCGGCATACGGCCCTTGATAATCGTAGCTATGAAGCTGCTTCATCGGGATGCCGTATTTCTGGACCACATATTTTTCCTTGATGCCTGCGCAGATGACCGAAGGATGGAACTTTTCGATCAGGACATTGAGTTCATGGTGGTTGAGATCGTCGATGACCAGCGCCCCCTCCTCCATGGTAGGCATCATTCCTTCGTAATCGCCCATACGGATCCCCTCGCCGGTAACGCGTAAGCGCTCCTCTTCGCCAAGACGTTCATGGTAGCGGGTCGGGTCCGGCGTCACCGTGAGTTCCTCGATATTGCGCGAGTCGGCATCCACCTTGATCGTCGGCATGACTTTCCGTCCCTCGTAATCGTCGCGATGGGCGAATTCGTAACCGGCGGCCACGGTTTTCATACCGATCTCACGGAACAGCTCCTGGTAGTGATGCGCCCGCGACCCGCCGACAAACATCATAGCCGTCTTCCCTTCACAGCGGGAGCGGACCTCATCGGCTACCTTTTTAACCTTGGCAAGTTCCTCAGCCGCAAAGGCGTCGGTCTTTGCGATGAGCGAAGCGTCGCCGAAGTAGGCGGCGATCCGCCGCATCGACTTTGCCGTAGCTTCCGCGCCGATGAAATTCACTTTGAACCAGGGTATGCCGTATTTCTTTTCCATCATCTCGGCCATATAATTGATCGAGCGATGGCACATGACGACATTCAGATCTGCGTTGTGCGCACTTGCAAACTCGTCGTATTCGGAGTTGCCCGAAAAAGTGGAATGCAGGGTTACGCCGCATGCAGCGAAAATCCGTTCAATTTCAAAGGCATCGCCGCCGATATTATACTCGCCGAGAAGGTTGACCAGGAAGGCGCCGTCCTTCTTCATTTCGAGCGTTCCCACGACGTCGGTAAAAACCTTGTTGTTGGCGATGTGGTGACCGGCCGACTGGCTGACCCCTTTATACCCTTCACAGGAGAAGCCGAAAATATTGATATCGGGATATTTCTGCTCCATTTCACGTGCCACGGCGTGGATATCGTCGCCGATGAGACCGACCGGGCAGGTAGCAAAAATCCCTATCGCTTTCGGATGGAAGAGGGCGATTGCCTCTTCGATAGCCTGCTTGAGCTTTTTTTCACCGCCGAAGATAATGTTATCTTCCTGCAAGTCGGTCGACATGGCGTAGGGCATATAGTTGGGCGAATCATCGGTTTTCGGTCTTGTCTGATTGCGCCGGGTGAGCCAGGCGTAAAAGGAGCACCCGATCGGCCCGTGAACGATCTGGAGGATGTCACGGGTCGGTCCGAGCACCACGCCCTTGCAACCGGCATAGGCGCATCCCCGCATGCTGAGGATGCCCGGAATCGTGCGAACGTTGGCCTGGATCTTCGGTACGGCCTCCTGCGATCCAACCGTATTGATAATGATCGACTGGCTCCGCTTCCGCGCAACTTTCGCCGGGTAGGCTGCGGTCAGTTCCTTGCTTATGTCCCCTGTCGCTTCGGTCTTCATTTTTTCTCCCTTGGTTTTCCGCTATGCGGCATCGAGCACCGCATCGCCGACCTCTCCGGTACGAATCCGGATCGCCTGCGACACGGGCAAAACGAAAATTTTTCCGTCGCCGGGCTTCCCGGTTTTATTAGCTGTTATAATGGTCTGAATCACGAGATCGGCCAGTTTGTCGGGTACGATCAGGCTGATGAGCCGCTTTGGAATGAGCCGCTGCGAGCTGCCGAGCTGGGCGATTGCCTCCTCATAGCCCTTTTCCGCCCCTTGAAGCACCGACAGGTCAACGAGACCCCTGCCGCGCCCGAGGCTCTCCTTGGCATGCATGGAGCCGATTCCCGCTTCGGCCAGCGCTTTCTTGGTGCTGTTTATCTTGTTGATGCGGATTATCGCCATGATCTCTTTCATAGCGCAATCTCCTGCGGCTCCGTTTCGGCCGTCTCCTTTACGCCGGAAGATACCGTGTACACTTCCGTCACCGGCGAGACGAAAATCTTCCCGTCGCCGAAGGATCCCTTCTCCCCGGAACGGGCAGTCTGGATCACGATCTTGACAACGAGGTCTTTATCGCGATCCGGGACCACGGTTATGAGCATCTCCTTGGGAATCTCATCGTAGGTGATGTCGCCGATTTTGATGCCCCGCTGCTTGCCGCGGCCGACGACGCCGACTTTAGTGACCGCGGGAAACCCGGCTTCCATGAGCGCCGCAAGAACGGCATCGGTTTTTTCCGGACGCACGATCGATCGAATCATTATCATGACGATACTTCCTTTCTCTTCGCGGGTTGATTGGTCTTTAGTTGGCAATTCCGTGCTGTATCAGCAATTGTTCCAGCACATCGGTATGCATGGGCTTGGGGATGACGAACATTTTATTCTCATCGATTTTTTTTGCAAGCATCCGGTACTCATCGGCCTGACCATGCGTCGGGTCGAATTCAATGACTGTTTTGCGGTTGATCTCCGCCTTCTGCACCATGTTGTCGCGAGGGACAAAATGGATCATCTGGGTGCCGAGTTTTTCCGCAAACGCCTCGATGAGCGGCTGCTCGTTGTCGACCTTGCGGCTGTTGCAGATCAGCCCGCCGAGGCGAACGCCTCCCGCTTCGGCGAATTTGACGATGCCTTTACAGATATTATTTGCGGCGTACATGGCCATCATCTCGCCGGAACAGACGATATAGATCTCCTTGGCTTTACCCTCACGAATCGGCATGGCGAAGCCGCCGCACACCACGTCGCCGAGAACATCGTAAAACGCGTAGTCGAGGTTGAGAGCGGGCGCATAGGCACCGAGCTGTTCGAGAAGGTTGATGGAGGTAATGATGCCGCGACCTGCGCAACCGACACCGGGTTCCGGCCCGCCGGATTCGACGCAGATGGTGCCGCCGAAGCCCGTTTTCCTGATATCTTCAAGGTCAATGTCCTCCCCTTCGTCACGCAGCGTATCGAGAACCGATTTCTGCGCGAGACCGCCCAGAAGCAGCCGTGTGGAGTCGGCCTTAGGATCGCAGCCGACAACCATGACCTTCTTGCCCATTTCGACGAGTCCGGCCACGGTATTCTGGGTCGTGGTGGACTTACCGATGCCGCCCTTGCCGTAAATAGCTATCTTTCTCATCTCTCCCATTTCACTCTCCTTTGTTTCTGCCGGAAAGTCCGGCGACAACCGGTGAGAATGCAAGGGGTATGCCAAGCTGTCGCTCAGGCCTTGTCGAAACCTGATAACGCATTGGCCCTATACGAAATAGATATGCGGGTCGCCGTGCGGAAAAAAAACTTGCCGAATAGAAATCCTACCAGGCGGTAGGACTTGAGGAGGCGTTCCTACTAGCCGGTAGTTTCAGGACCGCCCGGTACCTTTTCCGTCAGCGATCGTGAGGGTACGTAAAAGGACTGCTTTCTCGGCGGCACTACATAATTGTGTCCTCCGGTTTTCAAATAGGGCATTTCAGGGCAGGCATGGCATTTGCATTCTAAAGAGAAGAAAATAAATTTCACGATACGGGAACGGTATTGTCACATGAACGTCAAGCCCAATAAAGGCGATAGTCTCCGTGAGAGCGGGGCGGACTATCGGGCGGCAGGCGAAATGGGGGAGCTGCGTCTCCTGTTCGATATTTCGCAGGCCCTGAGCCGCAATCTCGATCTCTCCTCCGCCCTGCGCCCGGTGCTTGAACGGATGTCTGAATTTATGGGACTTGTCCGTGCAACCATCACCATACTCAACCGGGAGAGCGGGTCAATCGACATCGAAATCGCCACTGGCCTTTCCGAAGCGGAATCTGCGCGCGGACGATATCGTCTCGGTGAAGGAATCACGGGGCGCGTGGTGGCGAAGGGCGAACCCGCGATCGTGGAGCGAGTGTCAAAAAACGCCGATTTCCTGGACCGTACCGGGGCCCGTCGGCGGGAAATTGAAAAGCACCGGACCGAGCTTTCCTTTGTCTGCGTGCCCGTGACCATCCAGAAAGAGGTTATCGGGGCGCTTTCGGCCGACAGGGTATACAAAAAAGAAGCTGACCTTGACGAAGACGTGCGGCTCCTGAGTGTGGTCGCGTCGCTCATTGCTCAGGCCGTGCGCATCCGCCGTGACGTCCTCGAACAGGTGCGCATCCTGGCCGATGAGAATAAGCGTCTCCAGGGGGAAATAAGCGACCGGTTGCGTCACAGCCGCATCATCGGTTCGTCGCATGCGATACGGCAGGTGGATCAGTTTATTCTCCAGGTGGCATCGACCGATACGACGGTGCTTATTCGTGGAGAGAGCGGCGTCGGGAAAGAGCTGGTGGCCGAAGCTATCCATATGAACAGCAAGCGTGCGAACGGGCCTTTTATAAAAATCAACCTGGCCGCGCTTCCCGAAACCATGATCGAGAGCGAGCTGTTTGGCCATGAACGCGGTGCATTTACCGGAGCGATCAACGCGCGGGAAGGCCGGTTTGAGGCTGCGGGCGGCGGCACCATATTTCTCGATGAGATCGGAGATCTCCCGGCGTCGACCCAGATCAAGCTGCTGCGGGTTCTGCAGGAGCGGCAATTCGAGCGTCTCGGCAGCAATGATGCCCTGAAGATCGATGTGCGGGTCATTGCAGCGACCAACCGGAACCTCGAACAAATGGTGGAGCAGGGAACCTTCCGGCACGATCTTTACTTCAGGCTCAATGTTTTTCCGATTTTTGTTCCGCCCCTCAGGGAGCGGCGAACGGATATTCTTCTTCTTGCCGATTATTTTGTCGCGAAGCTTTCCAAAAAAACCGGCAAGGAGGTCAGGCGCATTTCAACACCGGCAATTGATATGCTTATGCGTTACCACTGGCCCGGAAATGTCCGTGAACTTGAAAATTGCATCGAACGCGCCGTTATTCTGTCGACCGACGGCGTTATCCACAGCCATCATCTCCCCCCGAGTTTACAGACCGCCGAGGCGAGCGATACGCCGCCTCTCGGGAAGCTCCCGGCTGCGCTCGAAGCAGTTGAACGGGAGATGATCGATGACGCACTCAAATCGAGCCGCGGCAATATGGCCGGTGCCGCGCGCCTCCTCGGAATTTCCGAGCGTCTCATCGGGATTCGCATCAAGAAATACGGGATCGATCCCCGCCGCTTTGCGGATACGGATCCCCCCGGAGCACCGGCGGCCTATCTGATGTAGCCAGCTTTGTCACCGTCGGCGTGAATGCCTTTATTGAAATGGCTATATGGTCACCTATTGTATAATGGTGCGCTTCTTCAAGGGGAAGCGCTATCCGGGATATTTCCCCGCCGATGACTATGGTCAGGATGCCGATGACGCCCTCCGGCTTCACGGCGAGTACCGTGCCGGTACATTGCAACCTGTCCCCCGCAGCCCTGAAAACCGCTGCGGGCGGTCCGGATTCAATTATCGTGCCGCTTTTAAGATGATAGACCATGTTCGACAGGCGAAAAATTTCCGCAAGATCGTGACTGACCAGGATGGTGGTAACGGTGAAAATATCCTGGAGGCGGTTGAGCTCCTCCTGGAGCGAGGCGCGCATGGCGGCATCGATGGCCGAAAGTGGTTCATCGAGGAGAAGAAGCGAAGGTTTACCGGCCAGCGCCCGCGCGAGTGCCGTTCGCTGGCACTGCCCGCCGGAGAGGGAAGCGGGCCGGCTGTCGCGGAACGCGGCAAGGCCGAAGGCTTCCATGAGAAAAAAAGCCCATTCGCGATTCCGGTTTTCGCGCATTCCATAGGTGATATTCTGTTCAACCGTCATAGCAGGAAAGAGTCCGTACTCCTGGAAGACGAAGCCGATTCGCCTGCGGTGGGGGGGCACGTTGATGCGCCGGGAAGAATCGAACCAAATATCGCCATCGAAGTCGATATGGCCATAATCCGGCGTGTCAAGACCGGCGACGATCCGCAGGAGTGTCGTTTTTCCGGCACCCGAAGGCCCGTACAAGGCGGCTGTCGAACCCGATGGAATGGTCAAAGCCGTATCGAGCGTAAATGGCCCCGCCGATCCGCAAAGGCGTTTTTCAAGGTGCAGCGAGAGTGTCCCCATATCACCAGAGGCGCAGCGAGCGTTTATTGAAATAAAAGAGGACACAGAGCAGGGCGAACGAAATCGCCGTGAGGGTTGCGGCATACGCATGGGCAGCGCCGAAATTGAGCGATTCAACCTCATCATAAACCGCGATCGACGCCACTCTGGTGACGCCTTCGATTTTTCCGCCGATCATGAGCACTACCCCGAATTCACCGATCGTATGCGCGCAGGTCATGACGAAGCCGGTTACGATGGCTGGACGGATGGAAGGAAGAAGTATGCGGAGGAAGGTCGTTACGCGGCCTTTCCCTACAGTAAAGCTCGCCTCTGCAAGCGATCGCGGCAAACCCTCCAGACCGGCGATGATCGGATTTACCATGAAGGGCAGGTTGAACAGCACCGATCCGACAACCAGTCCTTCAAAAGTGAACACCAGACGCAGATGGAATACATGGTCAAGAAAGGCTCCTACGGGAGCGGCGGGGCTGAAGAGCAGGAGAAGGTAGAAGCCGATGACCACCGGCGGCAGGACAAACGGGATGTTGACCAGGGCCCTGACGGCGGTAGCGGCGGAAGATTTCGTGAAATATAGCCAGTAGACGAGGGGGAGGGAGGCGGCAAAGAGCAGCGCTCCGGTGATCGCGGCCAGCTTTAAAGTGAGGAGAAACGGCAGAAAATCGAAGCTCATATCGGCTCTTGTTCAACCATTACTTCGGTCGATTTTATCAGTGCGAAAATCGACATGCCGGGAGCCAGGCGAAGCTCGCCCGCGGATTCGGAGGTGATAATTGCGCGAATGGTCGTTCCGGCGAAGGCAAGATGTACCTGGGCCAGGATGCCGTCATCCTCGACCGCCGTGATGGTACAGGGGATCCGGTTGCGAATACTCAGGATACCCGGCGGCAGCGGGTGGGACAGCGCGGTTTCGGTCTCCTTGAAGAGGACCGTAACGCCGGTTCCTTCCAGGGGCCGGATTACCGAATCCGTAAAGTCAATAAGAACGGCGGTGACTACCGTTTCATCGACCCGTATGACCATCTTGGTGACGGAACCGTTGGTACTGCAGCGGATAAGCGTACCGGTAAGTACATTCATGGTGTGCGAAACCCATAGCGCGCGAGCAGTGCCCGCCCGTTTGCGGAATAAAGGAATGCCATAAATCGTTGTGCCTCCCCATCATGATGCTCCTTACCGAAGCGGCATAGAACCGCAGCCTGCGCGATCGGCGGGTACAGCGCGCTGTCGATCACGGTCCAGGTGCCCTTGCCTTTCATGGGTCGGGATAGAACAATTGCTTCGGCATTGAATCCAGCATCCGCCGCACCGGTCACAATATACTGGGCTGTCTGGCCGATGTTCTCGCCAAACACCAGCCGGGACGCAACGCGGGAATATATTCCCGCTTTTGCCAGTGCAGCCATGGCGGCTTTGCCGTAGGGAGCGATTTTCGGATCGGGTACGGCAATCGTCCGGACGGCGGAATCGAAAAGCGCAGCCAAACCCGGCTGCAGGTTAATGGGCTTTATGGTCCAGAGCACGAGCTTGCCATATGCGTATACCTCGGGAGGCGATGCGGCTTCCCCGGATGTCCACAGGCTTTCGGGACATGCCTCGTCTGCCGAGAGAAAAATATCGAACGGCGCACCGTTTTTGATCTGGGTGAGGAGGTTGCCGGAGGCGCCATACACCGCCTGGATGGAATCCCCCTTTGCTGCAGCGGAGTTCTTTAACTCTTCCATGGCATATTGCATGTTGGCGGCACAGGCAACCGTGATGCGGGCCGATGCATTTTGACAGAATAGCATCGAAATTGCGGCACAGGCAAGCAGCGATACATGATGGCCGGGTCTTTTCACTGCATTCTCCTTATATTTATTTGAACCTACCCCAAGCAGGCGGCAAGACGGCACCTGGAACGGCATGTCCCGCTGCCGGAACAGTATCACATCGGCAGCGCCAATATTACCTGCGCTGCATTAAATGCACCATAGCACATCATGCCTTCTTTAACGCCAAGTGATGCTATACTCTCCTTGGTAACAACTGCGGTCATCACTTTGCCTCCCGACAAATCGAGGAGGACCTCGGCATTCACTATTCCCAGGCGGACTTCCCTGACCCGGCCCATAAGCATATTTTCACAGCTGCTTTTCACCGGGGTGTCGCCGGGGAAAAGAATTACCGCCGATGCTTTGACAAGAATAATGATCTCGTCATCAGGTTTCAGGTCGAGCTCGGTGGTACTGTCATTGGTAATGACGGCATTAATATTCACGCCCTTGCCGATATCGACCAGGATCTCGGAATTTACCATGCCCCTCGTTACCTTATTAATTCTTCCCGACAACTGGTTGCGCGCACTCGTTTTCATGCAAATTCCTTTCGTCTGTGGTATGCCCGTTATCGTTACGATACCTGACTGCGCCGAAGCCTCCTTTGCCCGAATGCAGCCCGGTTCCGAAAAAAGTCTCTCTGGTATCCCTCTCTCCCTCAATTCTCCGCCGCGATTAATCACCCATCGAACTGCGCGGTAGCATTACCTTGCCCTGTGCTATTGAAATTTTTTACTGAGTTATAGCAACCATTGTGCCGGAGTCACGAAAAAAAGTATGCCGGGATGCAAGAGGCTATCAATAAATACATTATGCAATTCAGCCTTAACCGCCCCTCTATTTCTATAATAATGCGAACTCCTACTGTTCGGATAGGCTCGGGCATTACATCCTACCAATAGGGAGCTCCATGGGTTTTTTCCAAACCGGTGAATTCGCCTGTCCGCCGATGGCTCTTGTCCTGCAAAGGTCACAATATATTTTTTGAAACATACCCTCTTAAAGGACACCCTGTGATCTTCCCATCGCTCGAAGAAGCAAAAAAGCTGGCCCGGCCGGGTGCCGTCATTCCGGTATGCAAATCAATCCTCGCCGATACCGAAACGCCGGTCTCGGTCTGGATGAAGCTCTTCCGGAAGGACCCGTGCAGCTTCCTGCTCGAAAGCGTCGAGGGAGGCGATACCGTTGCCCGGTACTCCTTTCTCGGCGGCGCGCCCTTCCTTACCTTTTCCAGCCGCGGCACGTCCTGGAAGGTGGAGGGAGAAAAACGGGCCGCGGGCGTCGGCGACCCCATAGCCGAGCTACGGAAACTCATGGGGGCCTATACGCCGGTAACGGTCGAGGGCATTCCCCGGTTCAGCGGCGGCGCGGTCGGTTACTTTTCCTACGATTCGGTCCGGCTGCGCGAGCGGATCCCGGATAAAAACCCGAAGGACGACCCGCTCGACGATATCTTTTTCGGCTTCTACCGCGACCTCATCGCCTTTGACAACAGCGAACACCGGATACTGCTCATTACCAGCATCTTCGTCGATGAAAACGTCCCTGTCGAAAAGGCTTACAAGGAGGCGATCTATCGCCTGGGCTCGATCGAAGACCGCATGGCAGTCCGGCTCCAGGCCTCGCACGTTACCATCGATCCGGCTTCCGAGCCGGTTTCGAACTTCACGCAATCCGGCTTCATGGAGGCGGTTGAAAAGTGCCGCGAGTATATCCGCGCCGGCGACATCTTCCAGGTGGTGCCGTCGCAGCGATTCACGGTTCGCGTCGAAGCCGATCCCTTCGACCTCTACCGGATACTTCGTGTCGTCAACCCATCGCCCTACATGTACTACCTGGCGATAAACGGTGCCTCGGTGATCGGCGCCTCGCCGGAGATGTTGGTGCGGGTTGAAGGCGGCACGCTCGAAGTGCGGCCCATCGCGGGCACCCGTCCGCGCGGTAAGACGCCCTCCGAGGACGATAGGCTCATAGCCGAACTCCTCGCCGATCCCAAGGAGCGCGCCGAGCATGTCATGCTCGTCGATCTCGGTCGCAACGACGTGGGACGGGTGGCGAAGCCCGGCACGGTGCGGGTCGACGAGATGATGCACATCGAGAAATATTCGCATGTCATTCATATCGTGAGTAACATCCGCGGCGAGCTGGCGGAGGGCTGCGACGCCTTCGATGCGCTCTTCTCCTGCTTTCCGGCGGGAACGCTGACCGGCGCTCCCAAGATCCGCGCCATGGAGATCATCGATGAAATTGAGCCTGTCAAGCGCGGCATTTACGGCGGGGCGCTCGGGTATATGGACTGGCGCGGCACCATGGACACCTGCATCGTGATCCGCACCATCGTCTACCACAACGGGATCGCCGTCATCCAGGCGGGCGCCGGCATCGTTGCCGACTCCGACCCGGAGAGCGAATACCGGGAGACCCTGCAGAAGGCGGGCGCCCTGTTCACCGCCGTGCGTAAAGCGGCACAGATTGTCGGGAGATAGACCATGCTGCTCGTCATCGATAACTACGATTCGTTCACGTATAACCTGGTCCAGTATTTCAGCGAACTCTACAATGGCGAGATCCGCGTATTCCGCAACGACGCCATCACGGTGGACGAGGTCGCTGCGCTCGCCCCGGAGCGGATCATCATTTCGCCGGGCCCGTGCACCCCGCGGGAAGCGGGCATTTCGGTTGAAACCATTATGCGGCTGGGGCCCGGTACGCCGCTTCTCGGCGTCTGCCTGGGCCACCAGTCCATCGGCTACGCCTTCGGCGGCAACGTGATCCGCGCGCCCTACCTCATGCACGGCAAAGTTTCTCAAATTTACCATAAGGGAACCGGCATTTACGCGGGGCTCACAAGCCCCTTCACCGCTACCCGCTACCACAGCCTCATCATCGAACGTTCCTCCTGCCCGGCATGCCTCGAAATAACCAGCGAGACCGACGACGGGCTTATCATGGGGGTGCAGCACCGCGAGTACCCGATCTTCGGCGTGCAATTCCATCCCGAGGCGATACTGACCGAGGGGGGGAAGGTGATGCTCAAGAATTTTCTTGAGGTTCCGATTCCGGGTCCCAATAAAATAAGTTGACATGTAGAATTAAGTGCTTTTGGTGGGGGAACCGCTAAGGCGGTTCCCCCTGGTCGGAGCCGCGCAAAACCGCGTCTCCGACACACCCCTTCCAGCGGAAGTGGGCGGCTATGTTTGCCCTTGGCAAACGCTC
>PLTF01000027.1:0-136 GCA_003164335.1 Fibrobacterota bacterium
CTGGATCGAAGATCCAGGCCACACAGGATTTGAGGCAAGAATGAAGGCAGAAGGATGAAGAAAAAATTAAATCAAAACCTCAACAAAAGGGCGACCGCGGTCGCCCCTATCAAAGTCTTTTAATGTGTTTTCTACC
>PLTF01000027.1:146-21680 GCA_003164335.1 Fibrobacterota bacterium
GCAGCCCGGCTTTGCGGGCGCGGAGGCTTTGGCCAGGGGGAACCCGCGAAGCGAGGTTCCCCCACCAAAGGCACCGATACTTCCACTTCCGTTGAATCTAATATTGAAAACCATGTATATTCTAAAAGTTTTACCATCCTTGTCCACCCCTTCATCGCTGAAACAGAGACTATGCCCCTTCGCAGTATGACAGGATTCGGGCTGGCGGAAGCATCGACGTCATCGGGCGACTACCGTATCGAGATCCGTGCCGTCAATAACCGGTTTCTCGACGTCCAGCTCCGGCAGCCGCGGTTCGTGAATAACCTCGAGCAGCAGATCCGCAAGGAGATCCAGGCATTCGTGTCGCGCGGCTCTTTGAGCGTCATCATCAGCTGCGACCGGGAAGAGGAGAGCAAGAAGCTCTCCTATGACCGCCAGATGGTCGATCAGTACGTGCGCATCCTGCGGGAGATCCGTGACGTGCACAAGCTTGCCGGCGACCTGTCGCTCGACGAACTCGTCAATTTCACCGACATCATCAAGGCCGACGTCGACACCTTCGACGACGAGCTGGTGTGGAAACATGTCAGGCCGGTACTCATCACCGCCCTCGAGGCGTTTCAGAAGACGCGCGAAAAAGAGGCGCTCTTCATCCTCAAAGACCTGAAGAAGACCCTGCAAAATATAGAAAAGAATTTGAAACTCATTGAAAAACGGGCTCCGGCGCGTCTCAAGGAGTTCGCGGTAACCCTTCGGGAGCGGATAGCGAAGCTGGCAGCCGCGGAACCCGATCCCGCCCGTCTCGCGCTCGAAATTGCCGTTCTTGCCGACAGGCTCGACATCAGCGAGGAGTGCACGAGGCTTCGGGCGCATATCGAGAAGTTCGGCGAAGACCTCGTTGCCGATGAACCGATCGGGAAAAGGCTGGGGTTCCTGTTGCAGGAGATGAACCGTGAGGCCAATACCATCGGCTCTAAGGCAAACGATACCGAAATTGCGCACCTTTCGGTGACCCTCAAGGAAGATATAGAAAAGATACGAGAGCAGATTCAAAATATCGAATAGTCCGGCGTCCTCTTGTGGGGCTGCCGGGAAGGAGACGCTATGCCGCAGGAATTGTTTGAACTGGAAATCGAAAAACTTGAAAGTCGCGGTATCAGCCGCTACA
The DNA here is from genome assembly GCA_003164335.1 of Fibrobacterota bacterium. Classification (GTDB taxonomy): domain Bacteria; phylum Fibrobacterota; class Chitinivibrionia; order Chitinivibrionales; family Chitinispirillaceae; genus BOG-1184. The sequence goes on from PLTF01000027.1 coordinate 1,297, forward strand.
AGGCGGTTCTGATGGCCTCGCAGGAAGCCCGATCCATCAACGAGCAGATCCGGCTCGGGATTCTCGAAACCAAAGAGAAGCCCGCGACCATGGCACTCAGGCGGCTTTTTGAAGGCCGCGTCGTTGAAAACGAAGAGATCCCGCTGGCAGAGTAAATTTTGGAAAAGAAGCGGATCCTCGTCGGTATTACCGGCGGCATTGCCGCCTATAAGGTTCCGCAGCTCATTCGCCTGCTTAAAAAAGCAGGGGCCGAGGTCAAGGCGGTTTGCACGCCATGGGCCCTGCGATTTGTGGGCGATGAGACCCTCCGTACCATCACCGGCTTTCCCGTGTACCGCGACGGTCAGGAATTCTACGACATCGAGCACATCCGGCTTGCGGAATGGACCGATCTTCTGGCCATCTGCCCGGCTACCGCCAACACCATTGCGAAAATGGCGCACGGCATTGCCGATAACCTCCTGACCACCACCGCAATCTCAATCCTTCCGGAAAAAATTCTCCTGGCCCCGGCCATGAACACGGCCATGTGGCAGAATGCCGCCACGCAGGAGAATGTCGCGATTCTCAAAAAGCGCGGCATGACGATGCTGCCGGTCGGGGAGGGAGAGCTTGCCTGCAAAACGATCGGGCCGGGAAGAATGCTCGAGGTTGAGGAGATTGCAGGAATAATCCTGTCGAGGTTGACTCCCGAGCCAATCCTTGCCGGAAAGAAAGTGCTCATTTCGCTGGGCCCCACCGAGGAGCCGCTCGATCCGGTACGCGTGATGACCAACCGCTCGTCCGGGAAGATGGGCGCCGCGCTTGCGCGATCGGCGCTCAAATTCGGCGCGCAGGTGGTGCTGGTCAGCGGTCCGGTCACCGTTTCGCTGCCCGATGCGGCGCGGCTTGTCAAGGTCCGCACCGCGGCAGAGATGCGTGAGGCCATGCTGCGCGAATTCGGGGAGGCCGATATCTGCGTCATGGCTGCGGCGGTAAGCGACTTCCGACCGCTTTCGGTTGCGGCATCAAAGATCCGGCGGACCGAAGGGCAGCGGCTGACCATTGAGCTTGCGGCCAACCCCGATATTCTTGCCGAGCTCGGAAGGTTGAAGGAGCAGCGGTATGTCGTCGGATTTGCGCTTGAAACCGATGACGGCGAGGCTTCGGCGCGACGCAAAAAGGCCGAAAAAGGGTGCGACATGATGATTCTCAACAAGGCTGACGATGCCCTTGAGGCGGATACCACCCGGATGACGCTATTTACCGGAAGCGAAGCCGAGTCGTTTCCCCTGCAAAGCAAAACCGAGGCAGCCGACTGCATCATGCGGCGCATAGCCGGTCTGGCAGGTTGACTCCATGAGTCGCAAGTCCTTACTTGCCGCTTACCTGCGGCAGCAGCGCGAACTTTCCATGCCGAATTTTCCCATGAGCCTCTCGTTCGACCTGAAAGGCTTTGTGGGATCGATTGCCCCGCCTCCGCTTCCGGCGAAAACTGCCTATAAAGCCGGTCCGGTGAAAGAGGTTCGGCCGGTCGCACGACCGGTACGCCCTGGTCCCGCACCCGCCGCCCCCGCCAACGTTGCCAACCCCTATACCAGGCTGTCGCGGTTGAAGCCGCTTGGCCCTGCTGCCGGAGAATCCGGCCTGTCGATCGCGTCCCGCGGCGGCGAGCAGTTGCCGATTGCATCGCTTCCGCGGCTGACCTTCGAGCAGAAAAGATCGGTGTTCAAGGAGCTTTATAGTGCCCGGTGCGCCAAATGCCCGTTAAGTGCAAGCCGGAAGAGTTTCGTTTTCGGGGCCGGAAACGTCGATGCCCCGCTCATGCTCGTCGGCGAGGCGCCGGGAGCTGATGAGGATGCACAGGGTGTGCCGTTTGTGGGGGCTGCGGGCAAACTACTCTCCGAACTCCTGGAAGCTGCCTCACTCGACCGGAAAAAAGATGTATTTATAACCAATATCTTGAAGTGCCGTCCGCCTTCGAACCGGACCCCCAACGATGCCGAAATCGTGGCATGCCTGCCGCTGCTGCACCGGCAGATCGAGGTAGTGGCACCGGCGATCCTGCTGCTTCTTGGCAAAACCGCGGGGAATGCCCTGCTTGGTACCGGTGAGACGCTCGGGGCGATGCGCAGGAAAAAATTCGACTATCGGGGGATCCCGACCTTTGTGACCTACCACCCTGCGGCGCTGCTGCGCACCGCCGCCTATCGCGCAGACACGGAAGCGGATCTGCAACGGGTCGTTCTCCTTTTGAAAGAGGCCTCAGGTCATGCAGTATAGTGCCGCTACCCCGCCTGCCGCATCGGCAGAGCGGATTCCGCCCCACGCCCTTGACGTCGAGCGCACCGTGCTCGGCTCCATGCTCATCGACGCCCATGCCGCGGCGGCGGTATTCGAAGCGCTCGATGAGACCGCCTTCTACTCGGGCGCCAACCGGCGCATCTTCACCTGCATGCGCGAGATGTTCGAGGGGAGCGTCCCCATCGACATCATCACGCTTACCGAGGTCCTTCGCAAAAAGCAATGGCTCGAATCGGTCGGGGAGGAGCCCTATCTCGCCGAGCTTGCGGAGAGCATCGCCACATCGGCCAATATCCAATACTATTCGAATATCCTCCGGGAAAAGGAGACGCTGCGTGCGCTCATCGCCGTTTCGGGCGATATCACGACCGAGTGCTTTGCGCCCGATGTCGCGGCGCAGGAGGTGCTCGACCGGGCGGAGGCCAAGGTTTTCGGGATTTCGGAATCGCGGATCACGAACCGATTCGAAAAGGTCGGCCAGCTGCTGCCGCATACCTTCGATGAGATCGAAAACTATGCAAAGGGAAGTTTCAACGGCATCCTGACCGGGTACCCGCTGCTTGACGAAATGACCACCGGGCTCCAGAAGGGCGACCTGGTCATCGTCGCGGGCAGGCCGTCGATGGGAAAGACCTCCTTTGCCCTTTCCATAGCCGCCCATGCGGCGATACGGGGCCAGTGCTCGACCGCCATTTTTTCCCTTGAAATGTCGAAACACCAGTTGACCCAGCGGCTGCTCTGCGCCGAGGCGAAGGTGAATATGCACCAGTTGCGAAGCGGCAAGCTTCCCCGGCGCGATTATCCCCGCCTGTCGCTTGCGGCCGGACCGCTCGCCGAAGCGCCCCTTTACATCGACGACACCCCCGGCATCTCGGTTCTGGAAGTGCGCGCCAAGGCCCGGCGTCTCAAGGCCCAGAGCAACCTGCAGCTGCTCATCATCGATTACCTGCAGCTCATGGGCTCTTCGGGGTCGGTTGAGAGCCGCCAGCAGGAAATTTCACAGATATCGCGGTCGCTCAAGGGGGTGGCCAAGGAGCTCGATGTGCCGCTCATCGTGCTCTCCCAGCTCTCGCGCGCCCCGGAGCAGCGGACCGAGCACCGGCCGCAGCTTTCCGACCTGCGGGAATCCGGCGCCATCGAGCAGGACGCCGACGTGGTCATGTTCGTCTACCGCGAGGAAGTTTACAATAAGGACGTCCCGGAGGAGGAGAAGGCGGTGGCCGAGATCATCATCGGCAAACAGCGCAACGGGCCCATCGGGACGGCGAAGCTTGCCTTTATCAAGGATTACGCGAAGTTCGAGAACCTGCTTGAACACGGGGGAGGGGCGGAAGGAGTGGGAGCCTTTTGACCGGCGTCCTTCGCCTGGTCGCCCTGACCGGTGAACAGGGTATCTCCGCGGCAGGCGCCGTGTCGCGTTTCCTCCGCAGCATCTGTCGCTTTTCTCTCCTCGTCGCGCGGACGATTTCCCGCACCTGGCTGATCTTCAGGAATCCCGATCTCACCATTGTCCAGATGTTCAACCTCGGCGTGGGTTCGCTGCCGCTGGTTGCGGTCATTGCGCTCTTCCTCGGCTCCGAGACCGTTATCCAGGCAATCTACCAGATGGCCGGGATCGTCCCGATGCGCTACCTCGGGGTCCTGGTCTGCAAGAGCCTGACGACCGAACTGGCGCCCGTGATCATCAGCATGGTGGTTGCCGGCCGCGTCACCACGGGCATTGCCGCAGAGATCGGCACCATGAAGGCGACCGAACAGCTCGACGCCATGCAGGTGCTCAGGCTCGATCCCATCCGGTACCTCATCGTCCCGAAAATGGTTGCCTGCTGTATCATGGTTCCGGTCCTGGTGATTGCCGGGGAGTTTATCGCATTTTTAGGATCTATCCTTACCGTTGCCCTGTCGGTCGACATGACCATGCAGACGTACCTGAGCGGCCTGCGGCTTTTTTTCAGCGCCGTCGACCTGTATATGGGAATAGTCAAGACGGTCGTGTTCGGGGCGGTCGTGGCATTGACCGGGGCGTACTTCGGGATGGAAGCGAAGGGCGGCGCGGAAGGGGTGGGCAAGGCGACCACACGGGCGGTAATCGCGGCTGCGGTGCTGATACTGGTATTTGATTTTGTCATTGCGATTCTTGTATTGTAAAAGGGAAACGATCGTGCCCTTATTGCAAATAGAACATCTCCGGAAGCGGTTCGGCGGGCAGATCGTCCTTGACGATATCAACCTTGACGTGAACAAGGGTGAAATTCTCGCAATCATCGGACAGTCCGGGAGCGGGAAGACCGTCCTGTTCCGGCATATCATCGGGCTCATGTTCCCGGATGCCGGGCGGATACTCCACGACGGCGAGGTGATTTCATCGCCCACGACGAAAGCCGCGGACTTCGATAAGTACCGGAAGCGGTTCGGTATCCTTTTCCAGGGAGCCGCGCTCTTCGATTCGATGAACGTCGGCGAGAATCTCGCCTTTCCCCTGCGCGAACTTACCGGGCTTTCCGAAGCGGAAATCGTGAAGATCGTGGGAGAATCCCTCGAAAAGGTCGGCCTCAAGGAGGGATTCAAGACGAGGATGCCGGCGGAACTCTCCGGCGGCATGCGCAGCAGGGTCGGGCTCGCGCGGGCGCTGGTTATGAATCCCGAGATCATGCTCTACGATGAACCGACCTCCTCGCTCGATCCCATCATGACCGATAAGATCAACGACCTGATCGAGAGCCTGCGCGAGCGGATGCAGATGACGTCGATTGTCGTTACGCACGACATCAGTTCGGCGTACAAGATTGCCGACCGGATTGCCATGATCCATGAAGGCCGGATCCTTTTCTGCGGCACCCCGGCCGATATCAGGAAATCGCACAACCCCTACATTCAGCAGTTTATCCGCGGCCAGCGCAAGATGCAGTACGCGGTCCGGGATGAAGAGACGTGGGGCTTGCCCTTCAATGCGGCCGGGACGGTTTCCGGTTTGTCGCCCGGGGAGGAAGCTTCCGCCCCAAAGTTGTCATCCGATAATCCGGCGCCATGAACCGGAAGACCAGATCCGTCTATGTCTGCAGCTCCTGCGGCGAATCCCATCCCCGGTGGGTCGGCCGGTGCGACAGCTGCGGGGCGTGGGACACGGTAACGGAGTTTCGCGAACCGGTCGTCTCGCGCGCGACAAAATCCACTGCTGCCGGACCGGCGGAAGTATCGCTTCTTGAAGGCAACGTTTCCTCCTCGCCTCGCGTTAAAGGTTCGCTTCCGGAAATTGACCGCGTGCTCGGCGGGGGGCTCGTGCGGGGGGCCGTGGTGCTCCTGGCCGGGGATCCCGGCATCGGCAAGTCGACGCTCATGCTGCAGCTCATGGCGGCCTGGGCGCGCGGCGGTGCAGCGACGCTCTACCTTTCGGGAGAGGAATCGGCCGAGCAGGTTTCCCTGCGGGCGCAGCGGCTGGGGATTGCCGACGCGCCGGTAAAGGTGGCAACCGAGACCTCCGCCGAGGCCATCCTCGCGATCCTCACGGCGCAGAAGCCGGATGTCGTGGTGATCGATTCGATCCAGACCATTTTTTCCGAAGCGCTCGAAAGCGCGCCCGGCAGCGTGTCCCAGATCCGCGAAAGCGCCGCGATCCTGCTGCGGCATGCCAAGGCCAGCGGCACGGTGCTCTTTCTCATCGGCCACGTCACCAAGGAGGGCGCCATTGCTGGTCCGCGCGTTCTCGAACACATGGTGGATACTGTGCTCTCCTTCGAGGGCGACTCCACCTACCAGTACCGGATAGTACGGTCGGTCAAGAACCGGTTCGGGCCGTCGGGCGAAATCGCCCTGCTTGCGATGTCGGACTCCGGTCTTAACGAAGTGCAGAACGCCTCGGAGTTTTTCCTGCAGAACCGCCACGATCCGCAAGTAGGCACCGCAATCGCGCCCATCCTGGAAGGGTCGCGGATCCTCGTGGTCGAGCTGCAGGCCCTTGTCAACAGGTCGCACTTCGGCATGCCGCAACGCGTGGCATCGGGGATCAATCCGCGGCGGCTGTCGATCATCCTCGCAGTGCTCGAACGCCACGGCGGCCATCAGCTTGGCGATCACGACGTGTTTTTCAACATCGCGGGCGGCCTGACCGTGGCCGAGCCGGCTATCGACTGCGGGATTGCCGCCGCGATTCTCTCGTCTTTCCGCAACCGTCCCCTGCGGCGGGATATCGCCTGTCTCGGCGAACTGGGCCTCGGCGGCGAGATAAGGCCGGTCAACAACATGGCCGGGCGGCTCAGGGAGCTTGCCCGCATGGGGTTCAGGGAGTGCATCGTGAGCGGGTCGGCAAACGGGGCGGATTGGACAAAGGGACATAAGGGGCTGACTCTGATTAAATGCAAGAAGATCGGGGACCTTGTAGAAGTGCTGTTTTGAGGGAGCCATGAAAGCTAAACTTCTCGAACACTTCACAGCGGTGGTATTTGTCACCATCGTCCTTATCGCCGGCCTCATGATTGTCACTACGCTCACGCGCCTGGAGTCGACGCGGGAGCCCCCCGCCCTGCGTGCGTTCGGCGATATCTCCTTTGTCGATTTCAGGAACCCCTTCGAGGTCGCGCTCCTCAAAGATGCGGTCGACCTGTACTATCCCGGCAGCCATGCCCGGAACGACTCGCTCATTACCGCCATCGTCCAATACAAAGAAAAGCAATTCGCCGCAAAGTACCTGGATTCGCGGGTAACGCAGGAGCTCACGGTCGAGCGATTTTTCGAGATCGTCGCCATGTATGTAAAATTCCTCCTCGTCTATGTCCTGGTCATGGCGCTGACCTGGTACGGCGTGCAGACGCTCGCCTCGGTCCGGTTTGTTTACAAAAAGGGGCTCTCGGCATCGCCTCCGTCAACGCTTGCGGCCCGGCTCAGGCGCGGTCTGGTCCTCTTCCTGTCGGGCGCGGGCGTCTTTCTCCTGTTCTGCCCGGCCTATGTGATCGCCTATGCGATCAGGACCGAGTTCAATACCGATACGGTGATTTTCATGATCCTGCTCGGCGTGATATCGAACGGCGTGCTCATCACCTATGCCAACAAGTTCTATTCCTTCCTGGTCGCCGAGAGCAGGAAGGGGTACGTCGATACTGCAATAGTCAAGAACTGCAGGGCATCGTACCGGTTCGGCGCCGCGGACGGCATTTCGCCGGGGTCGCTCCTGCGACCCTTTAAAAAATTCCATGGCCATGTTTTCGATCATATCTTCCGGAATGCGCAGTATCAGTATATGCCGACGATAAAGGAGCAGGCGTCGTTTCTCATTTCCGGCCTCATCATCATCGAAATGGCCCTCAACATTCACGGCCACCTTACCTACGAGATGCTGCGGCAACTGCTGTATAAGAATTATTCGTCGGTGGTGGTGATGATCCTGTTCATCTTTTATACGGTCAAGGCAACGGAGGTGTTTGCGGACTATATAATGTTTAAGTCGGAAAAACGATTAGAAAATTAAATTCAAGAAATTCAAATGCTTTTGGATGGCTGNNGCGGGGACCCACGAGGCCTCTGCGAAAAAAACATAAAACATCATAAAACATGTAGAAGCGTAAATGCGGGAATGATTTTAACTCTTTTGATTTGAGGCATATACGTTAGTATGCTTATACGGTTTTTGGTTTGCCGTATTTGTTCTTTCTACCTAATGGGAGCGTTGCGGGGGTGCGAGAGCGCCTGCTGAATGTTTGTATTTTTTTTTTGCTTTTATAAAACCTCTCCGTGTGGGAGAGGTCCGGCCGCTTTGGGCCGGGGTGAGGNNGTCGGAGACGCGGCTTTGCGCGGCTCCGACCAGGGGAAACCCGCATAGCGAGGTTTCCCCCTCAAAGGCATTTGATGTAAGCTCGGACCTGCCACCTGAGCCGTAACCTTGTAATAGCGTAGGAATCGGAAAATGAACCTTTTCAAATATAAAGACTTCCGCTGGATCCTGATCTGGCTTATTGTAATACTTTCCATCGGGCTCTGGGACTTCTCCAATTTAAACCGGCCCGCCCTGCTGAAGGTAATTGACGGATTCTGCAATACGCTCATCATAGCGCTTCTCGTCGTGGTTTTTACGCTTCTTTTCGGTTGGTCCCTCACCCTCCTGCTCAATTATCTCGGCAGGAGACAGAACCGGACCTTGTATTTTATCGCAACCTTTATCCTGAACCTCATCCGTTCGATTCCGCAGATTGTCGGCATACTCTTCGCCTATGTGGGGCTGACCCTCCTTGTCCAGAATAACCTGGTCGCTTCACGGCTCGTGCTGTTTATCCTCATGTCTTTCTGCATGAGCCTTTTCATCATGCCCGAGGTGGCGGATCTCATGCGCGACCGGATCGAGCATTTCAAGAAACTCGATTTCTACAGCGCAATGCGGGTATGCGGCATTCCCGAACGACGGATCCTGAATTTCGATATCCTCTGGAAAAACAGCCGCCTGCATATCCTCAACAAGCTCATCGCGGTCCTGGGATACGCCGTATTCCTCCAGTGCAGCGTGGATTTCATCATTTCGGTCGGGTTATCGACGAATGTCAATGAAACCTCCCTGCCGCCGACACTCGGCGGGCTTCTTGCGACCATCGACAGCAAGCAGGATATCCTCGCCGTCGGGTACACCCTTACCCATCCCGGTTACGCGCCGAACCTGCTTTTCGAACACCTGCAGGGGCTGACGGTCGCCTTTCTCATCGTGTTCTCGCTGTTCTGCATCTATAATATCGCGAACGGCTACGCGGAAAGGCACCGGCTATGAGCGACCGGCAGCGGGTGACCATTGCATCGGGTAATCGCACCATTGCGGACATCGACGATTTTTCGTTTGTCAGCGATGAGATAACATTCCTTTTCGGGGAGTCGGGAATCGGAAAATCCATGCTCTGCAAAGCGGTGTATGGGCTGCTCGATCCTTCCGAACTCGACATCACGGTGGGCGGCCTGCCCTACCGGCATTACCTTGAGGAAACCGCGGCAATCGTCGAGTCCGGGTTTTTTGTGTTCCAGGAACCCTCCTCCCACCTCAACCCGCTCATGCGGACAGGCGAGCAGCTCCGCGAGGGGAGTATTGGCGGAACAGAATCCGAAGAGGAGATCCTCGATCGCCTGTGGAACGAAAATGACCGGTTGACGCTTAAGGGAATTCTCGATGTGTATCCGAAACCCTACCGGCCAAGCGGCGGGGAGAAGCAGCGCATCCTCCTTGCCATGGCGTTTAAAAAAATCCGGCTTCTGCCCCCCGGCGTGCCCGCCCTGTTCGTTTTTGACGAGCCGACCGGAAGTCTCGATAACCGGTACCGGAACTTATTTCTGGCATTCCTGTTCGAGGAGTGGGCGCGCCGCCCGTTCACCGCCCTCGTCATCACCCATGACTACTCGATAATAAGCGAAATATATGCAAATGCCAAGGGGCTCGTTGACCGGATTCATTTCAGGGAGCTGCGGCGTAAAGGGGAGGGGAGTGTCGAACTCGCCGATTTCCGCGCAGCCGACTACCTCACCTGGCTGCAAACGACATCCGCGAAGAAAAAAATCTCCCATACCGGTGAGCCGGTCCTGACACTGTCGTCGCGATTCTCGATATTCGGAACCGGGCATCGCATCTGCCGGGATGAGGAGCGCAGGCAGGAGACGGACCTCGTCATCCGTGCCGGCGAAATGGTGTATGTCAAGGCTCCGAGCGGCGCCGGGAAGACGACCCTCGCCAAGGTCGTGATGGGGCTTTACGAAGCCGACAAGTTTTCCATGAGGCTCTCCGGGGTTCCGGTTTCGCAGGCCACCCCGCGCGCCTGGTTCGAACGCGAAGTATGGGGAAAGCGCGCCGGCATGGTCTTCCAGCATGCCGACGAGGCGCTCGATCTCGAAGCAACCGTTGCCGAGACCTTTGCCGGACTGCCGCTCAAACGCGCAATGTCGCGCAGCGATCTCACCGCGTTTCTCGGCGGTCTTTTCGAAGGAACGCTCGACGAAGCCTTTTTATCGCGCAAGGTCAAATTCCTGAGCGGCGGCCAGAAGCAGCGGCTCAACCTGCTCAGGACCATCGCCATGCATCCGCCCCTGATCGTTCTCGATGAGCCGCTCAATGGGCTCGATTTCGATTCCGTGCGGAAAATCATCGCCATGCTCGATGACCTGCGCGTAAAGGGGGTGGCGATGCTGCTTATTTCCCATAATGAAGAGATCTTTGATACGCTGGTGGGGAAGGAATGTGTTTATTATCTTGCATGATGAAGGGTAAGGGAAATTCAAAGTCCTTTGAGGGGGGAACCGCGCGAAGCGCGGTTCCCCCTGGCCAAAGCCTCCGCGCCCGCAAAGCCGGGCTGCGGGGTCTTTGGCACACCCCTTCCTGCGGAAGTGGGCGGCTGTGTTTGCGTTCCGCAAACGCACGCCCACTCCCGCAACGCTCACATTAGGTAGAAAGAACATGAAAGATTTGTTTATACTCTGGTAGGTGGAAAGATTGCTGAAGTTACCATAGGATCCCCCGCCTTCGGCGCCCCCTTATTAAGGGGGACAAAGAGAGGAACCATCTATATAAGTCTTACTAAGCAGTTCATAAGGAGGGTTACATCCAACCGTTCGTGGTGAGCCTGTCGAACCATGAACGGTGCGAGTCTACAGCTCACCCTTCGACAGGCTCAGGGCGAACGGTTCTCACTTGAGTTTATACTAATGAATTGATTTATAACATAAATAATCTGGAGAAATCATGAAAAGAACCCTTAGTATCGCCTTATCCGTCTTTGCAGCTCTCCTTATAATTTGCACCGTTTTTATTTATATAGGCTACGATAAGTTCATGGCCATCGAGACCGTGGAGCACGATCCCCAGCTCGAAATATTTCTCGGCGGCGGCGGAAACTCGATTGTCCTGACCTCAGAGGACGGTTCCACTGCGCTCATTGTCGATACCAAAATGGGCCGGGCTGCGAAGGAGTTGCGGAAGAAGGTCAAGGCCGCAAACATTATCATTGTCAATACTCACGCCCACCCCGACCATATCGGGGGCAACGCTCTTTACAAGGGAGCCCATGTCATTTCCGGCGCCTACACCGCCGACCAGTGGCACGCGATGGCCGGGAAAACTCCCTTTCCCGACGAGACCGTTCCCGAAAACGGGGAGAAGGTGCTCAAAATCGGCAGCGAGACGGTGCACCTTCGTAATATCGGCAGGGCGCATACCTGGCAGGATCTCGTCGTTTACCTGGAGAACAGGAAAATGCTCATCACCGGGGATCTCGTGTTTCTCAATATGCATCCGGTCTTCAATAATGCAGGCGGGTGCAGCGCAGAGGGGTGGATAAGCGCCCTCGATTCGCTATCGCGCGACTTTGATCCGGTCATGGTCATGCCGGGACACGGACCGCTTTCGGATAAGTATGCCGTTACCGAAATGAAAGAGTATTTCAGCTCTATCCGCGATGCCCTGGATGATAAAAAACAATTGCAATATCTCAGGAAAAAGTATACCCACTATCGTTCGCTGCCGCCCATGTCCGGGTTTGACATGACGGTGAAGTATATAAAAGGTGAACGGAAAGGCTAAATTCGGTGAATAGCTATTGGTCAGGTGGGGGAACCATTCTAAAAGCTTTAGGTGGGGGAACCGCTTAGGCGGTTCCCCCTGGTCGGAGCCGCGCAAAGCCGCGTCTCCGACNNCCCCTTCCTGCGGAAGTGGGCGGCTATGTCTGCCTCTGGCAGACACTCGCCCACTCCCGCAACGCTCACATTAGGTAGAAAACACAAATGCGGAAAATCAAAACCGTATAAGCGTACAAGCGTATATGCGTTAAGTCAAAAGATTTAAAATCTTTCCCGCATTAACGCTTCTACCCATCTACATATGCAGGTATTTCGCTCGATTAGCGACCGTTTTCGATCAGGGACTCATAGGGAATATGAAGCGACCGGTGCAGGTTGCGGATCATCAAAAGCGAAAGTCGGGCTTACGGTCATGGTTCAAGCCTCCTAAAACCATGAATATTCGGGACGATTTGAAAGAGTTCATTTGGGAGTTGGACAGAAAAGTATATATTTTGATATAACTGCATATAGTTTAGCTTATTGCCGCAATGGTCACTTATTTATTAAATTACCGGGTGCATCATGATCTACTCATTATTCCAGCATATTCCACAGGCTCAATTGGCCGCTTTTTGCCGAAGAAACCATATAAAAAAGCTATCGGTGTTCGGTTCTGCCATTAAAGGACATCTCAGGCCTGAAAGCGATATCGATATGCTGGTTGAGTTCGAGGAAGGTCGGGTACCTGGATTTCTTTCGTTTTGCCGGATGCAGAATGAGCTTACGGATATTATCGGTAGGCAAGTTGATTTGCGAACTCCTGAGGATTTGAGCCGATATTTTAGGGATGAGGTTGTGAGAACTGCGGAAGTGCACTATGAACGCCGATGACAAGGTTCGGCTCTCTCATATGCTTGAAGCGGCAGAAGATGCCGTCGGATTCTGTACCGATAAATCATACGATGATCTTCTCAGCAATCGGCAACTTGCATTTGCGGTCGTGCGCGCATTGGAAATTGTCGGCGAAGCTGCCTCGCAGCTTTCGGATGATTTCAAGGCAAGCCACGACGAAATTCCCTGGCGCGATGTTATTGCAATGAGGAATAAACTTATTCATGCTTACTTTGATATCAATTATCGAATTGTCTGGTCAACCGTGACCAATGACCTCCCAGTCCTTATTCCCATTCTCAGGGAAATTATAACCTGATTATTAGCCCTTCTGTGCAAGAAGATTATCAGCTATTTTCGATCAGGGATTTAAGCTCCCCGAAGCTCTGCTTCGGGGAGCTTAAAATGCTCGATCATGATTTCGCGAACGATCATGGGATCTCCTTCCAACACCTTTCCGATTGCCTTTGTGCGGTTGAAGTGTCTTAATAAAGGCAGCGCTTTGTGTCAATCAATAGTTCCCTCCTGATTAAGGCTCCCGAAGCAAGTTTCGGGGAATATGTTTACCGTGTCCGCTGAAGTTTCCCTGCTACTTGTTTAACATTCTGTAAATCTTTCCCTTGTGCAGTTCGATTGCATCGAACCGGCACATCTCGTGGCAGCAGTAGCAGCGGATGCATTTTTGGCGGTCAATCGATGCGACCTTCCGGAGGGTAATCGCATCGCGAGGGCATGCATTTTTGCAGGCACCGCAGCCCGTGCATTTGTTTTTCAGTATCCGCGGGTCGACTGTAAGCAGCGGCCTCAGCAGCGGGAGAACGGCCGCTATGACGCGAAGCATCGTCGAATTCGAATAGGCGCTCGGCATCTTATACCCGGCGATGCGGAGCTCATTGAGGGGCATTCCGACGATCTCGACCTCCGCGATACTCGACGGATGAATGCCGCGTCCCTTGGCTGCGAGCAGCAGTGGGTTCCTGTCTTCAGGGAGCCCAATGATTTCGGAGGCGACGACATCAAGGCTGAGCGGATCGGTCGACGCGAGCAGCAGTCCGACCTGACGCGGATTCCCATTGGCCGGTCCTTCGCCTTCCATGCCCACAACCGCATCCATGATGGTCAGTCTGGGCGGGACAAGGCTGAGCAGATCGAGCAGCAGCTCGGCAAAGAGCTCCTTCGTGGTCATGGTGCTATGATATCCCGTCTTGGTACGGCCCGGAATCAAACCGAAAAGGTTTTTAACGCCTCCGCTCAAAAACATCAAGTTGTGCGTTTTGAGCTTACAAACATTCACATAGCAATCGGCCTTGCGTATCGGCGAAATGATTTCGAACCGTTTGATAAGCTTCCCTTCGGGAAAGGAGACGCTTTCATACGAGGTATCGTAGCCAAGCTCGATCCCGGCGCCCTTGGCCGCTTCCTCCATGCCGCACATACGGTAGGTCTTTTCAAGAGCCTTTCGGTCGTAGGCATAGCCTGCGCCGGGGCTTTCGGCAAGAACGACGTCGGCCGAAGCAGCGGTGAAAAGTCTGCCGATCGCGGCAACGACCGACGGATGGGTGGTAACGGCCTTCGCAGGATCTGCAGCCAGCAGCAGGTTAGGCTTGAGCGCTACCCGCTGTCCGGCATTGACAAATTGACTCACTCCACCCATCATCGTCATCAGCTCGTCCATTTTCCCGCTGACCTGGCCGTAATCGGGACATCTGATTATATAAACCTTGCTCATGCTTCCCTCCATGAGCCCCGAAGGGCTCGACCGTTTTATTGTGGCAGTTTCATTCCGTGTTTTTTTCCGAAGATTTTGATGCGTTATGCGACATTTCGGGCATCGTTCACCAGAGCATGCTCAGGGACTGCGGCATTGAAAAGCAATGGCGGTAACTGCGATGGCCGAAGCTTGTTGCTATCTGCAATTTTTACATTTGCACATTCAACCCTTCACGTGAGTCTTTCCATAATAGCCTGAATTGTTTCAATGGTACTATCCAATTTATTCTCATCCATTCCAGCCAGCCAGTTCAATAATTGCTTTTCGTTACCTTTTTGTTTTCCAGTCAAATTTTCCCCTCCCGGGGTCATTTTGACAATAGCTTTTCGCCGATCTTCGGGGTCATCGGCCCTGAAAAGGAGTTCTTTCCTTACCAAGCCGTCCACTAAAGAACTTGCAGCCGATTGGCCGATATGCAACTGGGTGGCGATTTCACCGATAGTAGCGGTTTTACGGCGTTTGAGCACGACCAGCAGCCGAATCTGCGCCAAGCTCAGTTTGTTTTCATCCCATTTCTTACTCAACACCTCCAGTATGATATCAACAAAATTAATCACCAACAATTGGGCTTGCTTTAGTTTTTCCTCTTTTTCCATTGCTAACCTCGCTTATCCGGCAACAGCCATCATGGGCATTTTGTTTAAGATCAGTCGAAGAGAAACAACTGCGCCATCGATTATATCGATACAATCAATATATTTGTTGCCACTGTTACAATCAAGGCAGCGAAAATCCGGTGGGGAGCGCATCTCACTCCTCGAAGAGTTGCGCTACGACCTAGGAAAATTCCTGGATTATGATTATTCCGGAAGAATTGAACGAGTTCTGATGGTTATCGATCGAAAAAAAGCTGAGTAGGTAATTTTCTGCGGAATAAGCTATAAGGGTGCCTCTAAAAATTCCGTTCATGGTTCGACAGGCTCACCACGAACGGTTGTTTTTGATGGAGTTGAATGATTTCCTTTCGTCCTGAGCTTGTCGAAGGACGAAGGGAATTCAATTTTTACAGGTGCCCATGAGAATAGATCTCCAATTGTTGGCTGGTAGATGTCCCTGGAAGCTGAATCATATCCATTACTGGCCGACTACCACGTCTTGAATTGCAATGAAGGCATGCGGTTATTAAATTGTCAGCTGAATTATCGCCCCCCTCAGATACAGGTTGTATATGGTCTAATGTTGCAGTAAATCTCGTTAGTTGTTTATTGCAGTAATGACAGCGATATTCATCTCTTTCAAATATCTGTAGCCTGTTTTCAGTAATATTATAAAAATCCATTTCTTTCTTTTCATTAACAGAATTAACCACTGGTGATTTTATTGCATTCTTCATTATTATTAAACACGCAGGTATTTCCTCAGGTAATAAGACTTTGTATAATGTTCCTTCTCTATTGGTTTCACCAGATTTAAGTATAGCACCCTTCTCTTCTAAGCCTTTGAGTCCAATTCTGGTAGATTCCTGGCTAAGACTTTCAGATTGCCCACTTCTGGACAGCACTACTCCGTTCTGAAGGCTATAACTGCTAACTCGACAGCTTTGTTGCCCTGTACGCAAAATAGCTTTGTTAAACATGTGCCAGTATATGCAAGCTTCGTAGGGCTTGAGGATAGGCTGGAGATATTGAACGATATTTGAAATAATATTGGGAAGCTCAAACGCATCAAAATTGCGCACAAATGCTTTGTCTTCTCCTGTGTCTATATCCTTTTCAATTCCATCGAGAAGCTCGCGAATTTGTTTGATTCTTTCATCCATAACACCCCCGTTTTGAAATGTAGGCAATAGATAAGCTATAAAATACTTATCTGTACACAACCGGTCCAATGTTCAGGCATACAAGAGCTTCCTGCCCTTGGGCTGGGGTATATCCCGCGATGC
This sequence comes from Fibrobacterota bacterium, assembly GCA_003164335.1. Lineage (GTDB taxonomy): Bacteria > Fibrobacterota > Chitinivibrionia > Chitinivibrionales > Chitinispirillaceae > BOG-1184. The sequence goes on from PLTF01000027.1 coordinate 17,634, forward strand.
TGCCCTGGCTGTCTTAATCCATAAATCCATGGCTACCTGAATATTTTCCAATGCTGTTAGCTGAGTAGGTCCGTGGGCTATGCATCCCGGAAGCTCGGGAACTTCTGCGATGAAGGACTGATCGTCGTCGCTCCAGTATAAAAGAATTTCATATTTGGCATTCATAGATTTCCTCCCAGTTCATCTTCAAAAATAATTCGTCGGACCTGCTTCACCTGGTATGGCTTGGCATTTTTTCCATCACATTGCAAATTAATCAATTCATTTATTCCAGCTTTAAAAAAGATGTGATGACTTCCGCGTATTCTATTGTCAAATCCTAACTTAATCATCAGTCGGCATAAATCATCAGTTTCAATGTCCTTGTCGGATTTGCCGCTTGTGACCTGCAATAGAAGTTTGCCATACTTGCTCATACTATCTAAAATAGTTACTACTCAGGTAGCTTTTCATATTTTTTCTACCTAATAGGAGCGTTGCGGGGGTGCGAGAGCGCCTGCTGAGCGTGAGCGAGGCAGGCATCGCCTCGCACCTCCGCAGGAAGGGGTGTGCCTGAAGACGCGTGCCTTTCGCGGCTTCAGGCCAGGGGAAACCATGTAATGGTTTCCCCACCTGAGCAGTAACAATTCTTTATTTATTTCTTCCCCTCCACCTCCCTATCAATCTCCCCCGCCAGCTTCCGCAGGTCGTAATAGCTCCTGAGCACGAGCTTATAGTAGTCGAGCGTCAGCGGGCCGCCGCTTGACAGTGTCTGCAGCACCGCTCCCGGACCCTGGTTGTACGCTACAATGCCGAGCTTGAAGCTTTTGAACTGGGTAATGAGCTCCGTCAGGTAGGCGACGCCGAGCATCAGGTTGAGGTCCGGCTTCAGGAGATCGCCGCGGTTGAGGTGCTGAATGTTAAGCTGCTTCGCTACCGCCGTGGCGGTTTCAAACTGGAGCTGCATGAGCCCGATGGCCCCGCTCTCATCGCCGCTCTGGTACCGGCCCTTTGCCGCCGGATCGAAAATGCTTTCCACATGAATAACGGCAATGAGGAGGAGCGGGTCGTAGCCGAACCGCTCGCTGCTCGCGCAGACCAGCGCGGCAACCTTGCAGAGGGTGGAATCGGTCACCCGTCCCCCGGCAAACCTCCGCAGCAGGGTCAGGACATGCAGTTCGCGGTGGCAGGCGGTAAGGGCATTTTCGGTACCGGTGTTTTCCGCCCGGATTGCGGCAATCCGGCGATCGATGCGACGGACCTCCTGGGTTTTGACCGAATACAGAATCGTAACGGACATGAGGAAAATAAGGAGCAGTCCGACAATGATATTGGCAAGAAACTCCGAAATCCAGATGGTACGGCGACGTATGAGGAATCCAATGATCGGATGCCGCCGTGCGGGGCGGTCGGGGGCCATGGTCACTCCTTGATCGTATCGCGCACGATGCCGAGCTGTTCGAGCGGAAGCAGGCGTTCCTTAAGCGAGGTGAGCTCGATCTGGGCATGCTGTTTCCATTGTGTCAAATAGTTCAGTTCCTGCTGCTGCTCGGCGATACGGCGGTACTGCAGGTGGACTATGAAGAGCAGGGTGAGGAACCATCCGCAGAGGACAATGAGGAGAAAAATCGCCACCTGGCGGGAGATCCGCACGCCGGTTTTTTTCCTGAGCATCATGCCGCTGCGAGCGAGACGCCGGAGCATTCCCCCCGCGGTAAGAGCTTCTGCATCGGCAAAGATGAGCATGAGGTTCCGGAACGGGGAAAACACCTCCTCGACCGTGTTGTTCTTGAAAATAAACCGGATCTCCCCGCCTTTTTCGCGCACCTCGCTCAGGACCAGGAGGAACATTTCGGCGACTTCATTTTCGATTGCCGTGACACCTTCCAGGTCCACGATAAAATCGCGGTTACGGTCTTCGAGGAGCGCCTCGAATTTCGCCCGGATATTGGGGATTTGTTCCCGGTGGAAGGGTCCCGACAGGATGAGCCACGTCGATTCTTCGCGGCCTTCGATGACAATGTCGAGCGCCTCAGACCGCATCGGATTCCTTTCCCCGTTTCCGCAATTTTGCGCAGTTGATGGAGCCGACGAGCGTCCAGGTTGAGCTCTGTTCGAGCGCGATGGTCGAAGCGAGCACGAGCTTGAAGCCGCACGAAGGATCGAATTCGCCCTCCCTGCCGCGCAGGGGCAGGCAGTAGACATCGACGGGTTTTTGCACAACAAACTGGAGCCGGACGCCGGCGACGAAATCGCTGATGCTCCACCGGGTCGTTTTTTCGAGGATGATGGGACCCCACCCCAGTCCCTGGTGTGCCGTCTTGCCGTTGAGTAACCTGACATGGCGGTCCATGACGCCCGGGAGCGACAGGTGCAGCTCTACAGCAAAGGTGAAGGAGTAGCTCGCAAGCGAGTGATTGGACAGCTGGTAGACATAGGAAAAAATCGGGTCGTCCTTCTCCAGGCCGAAGACCTTCTCGATGCTCAGGGGAACCGTTTTTCCGCCGAACTGAAACCCGCCCTGCCCCTTGAGCGCCGCCTTGACCCCGCTCTGGGATCTCTTGATTTTATACTCGTATGCCTCTTCCGCGAAGGTGCCGACGTCAACCCCCCTGCCGCCGGCTATCGCATCGGGCGTGGTCGATTCTTCATAAATGCGGTCGATGAAGGCCGAGAAGGAGGCGCTCGGCGAAACCACGTCCGGCGGCGTGTGCGGAACCGGGTTGAAAGCGGCGCACAGGTTGATCCGGCGATCGAGGTAATCCAGTTCGTAAATGTGGCCGCCGTTCTTGTAATCGCAGTAGGCGGCGAGCGCCGCATTCGACATGATGAGGCATTTGTTGCCGTTACGCAGGAAATCGGTAATCCTGATGCGACCGCTCGATGCCTGATCGAGTTCCTGCAATTCGGATTCGATATCGATCAGTTTGCCGTAGGTCCACAGCCGATCGGACAGAATCGGGAATCCGCTGGAGGTGCGGGGCAGGTACCGGTTGATATCCTGGAGAAAGAAAAGATTCCGCCGGAGCTTCTCCGCGAGTTTCCGTTCTTTCACCGACGAGATCCGCTCTGCACAATCCATCATCTTCCGCTGAAGAATCCCGACCTGGTCAAAGGAGCGGAGGCGGTTCAGGAAATAGTGCGGCTCCGCCTCGCCGTCGGTGAACAGCGGCAGACAGGGGGGCAGGTGCTGGATGCCGATGGGCTTTTGCAGCGACCGTGCCTCCTGCAGCAGTACGGCACGAAAGTGCAGGAGATGTTTATCCAGTTCGGCGACTGCGGATTGCAGCCATCGAAAGGCATCGTCGCCTTTCTCCGGTTGCAGGGGCAGAAGATAGTGGACCGTTACGATCTTTTCAGCGGATTCAGACCTTCCGTCAAGCTTAATGAGTTCGTGCAGCCATTCTATGAGGTCGGCCGGAGCGGTGTAGCGATTCAGCAGCCTGCTTGGGAAGAGCGCGAGGGTATTGCCGCCCTGCTCGCTGAACCAGTACCCGCAGGAGTTTTGCGTTTCCGGGGGAAGCGCCGCGCAGGAGAGCACCGAGTAATTGAGCCCGAGAGCAGAAAGGGAAGCAATATATCCAGGGTCCCAGCTTGAAAATGATGGCAGGAACCCGGCTGGAGCCGCGCCGGTAAGTTCCGTGAAAATCTGCATTCCATACTTTATATTGCATTCGGTCAGTGCAACCGGAGAAAAGGCGAAAAAAGGTTCGGTGTAACCGGTAAGCAGCCATTCTAAGCATCCGCGCTTGCTCATCTCCCGGAGGCTGGAGAGCAGGAGAGGATTGATGCATTCGAGAAGGTACCCCGGCAGCACGACATTGAAATGGAAATTCGGATGGAGCGCCGCGAGTGCAAGGAGATGCTCGGCAAAGCCATTAACCGACTTTTTCAGCTCATCCGGCTCCATGAGACGGTTCTTGTAAGGCTGCAACAGCAGTGCTACGGCATTTTGTTTCATAGGGTTTCTACCGGGAACCGATTAAGGGAGGGGAGCCCGGGGTATTCTATTAAAATAAATGCGGGAAGGTGATTCTCAGTGGTTTTGGTGGGGGAACCGCCTGCGGC
>PLTF01000025.1 GCA_003164335.1 Fibrobacterota bacterium
GCGAAGCGAGGTTCCCCCACCAAAGTTAGCACTTACCAGAATCGCACATCCCTAAGAATCTGATTTTTGCTTAATTATTCCCGACCTTCTCCACCTTCCTCCATCCCCGGTTTCCTGTTCTTCAGGTACTGCTCAAAGTCCTCCCTGCCCCTCTCGTTCCAGTACTCCCGATAGTATAACCAGTTGCGGCGGTCGCCTCCGGGAGAGCGATCGTCCGGCCGCATCCAGCCCGAGGGCGAGAAGCCCCCATGGCGGTGATCCCGCATATGGTTGCCGAACGTGTGTCCTCCATCGTGAATCCCGCTTAATACCAGCTTTGCAAGTATGGTCAGGCCGAAGGCCTGCCAGTACGTGATCGGCTTGAGGCTGAAAATGGAGGGCATCAGCCAGTTCCACAGCAGCATGACCAGCCAGCCGAAGGCGAGTGAAAAAAATCCTGCAATGACGATGCCTCCCACGACGAGGCTTACAATGCGCGCCAGGCCGTTACGGTGATGATTCCTGAAATGCTCATGATGGCAGCTCATGGGTTGTCCTTTCTGTCGGTAAAAGAGAAGAATAATGCCCGGGATCGATTTCGCACAGCGATTCCTTAATTTTTTTCATCGCCCGCGATTTACGGGCGAGTAATGTTCCGATTGGTACGCCCCACTCCACACTTAACTCCTGGAAAGTACAGCCTTCGATTTCGGTGGCGACGAAGATGCTGCGGTATTTCTCGTCGAGCAGGCCGATTGCCTCGTCGAGATCGTGGGCGACCTCATCACGCGTCAACGCTTCGGAGGCGTCCTTCGTAAGGTCCGAAAGTACATCGGCGAGTACGAGCCCCGGCTGGTCGGGAAGCTCATCGTCGAGGCTTGCCGTAGTTTTCCGGCGGCGGAAATAATCGACCACCCGGTTCCGCAGCGCCTGGTACACATAGGCTGAAAAGTTTTCTATAGGCGCCGCTATGTCACCCTTGTCAAAAATGCCCAGCGCCACATCCTGCACGATATCTTCGCCGTCGCGGTCCGAGGCATCATCGATCAGGGTGCGTACATACCCGACAAGACGCTTCCGTTCGCGTGAAAAAAAATCCGATCGGGAACGCTTAGCGCTGTCCATCGGCTATTCCGAACCGGCGCGCCATTTCCGCCCTGCCGCGGGCGGTAAGAAAAAAAAGTCCCGATTCGCGGGCAATGAGCCCGGCAGCCATCGATTTCCTGAGGACGGCGATGATGCCCCGTTTCAGATCCTTTCTTGACCGGAGCCTGACGCTGTGGGGCTTCGCCGCCCGATCCGCAATTTCGACGAGCGAATAGGGTTCGTGCCAGAGGCTGGTTCTGGTCATAGTTCGCAGCAAAGAAACCTCGTGTGGCTGATAGAGCAGATGTCCTACCGGTGTGCTTTCCATGCAAAGTACTCCTGAGTCCATAATTTCCTTTTTTTGGGTTTAGAAGAGCCCGCCTGAGATCAACATGTTCTTATTCGACCTGCGCGGGCGGGACCGACGGAACCCTTCACCATTGAGGCCGCTCCTACTATTAGACGCGCCGGCAGCACAATTATTGCATTGGGCAGTGCCGGCATGCCTTGCCCGGGTGCGTTCTTCACAAGTATAGATTGCAGCCATTGTCTATTGATCATGGTTTTGTCAGTCGCAGGTTCAGGGGAGGATCGCCGGCCGGTTGTTTGACCGTCATGGCCGGGTAAAAAAAGTAGAGACGCACGGCAGTGCGTCTCTACGAAGGGGTGAACGGCAGGAGGGGTGCCATTCACCCGGGTACGAATAGGCAGAGCGAGCGGATTACAAATATTTCCTTACCTATAGAAGCTCCCCGCAGCTTGCTGCGGGGAGCTTCTATCAAAGGCTCCTCCGGACTATCGGTCCCGGAGCATGACCTTCATGATCCGGTTGACATCCTGGGCCTTGAACCGGACGATGTAGAGGCCCGAAACCGGCACACAGCTCTTCAGCATGATGCTGTACCGTCCGGGACTTGCAACCTCATCGACAAGAACTTTCGTTCGTCCCTTGAGATCGGTAACCGTAATGCCCACGGGACACGGCTGGAAAATCGAATAGACAAGTTCGTTGTGCTCCAGTGCAACGGCAGGCTTAAAAAAGGAAAGTCCCTGGTTCAGTGTCGGTTCCTGGGCGAATCCGATGATAATCCCCCCGTTGGCGACGGTGAAACTCCAGGTACTTGACCATGCGCTGATACCGCCCGCGTTGGTACCGCTCACCCGCCAGAAATATCTTACGCCGGCGGCAAGTCCGCTCAGGGTCGGGGTAACGGTTGTCAGCCCGGGCTGGTTGGCAACGGTCGTCGCGAAGGTCGAAACGGTGGACAGTTGTACGGCATAGGTACTCGCACCCGTCACCGTTCCCCAGGTTAGCGTGAGCGCGGTCGGCATGCCGGAACTCCCGTTGGTCGGGGAGGAAAGTACCGGCGTTCCCGGCGTGGCGATGATGGTCGTAAAGCTCCAGACTCCCGACCAGCTGCTCGTGCCGCCGAGGTTGGTTGCGCTGACCTCCCAGAAAAAGCTTGCGCTGTTGGCCAATCCGCTCAATGCGCGTGAGGCGGTCGTAAGCCCGGACTGGCTTACCACTGTCGATCCAAACGCCGAGCTGGTGGCAATCCGCAGGTTGTACGAGGTTGCGCCGGTCATCGAACTCCATGAAAAGGTGAGCGCGGTCCGCAGATTATTCGCGCCGGTCGACGGTGAGGAGAGCACCGGAACTCCCGGTGTGTCGATAATGGTGGTAAAATTCCAGACCGACGACCAGGTGCCGGTACCGCCCGTATCCGTCGCGCTGACCCGCCAGAACAACTTCGTGCTCCAGTTCAGGCCGCTGACCGCCTTCGTTGTCGCGGTGAGGCCGGTCTGGGAGATGACGGTACTTGCGAAGGACGAGGCGGTAGCCACCTGGAGGCCGTAGCTGGCGGCATTGGCCACCGAGTTCCAGCTCAGGGTGAGTGCGGTCGGCTGGTTGACCGACGAGGTAGTCGGCGCCGAGAGCGTTACCGCGCCGGGAATGGCGACGATGGTGGTAAAAGCCGCCGTATCCGACCATGGCGAAGTCCCGCCCGCGTTGGTTGCGTTTGCCCGCCAGTAATAGCCGGTATTGTACGCGAGGCCGGTTGTCACCCGCGAAGTAACGGTGAGGGCGCTCTGGCTCACCACCGTTGTCGCGAAGGTGGAGACGGTGGAGAGCTGGACGGCATAGGAGGCGGCTCCGGCGGTCGAACCCCAGCTGAGCGTCAGGCTCGTCCGCTGGTCAATTGCTCCCGCAGAGGGGGCGGAGGTCACCGGAGCGGCCGGTATGGCGATGGTCGTAAAACTCCAGTCGGTCGACCACGCGCTCGTGCCGCCGACATTGGTCGCATTGACCTGCCAGTAGTAGCCGGTCCCGGTTGCGAGGCCCGGCACTGCCTTTTTCGCGGTGGTTAAACCGGCCTGGCTCACCACGGTGGAGCCGAATGCCGAACCGGTCGACACCTGTACTGCGTACGAAACCGCACCGGTTACCGTGCCCCAGGCAAGCGTGAGCGATGCCGGCTGGTTGACGGCATTGTTCGACGGCAGCGAGAGCACCGGAACCGCAGGCGTGTCGATGATGGTGGTAAAGTTCCAGACCGACGACCAGGTGCCGGGCGCCTTCATATTGGTTGCGCTTGCCCGCCAGAAGTACTTTGCACTGTTGTTCAGGCCACTTACCTTCTGAGAGTTCCCCGTTATGCCCGCCTGGCCGAACACGGTACTTGCGAATGTCGAGACGGTCGATACCTGGAGACCGTAGGAGGTGGCGGTAGAGAGCGTTCCCCAGCTCAGGGTGATTGCAATCGGCTGATTGACCGACGCCGTTGTCGGTGCGGAGAGGGCAGGGGCAGCCGGGGTCGAAAAGCCTTTCAGGGAGTCCAGTACCGCAATGCCATTGACAACGTAGGTCGAGTCGGCGGTCGGCGCGGGAGAACCGGGGGGATAAAACTGCGCCCCGACTACGGTAACTTCCGTTGCTGTCAGGGAATCCCAGATGTGAAAAGTTAATTTTTTCCCGGTAGTAAGGCCGGGCACCGCCGGGCTTACGGCGCCGTCGTATCCCATGACCGGTATCGAAATGGTCGAGCCGGTCCATTTGGCGGAGCCGATGCAGGTCCCGGCTGAATCCATCGCCGCAATTTCGTCGCCCGCTACAATGGCAACGCCGTTGATCGTCGGGGTGCACGGCAGCCCGACATCGTTGCAGGCGACCGACATGCTGGTCGCGCTGATGGTATAGGTATAATGTCCGGTTGTCGCGGTAATAGCCTGGGTTCCGGTAATGAAGACAAACAGGAGTGCTGATGATTTAAAAAAGTTTCTCGACACCCAATCGGACATAATGCTCCTCCTTGCCTCAGATAGAGAAAAAATATGAGAAAGGAAAATGAGCCGGCGACCGCCGCACCGAAGCGGCGGAGCGTTTGCACCATACGACTACCGGGCACAGTTCTCCCCAATGATAGTTTACCATTCTTCCGGCAAAATGTCATCAAAAATATCAGGCCGACGCGCCTGAAAAAATGAATTTGTAAATAATCCGCAGTGCTGATCCGGCGCCCGGAGGGGGGAGGCTTGCTTTACGCGGTCAGGAGCATTGTACCACCGCCGAGCCCTTGAGGCGGCCCGACCGGTGCGCATCGACGGCACTGTTGATTTCAGAGAGAGGGAACACGGTCACCGAGGTTCGTATCGGTATGGCCGCTGCAAGCGGCAGGAACTCTTCGCCGTCTTTACGGGTAAGATTGGCGACCGAGCGGATGGAACGCTCGCCCCAGAGAATATCGTAGGGAAAGGCGGGAATATCGCTCATGTGAATGCCGGCGCAAATCACGCTGCCCCCCTTGGCGCACGCCTTAAGAGCAAGCGGGACGAGCTCCCCGGCAGGGGCGAAAATTATTGCAGCGTCAAGAGGCGCGGGCGGGAGATCGGTAGGGGCGCCTGCCCACGCGGCGCCGAGCGACACAGCGACATCGCGGCCGGCGCTTTCCCGCGTAAAGGCATACACGGTTTTGCCGAGATACACCGCCGCCTGCGTGATGACCAGCGCCGCGGCACCGAATCCATACATGCCGAGGCGCCGCGCATTCCCGGCAAAGGAGAGCGCGCGATAGCCGATGAGTCCGGCGCAGAGAAGCGGAGCGGCGTCCAGGCAGCCGAATCCTGCAGGCAGGGGAAAGCAGAACCGTTCGTCGGCAACGGTGTATTCCGCAAAGCCGCCGTTGACCGTGTAGCCGGTGAACTGTGCCTTGTCACAGAGGTTTTCCCGGCCCTCGCGGCAGTAGCCGCACGATCCGCAGGCCGAGGCCAGCCAGGGGACGCCGATGGGCGCGCCCGGAGCGAACCGGGTTGACCCCGGCCCGCATGCCTCGACCGTTCCCGCTATCTGGTGTCCGCAAACGAGCGGCAACTTAGGCGACGAAAGTTCGCCGTCGATAATGTGGAGATCGGTTCGGCATACCCCGCAAGCGCTCACCTTTATAAGCACCTGGCCGGCGCCGGGAGTTGGAACGGGGAGATCGACAATGGCAAGGGGGGTATGCGGCTTGAGGAGGATCGCAGCTTTCATGGAGACTCCTTATCGGGTGTACTTTAATATAGCGCCCGGCGGCTGGAGTATAAAATCTGGCAGGGACAAACTGCGAGGTGCCGGATTTATATTAAATTCCGGCAGGTTCAGCATGATTGACTTTCGAGTCCGAAGAACTTCGGCTCCGGCCTTTTTATACTATAGAGGTATTAGTGATCCAGAAGCGCCGCTTCCCGCACATCTCCCTTACGGCATCCGCGACAGGCACTGCGATGCTCGTTATCGTGTTTTGTATCGCCGGGGCGACCCTCGCGGCGAGGATCATGCATCCGGGAATCTCGGACTTAGCGAATGGGTTACCGCAGATGCGTCTGATTACGGCCGTATGCTTCCTCCTCGCCGGTTCCAGCATTGCCTTTCTGCGGGGAAAAGCTGGGATATGGCCCAAAAGTCTCGTTGCGCGGATCGCCGGTAGTCCGGCAGGCGCCATTGGATTGCTCACCCTCGGCAGTTACCTGTTCGAAATTCTCACCGGCAACGAGCTGCCGATGGCGCGATGGCCGGTTTTTTCCTTTCTTGTCAATCCCTGCAGGATGTCCATCATCACTGCCGGGCTCTTCTCGCTCCTCGGGGGCGTTCTTTTCCTTCTGGGCCAACCTGGTCGGCGGGCTGCAACTGCCGCCCATGTGGGGCTCCTGCCGATAGTCCTGATGACCTACCTCGTGATCATCGGGTATCTCTTTAAAATCCATACCTTTTATGAATGGCTCTATCCCGGTATTGCCCTGAACACGGCGATTGCCTTCATTGCCCTTTGTATCGCCGCCTTCGCATTGCGCCCGGAGAGCCGCCTTGCCGAAGTCTTGTCCGGCGATGAAGCGGGCGCGGTCATGGCCCGGCGGCTCCTGCCCGCCATTGTTATCCTTCCGCTTGCCATCGGCTGGCTCAGGATTCAGGGAGAACGGCTCGGTTTTTTCAGTTCCGAGGTCGGGGTTGCCCTGGTCGCGTCCGCCTATGCAATCTGTTTCCTTGCGATTGTCTGGTTCAATGCACGGTTGGTAAACCGCGCCGACCGGGCACGGCGTGCGCTGAAGGAGAATTTACGGGAGAGCGAGCAGCGACTGTCGGCGGTCTTTAATGGAGTAACCGAAAGCATCTGGCTTATGGACATAGAGGGCAATATCCTTGCTGCCAATGCGACCGCTGCCCGCCGTTTAGGCAAAGCGGTGCATGAAATCGTTGGGAAAAACTGTTTCGACCTTATTCCCTCCGATGTTGGTGAATCCCGGAAGCGGCGCATCGCCGAGATGGTAACCTCGGACGGTCCTGTGCGTTTTGAAGATGTACGGGAAGGCATCGTTTTCGAACACACCTTTTATCCGGTTCGCGACAGCCGGGGGAAAATCGTCCAGATAGCGATTTTCAGTATCGATAGCACCGCGCGTAAAAGGGCCGAGGATGCCTTGCGGCAGAGTGAGGAGCGCTTTAGCCTTGCTCTCAAAAATGCGCCGATTGCCGTCGCGGTGCAGGACCGCGACCTGCGTTTCCTCTGGTCCTATGACCCGCAATCCATCACTCCCGAGGAGCTGGTCGGAAAAACCGATGCGGATATCTTTGCGCCGGAAGATGCCGCGATTCTTGGCGCTCTCAAGCGCAAGGTCCTCGCAAGCGGGGTAGAGCAGCGTGAGCAGCTCTGGGTTATCAGCAACGGCAAACGGCTATTTCAGGACATTTTTCTCGAACCGATTCATGACGCCGCCGGCATCATCGCCGGCGTCGGGGTTGCCACGGTCGACTATACCCAGCTCAAGAATACCGAGGAGGCGCTGCAGCGGATGGTAAAGCGCTTCGAGCTCCTGACCGACACCGCTTCCGAACTCTTGAGCGCACAGGACCCGCAGGAGATCATCGAGCACCTCTGCCGCCGTGTTATGGAGCACCTCGATTGCCATGTTTTCTTCAACTTTCTGGGGGACGACCGTGCCGGAAAGCTCCATCTCAACGCCTTTGCCGGGATTCCGGAGGCAGAGGCGGCGTGCATCGAATGGCTCGACTACGGCGTTGCGGTGTGCGGCTGCGCGGCGCAGGAGGGCTGCAGGATCGTAGCGGAGCACATCCCGGGCACGCCCGATCCGCGGACCGACCTCGTCAGGTCGTACGGAATCAAGGCCTATGCCTGCCATCCGCTCAAGTCCGAAGGCGGAGCGGCTATCGGGACGCTTTCCTTCGGAACACGCAGCCGCGAGACCTTTTCAAACGACGACCTGTACCTCATGAAGGCGGTCGCGGACCGGGTGGCGACCGCGATGGCGCGTAAGCGCACCGACCAGGAACTGCGCAAGTATAACCGCATGCTCAAGGCGCTCAGCAAGAGCAGCCAGGCCATGACCAGGGCGAAGAACGAAGCCCAGTACCTGCAGGAAGTTTGCCGGATCGTGGTGGAAGACTGCGGCCACACGCTGGTATGGGTCGGTTTTGCCGAGAACGATGAGATCAAAACGGTTCGCCCGGCGGCGAGCGCGGGATTTGAAGACGGGTATATCGATAACCTCAACATAACCTGGGACGACACCGATCGTGGCCGGGGGCCGACCGGAACTGCCATTCGCACCGGAAAGGTTGGAATGTGCCGGAACATGGCCACCGACCCCGCCTTCCTTCCCTGGCGTGCCCAGGCCGCAAAACACGGGTTTTCGGCATCGATCGTTCTCCCGCTCATGGACGGCCCGAAAGCCTTTGGCGCCCTCACCATTTACTCCCGCGAAGTGGACCCTTTTTCCGAGGATGAGATACGGCTGCTTACCGAACTATCCGACGACCTCGCTTCCGGCATAGTGACCATCCGGTCTGCTGCCGCCCGTGCCAAAGCCGAGCAGGAACTCGGCATAACGGCAGAGGAGCTTTCCCGGTCCAACAAGGACCTCGAAATGTTTGCCTATGCCGCCTCCCACGATCTTCAGGAACCGCTCCGGGCCGTGGCCGGGTTTATGGGAATTCTTAAAAAGCAGTACGAAAATAAACTCGATGCCGAAGGCCTGGAGTACATCGAGTACGCGGTTGACGGGGCGGAGCGGATGCAGCGGCTCATCCATGACCTGCTGACCTATTCACGTGTGGGAACCCGCGGGGCCGCGTTCAAGCCCTCGTCCGCCCGGGAGGCGCTCGATGCCGCACTGTATAATCTGCGACTATCCATAGAGGAGTGCGGGGCGGTCGTTACCTGCGACCCCCTCCCGGTCATAACTGCCGACCGGACCCAGATGACGCAGGTATTCCAGAACCTGATCGGAAATGCACTCAAGTTCCGGGGCGAACGTACGCCGGCGATTGCCGTCTCCTCCCGGCATGAAAACGGCAGCTGGATTTTCAGCATCGAGGATAACGGCATCGGCATTGAGCCGCAGTATTTCGACCGGATTTTTATTATTTTTCAAAGACTTCATTCACGGGAACAGTATGACGGCACCGGCATCGGTCTCTCTGTGGTCAAGAAAATCATCGAGCGCCACGCCGGAAGAATATGGGTGGAGTCCACATACGGCAAGGGATCGACTTTTTACTTTTCCATTCCGAATAGAGGAGCAATGAATGAATACCCTGAATTCGCGACCGATTCAAATACTGCTGGTTGAGGACAGCCCGAGTGACGCAAAGCTGACGCTCACGGCCCTGAAACTGGCAAAAGTCGCCAACGAAGTTTCCCACGTCGTGGACGGGGTGGAGGCAATCGACTTCCTGCGGCGCACCGGAAAGTACGGCGAGGCGCCGCGTCCCGACCTCATCCTGCTCGATCTGAACCTGCCGCGGAAGGACGGCCGCGAAGTCCTTGCCGAAATCAAGTTCGACCCCGACCTCAAGCTGATCCCGGTCGTTATCATGACTACCTCGCAGGCGGAACAGGATGTCATGCAGTCCTACCAGCTCCATGCCAATTGCTACATCACGAAACCCGTCAATTTCGACCGGTTCATGGAGGTGGTGAAATCCATCGAGAATTTCTGGCTGAGCGTTATCGTCCTGCCCACCCGGGTCTGAATGTATGAGGACTCATTATGAATGAACAAACGGTAAATGTGCTGCTGGTGGAGGACAGTCCGACCGATGCCCGCCTTATCCGGCACGAGCTGCGCGAGGTACCGGGCTACGGGCTCGAAGTGGATGTCGCGTGCCGGCTCGAAGAAGCAGCGGTAAAACTGTCGCAGCAACCTTTCGATATCGTGCTTCTGGACCTCGGACTCCCGGACAGCATGGGGTTCGAAACATTCCTGAAAATCCAGCAGATCCTGCCGCGTATCCCGATCGTGGTCCTGACCGGATCGGACGACGAGGCCGCGGGGGTCGAGGCGATCCGGCGGGGCGTGCAGGACTATCTGGTCAAGGGCACGATCGACGGCAAGACCATCGCCCGGGCGATCCGGTACGCCATCGAACGCAAGCAGGCCGAGGCGGCGCTGCAGGCCAAGAACGACGAGCTTGCCCTTGCAAACCGCGAGCTCGAAGCCTTCTCCTTCTCGGTGGCGCATGACCTTCGCAACCCGCTCAATTCGATCATCGCCTGCTGCTCGGTGCTTTCCTCCGAAGGTGAGTCGCGCCTCGATGCCGATATGCAGACGGCTGTCAACCACATTACCGCTGCAGCGCGGCGCATGGCGCGCCTCATTGCCGACCTCATGGAACTTTCCAAGATCACCCGCCGTGAGATGAATAACGACAGCGTCAATTTGAGCGACATCGCCCGGGGCGTCTTTGTCCAGCTCAGGGACTTTGACGGAGGGCGAATCGCCGACATCGACATCGATCCCGATCTCACCGTCGAGGCCGATCCCGGCCTGGCCGTGATCCTCATGGAAAATCTCATCGGCAATGCATGGAAGTATACCGCGCGGGCGGAGCGGGCCCGCATCCAGGTTGGAAGGACCATAATTGACGGAAAAGCCTTTTTCCACGTCCGGGATAACGGCGTGGGCTTCGACAACGCACTCGCCGGAAGGCTCTTCAAGCCCTTCCAGCGGCTCCACTCCGACAAGGATTTCGATGGGACCGGCATCGGACTCGCCATAGTCAAAAGCATCGTCGACAAGCACGGCGGGAGCATACGGGCCGAGGGGGAGGTGGGGAAGGGGGCGACGGTATATTTCAGGTTGGAGCGGTGATGAGTATTAGAGCCTCTATTAGGTAGAAAACACAGAGAAAAAATATCTTTGTTTTCGTTTGTTCATTTTTAACTTACTACTTGCTACTTTTAACTTGTAACTTTCCCTACCTCCTGCAACGCTCACATGAGGTAGAAAACACCTGGTAAAAAAGAATGGGATAACTTTAAATTCGTGGGGGCGACCTGCGGTCGCCCTTTTGTTTACATTTGAACAGGCACAGCGAGCGCATGGCAGGCTGCTTCGCGGTCCCCGGGGCTCTGCTCCGGGGAGCTTTAATCAGAAAAATGTGACCTCATCTTCAGTTGCAATCGCATCGGGGGGAGCGTCTTCAGCCTCGTTGCCGGGAGCCAGTATGCTGCCGGCAATTCTTCTCTCAGCCTCCATGGTGAAAAGACGGTGCATATCCTGCAATACGGTTTCATTTTTAATTATGCCGCTGGAGGGATCCGGCTCTTTGCTGCCGGAATCGATAGATTGAATCTTCCCGATCATTCCCGCCATCAGGTGCATGACATGGGAGCTGATTTGCTTTGTAATGTCTTCAAATTGCAGATTAACAACCGCGTTTTGAATGTTCGAATTTATCCCCGATGATTCACCGACATATTTTTCGACCACATTGATGAGCGGGACCAGGCTGTCGATTATCGACATGAAAACGTCTTTTAAAAGAAGTATGGTCGAACTGATGAACAATGCTTCTACATCGATTGCCTTCTTCAGCCTGCCGGTGGCATTTTCAATGAAGTTCTTGGCGGTTTTCAAATCTTCATCAATCCGGTCCGAAAACAACCTGGTCTCCTGTGCCATCCTGCTTACTTCGGTGGCGACAACATAAAAGCTTTTACCCGCGTCCCCCACATGGGCCGCCTCTATCTTGGCATTTATGGAAAGTATGTGACTATTCAGGGCAATTTTCCCGATTTCCTCGGAAAAACTTTCAATCGAAAGTACCTTGGAATTAACCTCATTGAGCAACGCCAGATCATCATCCTTTCTGGTTACTATTGAGGTCATTTCAGCCAGCATGTAATTGACAATAGCTTCATATTTGTCCCGGATGCCTGCGGTGCCGATGGAATCGGCATTCTTATCCCTCACGCTGCATAATTTAGCCTTTATGTCATTGACAAGAGTGCCGGTCGATCGGATAATCTCCCCGAAAAGCCCCGATATATTCGAAAAATCCTGGATTGCCCTGTTAGTCGAGTCTTCGATTTTACCGATGGCGGCGCCGAGTTCGGCCTGGGAAACGCCGAGCAGGTTTTCAATTTCCCTGAGTGCCGGGATTGCCGGAGAAAACCGATCAAGTTCCCGTTCCTGCCGGGCTATAATCTCATCCCGGTCCCGCACGGCATCCTGAAGCGCTGCGATTTCGTTGCGGAGGCCGGTAACTTCATCTGATTTAAGTCTGTCCAGGATTCCATTCATAGGGGCAGATTATCCTTTGCTCAATACAGCTGCGTCAATTTAATGTAACGGAACTATCCGCAGCCATTTGGTAATCGAAACCGTTGTACCTTTACCGATCGATGATTTAACCGAGAATTCATCGCTCAGGTTCCTTGAGCCCGATAGACCAAGCTCGACCGACATGCCGGCACCGGATTTTTTCTGCAATATCTTTTCGAGGTCGTCGATACCTGGTCCGGCATCCTCGAAGACACAGGTAATTCCCCTTTTAGTGCCTCTCTCTTCGCAACTGGCCGACATGGTTCCCCTGCCTGCGTGAATGACGATATTCCTTGCCAGCTCGGATACCGCCGCAACGGTCATTGATTGATCGATGAGCGTATATCCCATTTCCTCCATCTTCGTTCGCACCTGTTGCCGGGCTATGACCACATCCTCATAACTGTTGATCGGAATCGAAATCAATTCACCGCCGGAGGTTTTAATCATGGATATCCTTCATTTACCGTAGATATATTGTATCGGCGTCCTGCCGTACGCTTCCGTTCTTATCATGGCACCCAATAGCTCCTAAGCAGCCACTGCGCATTTTTCGGATAAAGCAGTATGAATAAACAATTTTTCGGGATTAAGAACCATAAGCACCTTGCCGTCACCCATGATGGAGACGCCGCTTACTACCTGAATAAAGGCAAGCTGTGAAGGAACCGGCTTAATGGCGATTTCGAGGTTACGGCCTAATTTGTCAACAATAACCCCGAGCATTCCGCGGGTGGTTTTAAGCATGACCAGCGGAATCACCTCTGCCGGCGTCTCCGGTCCCCCTCCCGGAATTTCGATTCGGCCCCCCCCGGCAGAACCAAGCAGGTCTGCAAGGTGCTCAACGGCTACCACCTTTCCGCGGTAGTGGAAGACCTGTCTGCCATTGGCAAAATGCAGCATCTCAGGTTGCACTTTTATCGTTTCGAGCACATAATCGAATGGTATCGCATATTCGTTGCGGCCGGCCGAAATGGTTAGCGCCGTACTGATGCCGATGGCCATGGGTATCGCCAGCGTTATTTCCGTGCCCTTTCCCGCTTCGGAATTTATCGAAATATCGCCGCCGAGCATTTTGATGGATGAATTGACGACATCCATCCCAACGCCCCTCCCGGAGACATCGGACACCTCGGTTTTAGTTGACAGGCCGGGGGCAAAAATATACTGAAAGATCCCGTCGTCATCCGGGGCGCAGGGATTAAGCCCCATTTTAAGCGCCTTATGATAAATTTTATTCCTATCGAGGCCTTGCCCGTCGTCAATAATTTTGATGAGAATATTCCGGCCTTCCTGCGTGGCGTTGAGAATGATGGTACCCCGGTCGGGTTTGCCCGCTTTGCGGCGCTGGACCATGGTTTCGATACCGTGATCGCATGAGTTGCGCACCATATGGACCAGCGGCTCGGAAAGCATATCCGCAACTTTTTTATCGACTTCGGTCTCTTCCCCGTGGAACAGCAGGTCGATTTCTTTATTCTGCTTGCGCCCGATATCCCGAACGACACGCTGGAATTTCATGAAAATTGATTTTATCGGCACCATGCGCATTGCCATTATGCCGGTCTGCATTTCGGTCGTAACACGCGAAAAAAGGTGCAGATTTTCCTTCAGCGGCTTTAATGTATCCGAAGAGGCCAGATCCGTGGAAACCAGCTGTCCAATGATATATTCATAGGTATTCCGGGCTATGACCATTTCGCCAAGCAGATTCGCAAAGCGCTCTATCTTGTTTTCATCCACCCGCATGGTCCGGATCTCACCCTGCGGTTCAACATCGGGCCGCAGCTGACGCCCCATCTCCATCAGGTCCTGTTTGCGGACCACTGCCTGGATATCTTCGGAACTCACTTTGCCCTGTTCCACCAGTATTTGACCGATGGTGCGCTGCTCGGCCAGAGCATCGGTAACATCCCCGGATGCGATTTTGCCCTCTTCGACAAGCATTTCGCCGATCCGCTTTCTTTCTTCGGTCATGCCCCTGATGAAAGAAAGCAATTCGGTAACCGTCTCCGACAGCGAAGCATAGTCTTTGCGCTCAAATTCATTCAAGGCCTTCTGCGCCATGGATACCAGCGTATCGCATTTAACATAGGCGCTTGAAACGCAGATGCCCTTCAGTGTTCTTCCCACGATCCTGACGGTTTTTTCGACGTTGAAATCCAACGGGATAAGGCTTGAAAGAATGTCGCGATATTGGCGGATCTGTTCGAAAAAAGATTCCGGAAGTTCGCACATTGAGGCCGCTGGCGCGGTCGTCGTCTCATCAGTCTGCTTCCTGAGCATAAATGCCAGATGCGTATGGATGACCCCGGCGATGCCCGGAAGCGGAATATCACGCAATCCTTGTGACAGCGCCGTGACAACGGTCTTCAGCCCGTCAATGGATGAAAGAATAATATCGGCGGTTTGCGCGGTCGGCCTGAAAAGGCCCGATTTCAATCCTTCGAGAATGCTTTCCAGGTCATGGGCAAAGGGGACGAGGTCCGACAGGCCGACATAGTTTGCATCTCCCTTGATGTTATGAACGGTGCGAAAAATTTCGTTCAGGGCGGAAACCGAGCCTTCACGCTCAAATGCCAGGGTCGCCTGTTCCAGGGCGGAGAGGCTTTCCTGTGAGCTGACGATGAATTCCTGCAGGACCTGCGGATCGAGGTTCGCGATTGATAAGGTTAGGCCGGGGGTAGAGGCATCCGCGCCGGGACGACCGATTTCTTCGACGGAGATAAGGGCCGGATCGAAGGCAAGGTCGATGAGTTGTTCCCTGCAGAGGGCCGTGGCCGCGAAGATTGTCGGGTGTAAATAAAGCGACAAGGGGTTGAAACTACTAAGCTCGGGAATGTCCTCACGCAGGGAAGTTGCTTTGTACCCGCTGCAGGCTTCTTTCAGGTTTTTCATGAATATCAATTGATCGTAGCCATTGGCATGAATCTCATCGGTGTAGTGTATCCCGATTTTAAAGACGCGCAGTCCCTGCCGGACGAGCCCGGCGAATTGTTCCGGGACATCGACCGGGAGCGGCGCAGCCCCGGCTTCGCGGGACGACGCAGACAGGGGAGAATCGGCGGGTTTTTGTCCCTCCGGCGATGGCAGCAGGTGTTTGATTTCTGCAATGACTGCCGGGTCCGGGGCAATGAGGATATTCTGCTTATGGCCCTCGACCATGGCTGCCAGAACATCCATGCCATGGAGAACCGCATCGGTTATTTCGGCGCTAAGCGTGCATATCCCGTCGCGCAGGGCGCTCAGAAGCGCTTCGAGGTGGTGCGCGAATTCCGATATAGCATCGAGGCCGAAGGTCCCGGCGCTTCCCTTGATGGTATGAATTCCCCGGAATATCGCGTTGAGCAATTCGCGATTTTCCGGATCCGCCTCGGCTTTCAGCAGGTTGTCGTTTGCCGTGTCTAGTATATCCAGGGCTTCCTGGTAGAACTGCCTTCGATAGTGTTCAAAATCTTCGCTCATAGCCCGCTCGCTCCGTGGTTGACTATCCCAGTATCTTTTTTATGACGCCAAGCAGGATATCCGGCTTGAAGGGTTTTACAATCCATGCCTTCGCCCCGGCCTGTCTTCCAAGCTCTTTTTTTTCATTCTGGTTTTCGGTGGTCAGCATAATTACCGGAATAAATCTCCCCCCGGGCGCTGCCTTAACCGCCTTGATAAATTCGATGCCGTCCATTACCGGCATATTCAGGTCCGTGACAATGAGATCGACTTTTCCCGCGCCATGCATTTTGTCATAGCCGTCCCTGCCGTCACACCCCTCGATGACGCAATAGCCGCTGTTTTTCAGCGTCATGGCGATGAGGCCGCGCATCGATGCCGCGTCGTCGACAATCAGTATGGTTTTGCCCATAGCAATCTCCCCTGAAGTTGCAGGCTTCAGGCCGGTAATGGCAGTGAAAGACCGTACAAATCGAGTATATCGTCGATAGCCTGCGATTGGCCCTTAATGACAGCGTTTCCGGGAGCGCTCTCCCGAAGCAGCGACAGCAATAATTGCAGGTAAGCGCTGTCGATTTGCGCGACAGCCGAAAGATCGAGCGTCATGCATTTCGCTTTTCCCTCTTCGGCAATACTGCGGGCAATGGCCGCAGTATCTTCCTCGACCTGCATAATGGTTGCCGTTTCGGGCAGGATTATGTAAATAGTATCGTTATCCTTCCTTAAATCGATCATGATGCTATTCTCCGATGAGCATTCTGATGTAATTAACAAGATCAACCGGTTTGACCGGCTTCACGAGATAAAGGTCGGCTCCGGCCTCGTATCCTTTCATTTTCTGGGTCGCCTCCTCCTGGGTCGATATAACGATGACCGGTGTTTCACGCTCATTCTCCCGGTATTTTCCAATAAAGGTAAGCCCATCCATATTCGGCATGTTGATATCGCTGAGAATAAGGTCGAAATTTTTCCCCAGAGCCTTCTCAAGCGCCTCAATGCCGTCTCCCGCGCCCTCGGCCAGGTACCCCGAAGTTTTCAATATGTTAATATGAAAGCTCCGGGCTACCGGCGAATCGTCAACCACAAGGATTTTTTTCATACGAAAACATCTTCTCCCGATACCCCATGAAACAGCTGCCGTCATTATTCCTTAAGGTACACCAGCGCATCCCCGGCTCTTTTAATTTTAAAGGCGGTCGTGATTCTGCCCGCCGATTCACAGGACCCCATGTAAATGTACCCGCCCCGGTTGAGCGCTACATAAAAATGATCGACCACCTCTTTCCGTGAAGCGTCGTCAAAGTAAATAAGCACATTCCTGCAAAAGACAAAATCATAGCCGCGGTGTTTGCGAAGTTCCGTTTTGTCAAACAGGTTCAAATGCTCGAAGCGGATCATTTCCTTCAACTCATCATCAATGAGCTGGTACGTGTCGCTGCCGGAAGGTTCGAAATACTTTTCAAGGTATTCGTGCGGAACCTCCTTGATGCTGCGCTCGGAAAAGACCGCCCGTTTCGCCTTCTCCAGGACATTGAGATCAATATCGCTGGCAAGTATCTCGATATCCCACAGACTGCTGAAATCGAGCATTTCTTTAAGGATAATCGCCAGGGTATACGGTTCTTCGCCGGTCGAGCACCCGGCGGACCAGATCCGGAGCTTATTGTCATTGCCGGTGGATTTCCGGGCAATGACCTCGGGCAGCGAGTGTTCGGCAAATGACCGGAGCTGGGGAAAGTCCCTGAAGAAGAACGTTTCATTGACTGTTATCAAATTGATAAAATGCTGCAACTCCTGCCCGTCGGCGTCCGAGTACCGCAAAAACCGGATATATTCAATTGAGGAGTCGATGCCGAGCGAATCCATTCGTTTTTCAATTCGTTTGGAGAGATAGTACATCTTTTTCGCTTCATAATGGATACCGGTCTTCCGATAGATAAAATCGGCGAGCTGCTCGAATTCGTAAACAGTGATGTCCATGATGAGCCGGTCAACCTTGCGCTGCGACGGACAAATCCGGACGTCCGGCGCTGCGGATAGCGGGAAGTGCACCGCTCAGAAGATCCTCGTACAGCGCCTTCAATTCTGTGTTATCGGTGCCGTCCAGAACCTGCCGAATCCGGCCGAACGCCTCATCGGTACCGCAGGCCTTGAGAAGCGTTAGTCCGCCTATTGTTAATGCAGAAATATCGACAAGATCATTTCCCGCGGCAAAGATATTTTCGGCTCCAAGAGCATTCGGATAGATCTTGTTACCGATAAGTTCGGCGATTTTCAACCGGGCATCTTCGCCGGCTTCTTCACTCATCAGAAGATTGATCGCCAGGGTGCACATGGTTGCGTCAAGCAGGATATCTGAATACCGTCGCAGGGCAAGAAGCAGCCCGGCGATGATGTCATCGGCAAATATAGGGTTGTCGCCGGCCTTCTGCAGGGCATCGACGATCTCATCCCGGTCGCCGCACCTGCATACAAGATTGATCCGGTGCGGGAGGTCAGCCGGTACTGCACTCGGAGCACCGGTTACGGAGGACTGCAGCAGTTCCTTCACGGTTTCAAGCGCCGCCGTATTGCCGATGATTACCAGCGCATCAAGAATGGAGGAGCGAAGCATTGGTTCGGAAGCATCTTTGAAAAGCTCGATCAGTTCCGGGACAGACTCGGAATCGTTTAACCTGCCCAGATATTCCACCGCCGCTATTTTCACATTCTGTGCATCATCATGAATATAGGCGCGTATTGCCAATACCGCATCCCTGGAGCCGATTTCGAAAAGTGCATCAAGGATCAATTTCCGTACTTCACGGTTTGTGTGATCACGGTGCGATGCAAGGTAGGGCACGGCATCTTTTCCCGCTGCGCCGAAAATCGCCACCGCTTGATTTCTCAGGTACGCCTCCGGCGAAGAAAAAAGCGCAAAGAGCTTTTCAAACGCCTCAGTACAGGGAATGGATTTCAAGGCAAAAACCAGGGCATCTTTGACAACTTGCGAGAGCTCCCGTTCCAGACAGGCCAGCAGCGGCAAGGAGGCGCTCGCGTCTCCGGCTGAAGCCAGATCGTGTGCAGCGTAGAGTCGATCCGTTTCGTCTTCGCTTGTTAATGCCTTAAAAAGTTCGTTCATTATCTGTCCTGGGATCCGGTTCAAGGAGTTGCTAACGTTCCACTGCCTGAATGATTTTTTCCGCAATTTTATAGCTTGGCGCAACGACCTTCGCGCCTCCCCGCCGTATGGCTTCGGCCGGCATGCCGAAGACAATGGCGGTCTCTTCGCTCTCCGCAATCGTTTCGCCGCCTGCCTGGGTTATGGCGACCATGGCATTGGCGCCGTCGTCGCCCATGCCGGTCATGAGGACGCCGACAGTATCGCTGCCGAACACCTCGAGGACCGATGCCATCATGACATCCACTGAGGGCATGAATTGGTGCTCCGGCCGCTGCGGAGTCCGGACAACGATGTCTCCGCTGTTTTTTTTGAGCAGGGTGGTATGGAAGCCGCCTTTGGCGACATAGATCACCCCACGCTCGATTGCCATGCCCGGTGCTGTCTCGATGCACCGCATTTTGCAGTTGCTGTTTATCCGCTTTGCATAGGGTTCGGTAAAGTTGGCCGGCATATGCTGCACAAGGATCACCGCCGCTTCCAGGTCGCGGGGCAGCAGCGGAAGAACCTCGAAAATTGTTTTCGGTCCGCCGGTAGAAATGCCGATGGCCACCGCCTTGAAATCCATACCCGAGGTAATGCCGATGGCTTTCCTGCGCGCGCTGCGGGTTTCCCGCTGCTGGGCTTTGGTCAACCGATCCACCATGTCCTCAGGTTTTCTGCCCAGCCTGCCCATGGTGCCCATGACCGAGGCTGCCTTGATTTTATTTATCAGGGTACGGGAGACGGAGGACATGTTCGCTGATACGGTCCCTCCCGGTTTTTCGACATAGTCAAATGCACCCAGGGCAAGGCACTCGAAAGTTGCTTCGGCTCCCTGGCGGGTCAGCGAGGATACCATGAGCACCGGGGCAATCTTATTTTCCACAATCATCTGCATTGCCGTAATGCCGTCAATGCCCGGCATATTGATGTCCATGGTAATGACATCCGGATGGAGGTCATGCGCCTTTGCTACGGCATCTTCGCCGTCGCGCGCTGACGCAATTACCTCAAGCTCGGGGTCTGCATCGATAATTTTGGCGAGCTGCCGGCGCATCAGTGCCGAATCGTCGCAGATGAGTACCCGTATCTTTTTCATAGAGTTACCTTTAAAAGTACCGTTCACGGTTCGACAAGATAATGCCGTGAACGGTATTTTCTCCGACATTGGTTGAACAGGCACAGCGAGCGCATTACAAATATTTCCACTCCTATTGAAGATCCCTAAGCTCTGCTTCGGGGATCTTCAATTCCGGGTTCGCTCATGAATAACCATAACCCGCTTGACTCCAGGTTAAGCCTTCCTGGAAGAAGCGTTGACGGCCTTTTTTTTCGGTCCTTTCACTTCATGCACTTCCGGCAAATCCGCTCCGGCAATGGCTGTTCCGCCGCCGTCAACCTGTACCAGCGCCGCAATTTCGGTATCGTTGAACATGTTGGCAATTGCAAGGGTAACCACCATGCGCTTTCCGTCCTGCAGCTTCAGCACCCCATCCATGTACTTATTGGCTCCCGAGGAGGTGATAAGCGCAGGCGTTGCGACGACGTTGGTTCTCGATACCCGCAGTACCTCGTTGACCTGATCCACGCACAGGCCGGTCTTAACACCGCCAAGATCGACAATTATCACGCGCGTGCGGTCATCGCGGTCCTTTTTGGGCATGCCGAAGAAAGAGCGGATATTGATAACCGGAATGACGCTGCCCCGGAGATTGGTAACGCCGTCGATAAACTCCGGCGAGCGCGGCACGCTCGTAATATCGGTGAGCCGGTTTATCTCCTGGACCTGCATGACCGGAATACCGTACTCTTCATTTCCGATACTGAAGGTGACCAGTTGTTCTTCATCGAGAGCCTGCTGGGCAAGCGACCGGGATCCCGTTTCTTTCGAGGCAATACTCTTCGAAGCTTCGGAGGTTACCTGCGACAGCAGTGCGGAATCATTTTGGGTAACGAGCGCTGTTTCATCGATTATCATGATAAGCCGTTCTCCATTCTTAAGCTTGGCGATGCCGCGAAGCTCCCTGCGCTCGGATTTCGCCATTTCGGGGGTGGAATCGATGATCGACAACGGAATGCGTACCACCTCATTGACCATATCGACAAGGTAGCCGACGCTCATGGATTCGCTTTCCACCACCATCACCCGCTGATCTTCGGTGGTATGCGCGGCAATCACCGGTTTCAATCGGGCGTACTGTTCTTCGATACTCTGGACAAGGGGATAAATCCCGTTTTCCAGAATTCTTACGGCCGCCTCCCGGTCGGATTTTGCAACCGCAATGATCTCATCAGCCTGTCGGAACAGGGCAATGAAGGAATTCCTGAGAGCCTTCATGATCCCGATGACTTTGCCGTTTGAACTGTTGTAGTTGTCGGACCATTTCCCGAAGCCGGATTCCCTGAGGTTCCTGGTGCCGACAAATGGCGAGCCTGTTTCGATAGCCTGCTTGAGGTCATCACACCATTTGCGTGCTGCAGCGCTGAGCACATCGATTTCCTTCGCATGTTCAAGTGCCAGGCCGCTCACCCCGAGAAGGGTCCGCAGCTCAAGCACCGGCATGAGCTGGTTCCTGATGGTAAACAAGCCTTTTACATACGGCGGGACATTGGGAACCTGCGTGATATCGGTGATGCGCAGGATTTCCCGGACCGATTTTATGGCGAATGCGTACTCTTCATCGGCAATTTTGAAGGTGACGAGGTGTTCTTCATCTTCGGCCTTTACCGTTACTTCCTCGTTGTCCGATACGTGGCCGGGCGCAGCTCCGCCCGATGATTCGGCAGCCGCAATAGTTATATTAACTACCTCTTTCAGGTCTAAAATCAGTACAAGCCGCTTACCCTGATCGATTTTGACGATACCGCTCAGGAATTCCCGGTCTATGCCCTTGCAGACCGCCGGGGGAAGATCGATACTGCTCTGTTCGAGCTGCATGACCTCCTTGACGTCATCGACGATGAGCCCGGTATGCACACCTGCCGTGTCGACGACCAGAAGCCGGGTTTCCTCATTGAGCGCCGATTCCTTCATTTTAAAGCGGGTTCGGGTATTGATTACCGGCAAAACGCTTCCCCGCAGATTGCAGATTCCTGCTACATAGTCCGGCGCCTGGGGAATCGGGGTGATATCGGGCAGCCGTACGATTTCCCGCACGGCATTGATATCGACGCCAAATTCCACCTCGCCAAGTTTGAAGGCGACCAACTGACCTTCAACCGCGGCTCTGGCCCCTGCAGTCAATGCTTCGGTTGCCATAGTAGTGTCTCCTTCAAAGGTTATTTGTTCTGCATCTCATCGGCCTGGCTTGCAATATCCTCGGTCGCTTTTGCAATTTCCTGCATACGGGCATAGCCCTCTTCCGCCGCTTTTTTCGCTTCGGTAACGACTTTGTCCGCCTCTTCCGCCGCGCTCGCTATTTCCACGACCGCCTTGTTCGCCTGCTCCAGCGCGGTCAGGGATTCCTGCGCGCCGAGCGTGATTTCGTTGATGCCGCTCTGAACCTCGTCGGTGTCTTTCTCAATGACGCCGAGAGCCGCCGTTGACCTTTTCGCATTCTCGACTTCCTGGGCGGCTGTCCGTCCCGAAGCCTCTATATCGGAAGCGACGACCGTAATCTGCTTCTGCATGCTCCTGACCATATTTTTGATCTTGTCGGCATTTTCAGACGACTCATTGGCAAGCGTTCGGATGTCGGCGGCGACTACCGAGAATCCGCGCCCATACTCGCCGGCACGGGCGGCTTCGACCGATCCGTTGACGGCGAGCATATCGGTCTTGAGGGTGACATTGACGATCTGATCGACGATTTTATCGATATTATTGGTCCGGTCTTCCAGTTCGAGGATATTCTTCGCGGATTTGATGCTTTCGGCTGCCGCAGTGCCGATCTCCACAATTAAGGTATCAACGCCGATTTTATTCTTTGCCAGGAGCTCCTTCATTTTCCTGATTCGTTCTTCAGAGGACTGGGCGTTCTGCGCCATCTGCTTGGCGGCTTTGTCCAGCCTGGTGCCAAGCTCCTTGCTTTCCTCGGCGGCTTTGCCCTGAATTGCCGAACCCTTGGCAATCTGCTCGATTGCCGTCATGATCTGGCGTGAGGCATTGGAAGCCTCTTCGATATTGGCAGAGAGCTGTTCGGAGTTCGCCGCAATCTCCTCCGCCGATTTCTGCGTATCGGTCGAGGTCTTGATCGCCTCGGCCATCTGCCCCAGGTCATCGGTCCCGCTCTGCATTTCGGTAAAGGCCTTGTTCTGTTCCGACAATGATTTGGTTGCTTCCTCCGCCGCACTGCTCTGTTCTTCAGCGCTGCTGGCGATATCTTCCGCTCCCTTGAGGAAATCATTGGCCCCGGTCTGCGCCTCGGTGGCATTGTTATTGATCGAGGTGCAACCGTCGATAACGGCTCCCATGTCAAGGACAATCTGTTCCAGGTCCTTCGTTATGGTTTTTCCGTTTTCAACCTCCTGGAGGCTCTTATTGACCGAAGCCTCGACGTCCTTTACCACCTGCTGCACCTGCTGCTGGATTTCATCGACGACCTGCCTGATGCCGGTTGCGCTTTTTTCAGAGTTTTCGGCCAGGTTACGCACCTCATCGGCTACAACGGCGAATCCGCGCCCATGTTCTCCCGCCCGTGCGGCCTCGATGGCGGCATTGAGCGCCAGCAGGTTGGTCTGGTCGGCAATACGCACGACCGCTCCCACGATATCGCCGATCTGCTCGGAATATTTTTCGAGTTCGCGGATAAGGTTGGCGGATTTCTTGTTCGCATCCGCGGCGTCGCTGACCTCCCGGATCAGTTTATCGATGTCAAGCGAGGTGGCTCGGGCGAGTTCCTGCATTTTGCCGCCTTTTTCAACGGATAATTTTGCCCGTGCAACGGCGCGATCCGCGGCCTTGACTATCTGACCAATTGCCGCACGCGACTCGTCGGCGGCCGAGGAGGCCTGCTGCGACGCGGTGGCGATATTCTCCATGTTGCGGCCCAGTTGTTCGGAAGCGGTGGATGCCTCTTCCATGGAGGAGCCCATCTGCTGCACTGCGGAGGAGAGCCGCTCGGCTATTGCCTGCTGACGTGCAAGAGTCCGCGCCTGCGCCTTTTCTTTTGCCAGCTTTTTTGCCTGCTCGCGTTTCCTGGTGAGATCGAGGCCGACTTCATCTTCCCTGGCCGATTCGTCCGCCCTGGCGCTTTCGGGTTTGGCAAGCGTTCTGGATGCGTTCATGGAAAACCTCCTGAAGATGTTGTGAATAGGGACCAATAACCTGAAGTATTCGGTTGCACTATAATAATACTGAAACTCCTGTCCGGAAACCGGCCTTATTCTCGCACGTCAAACAAGAGCGCTTTATGGCAATTGCCGGCAGTTAATTGATAGAAGATTTTACGATGAAAGGATTCAGGCGTCGATTGGACAATGGTCTAACGGGGCTAAAGCAGGGGGTACAAACCGGAGGCGATGGCAAACCTGACCAATTCGGCAAGGGATTGTGCGTTCATCTTGTGCATGATGCGGCCGCGGTGAACCTTGACGGTTTTTTCCGCAATGCCGAGATCACAGCCGATCTGCTTATTGAGTTTGCCGGTGATGACCAGGGCAAACACGTCGTTTTCGCGGGGTGACAACGACTGCAGTCTGGTGAGAATTCCGCTTTTTATGGCTGCACGATCGTGAGAAATTTGATTTTTTAAAAAGGCCGCTTCGACTGCGCTAAGCAAATCCCTGGCTCTAATGGGCTTGGTCAAAAAATCGACCGCGCCGGATTTCATGGCCTGAACGCTCATGGGGATATCGCCGTCACCGGAGATGAATATGATGGGAAGTGAGAGGAGATTATTGTCGGCAATGAACTTCTGCAGATCGAGGCCGCTCATGCCCGGTAACCATGCATCGAGAATAAGGCATTCAGGGCAATTTTCACGGCGGAGGAGGGATAGAAATTCTTCTGCCGATTTGCTAAGAATTGTTATATAGTTGAAGGATTCAAGAAGATTCCTGAAATAGGATCGTATTGAAGGATCATCATCAACAATATATACAATTCGTTTAGTTTCATTCATATATGCAGTTCATGATAAATTACTCTGATGGAAGGTAATATTGCTAACATCAAATAATATTTGACGCAATTTACCAAAAGATGAGCAAAAGAGCTTACAATAAATAATCACGGGTCTCTATTGGACCTTAGTCGTACGCTGTAATGCTTCCCCGGAGGGCTGAAGATCATTCGACGGTTTTCGCCGAGAAGTAAAATACTTCTGTTTCTCATAAAAGCCCTTGACTTTCTTCGCAAATTTCCTATATTATGTCATATAATATAATTTTATAGTAAAAAACATTAACTTTTATCCTAAAATTGTTTGTATTATGAGTGGCAGGCATACTGCGGTGAGCCACTGGGCCCGCCGTGCGGTGCCCTCATGTGTCTTGCAAATTCAAGAGCACCTGGATCGGAGATCCAGGCCACACGATCTTTTTTTATAGGCTTTTAATGTGTTTTCTACCAAAAGTGAGCGTTGCGGGAGTGCGCCACCTCCTGCCGAGCCGAAGCACAGGATGTGCGAAGGCCACTCCGAAGGAGCCCGAAGGGCGCAAGGCCGGACGCCGAGCGTGCACGCAGGAATAGGGGCGCACTTCCGCTGGAAGGGGTGTGCCTGAAGACGCGCGCCTTTCGCGGCTTTAGGCCAGGGGAAACCCGCGTAGCGAGGTTTCCCCACCAAAGGCTCGAACATCACCAACAGCTCTATTATGAAGCATGATCTTCAGGCAAATATTTCCCCGCCCAGGCAATTTTCATCACCTCGTCCTATCGTATCTCCGTTCCCTTTCACCCTCCTATCATTGAAAATATCAAGGTGATAGGTACCTTTCTAATCCCATGGCACAAGTTATGCTCAACAGCTTTCTGCCGATACCATCTCAACTTTTCTTTCAGGGGATTGCATGGTCAGGGGAATCGACATCGCATCGCAGGGCATGATCCCGCTGATGGAAAAGCAGGATCAGATTGCCAACAACCTTGCGAACATGAATACGACCGGGTACAAGGCGAGCGGCCTCTTTTTGAAGACCTATCAGAAATATTTAGAAAACGACCAGCAGCAGCCTGATGCCGTCGGCTCGATCACTGCAGATGCGGTGAATATCGACTACTCCGAGGGGCCGATGGCGCAGACCGGTTCGCCGCTCGACCTGACCATCAAGGGAAGCGGGTTTTTCACGGTCATGACCGAGGACGGTCCGGAGTACACGAGGAACGGCAATTTCTCGCTCGATCCGCAGGGCCAGATCGTTACCTCCGACGGATCGAAGGTTCTCGGGAAGGATGGCTTTCTGAAGGTCGATCCGCGATATCCGGTGGCGGTGAACGAAAACGGCGAGGTGGTCCAGCAGGGCCAGGTCAGGGGAATGCTGCGAATTTCGGACTTTCAGAAACCCTATGCAATGACCCGCTGCGGCGAGAGCCGATTCAAGCCGGTTGATGAGACCGCAACCGAACAGACCTCCACCGGGTACGTGGTCAAAGAGGGCTACCTGGAAACGTCCAATGTCAGCGCGGTTCGCAACATGGTTGAAATGATCTCGTCGTACCGGAATTTCGAAGCCGATCAAAAAGCGGTGCAGGCGCAGGACCAGACCCTTGAAATGGCCGTAACGCAGGTAGGGAAGCTTTCATAATGGGTGGTATTTAAGAAAATTCAAATTCTTTTGGATGGCCGAGCCGGGTCACCCGCACGAGGTGGGAG
>PLTF01000049.1 GCA_003164335.1 Fibrobacterota bacterium
ACGCCGTCCTTCATCGGGCGGATCGCTTCGATTTCGTCGGGAGTGCGTCCGAGCATGCGTTTTGCTTCGAGGCCGACGGTCCTCACGCATTTGTTAACCTTGTCGACGGCAACCACCGACGGTTCGTCGATGAGCAATCCCCGCCCGCTCACATAAATCAATGTGTTTGCCGTGCCGAGATCGATGCCGAGGTCGTTGGAAAAAAAGGAAGACCCCATAGTGGTATATCCTTAAAGGAAACCTCTAAAAATTCCGTTCATGGTTCGACTGGCTCACCACGAACGGGGTATTTACAAGCATATTCTACGAATCCCGTTCGTCCTGAGCCTGTCGAAGGACGAATGTTTAAATTTTTAGAGGTCTCCTAATGTTAATTTTGCGAATGAACGGTTTGATGGAAACGGTGGAGACGGAATTTTAAAATCTTTCAAAAAATACAATAATTTCGACTCTCCGGGGAAGTATAACGAGGAATATCGGGAAAGGTGCCTGATTTTCCCGCAACACATGTTCAAAATGCCATGCTCGAAGGTTCCCGGCGGCCTCTTCAGGCCGCGGTCACTGCGGCAGAACCGGAACCGAGACCGCCGCGGTATCGGGCGCTCCTTTCGGGATCGCTGCCGGGACTACCGCGGTTGTCCTGCTCCTCCCGGTCTTGTACGTATCGTTTTTCGGCGCGGCGGCGGGGAGAGCATAGGAGAGGGCAAGCAGCCATTTCTGTTCGAGAGATTCTCCCGGTATCTGGCCCGGCTTCGTCAGTCCGTAGTCGAAATCGCAGGTAATCGAATTTATGCGCAGTCCCACCCCGAAATGGACGAGATCGGTTTGATTATGGATCGGCACGCCGAGGCGGGCGGCAAAGCAGGGCAAAACCCAGATCTCAAAACCCACCGGCATAGTCAAACGCTTGTATACTTCGCTATACACGAGATCGGCAGCGGCGGTGAAGGGCATCGAGGTGCCTTTGATGGTATCGGTCCAGGCCGCTCCGGCGCGCACATAGCGCGGAAGGCTTATCGCGCCGCCGAACCAGGCGAACGGAACAAGCGACGTGTCGAGCCGCACATAGTTGCGCACCGATCCGCCGAGGGTTACTTTGCCGGGGATAAGGCTGAATAAAAACCCGGGTGACCAGGTGAATGCCCTGTCGATGACCTCGTCGGCCAGCTCATCCTGATAAAAATCGAAACAGTTGCCCATCGCGAAACGCCCGATCTTGAATCCGGCGGTAAGCGATGCCTGCAGGAGCTGGTAGGATCCGGAGGACCCGATACCCTGTTCCGTGGAGGTAAGAAAATCCGTGGACCAGTTCGAGATCGAGACGCCGGCAAACCACTTTTGATTCATCCAGGCCGCTTCTAATTTACTTCTCGTAAGATCGCCGGTGGCGTCGTCGCTTCCCGGCAAACCGCCGTATTCCACCGAAATAAACGGCTGGTTCGCGAATGCCGGCGATGCGGCATTATAAAAGCTGAACCCGCCCCCCGGGATCGCGGTTCCCGCGCCCCCCATGGCGCTCAGACGCGGCGTCGTCGGCTCGTCGGCGATCTGGAGGCGTCCCTGATCCGCGACACCCTGGGCTGCTGCGCCGCTGATAAAACAGAGGACGCCTGCCAGGAATACTCTTTGTGCGGCTGAAGTCATGCTCATGGTGATTTCTTAAGTTTCTTTCTTCTCAAAAGGATCCGCGATCCGCTGCTCTTCTCTGTAAGTCAACTTCATTAAAACGACAGTGCTATATCGAATTGCTGGTCCAATCCCTCCCAGATGCGATCGGTTGACGCTGCATAGTTAAACCAGGTGCTTTTATGCAGATACTTCTTGAGGTTATAGGCGAACCCGACGGAATACCGGGGGCTGAATTCATTGGCATACAGCGCCCGGTTATTGAATAAATCGCTGTTGATGGTGAGTTCGCCGACTCCGGCACGGATGTAGAAATTATCCCATTCGCGCCACTCTGCGCCAGTCGACAGCGCCGTCTCCCCCTGATCGTTGCTCTGGGTCGAATCGCCGTAGATGGACACCCGGCAATCAAGGTTCCAGATAAGGGGCCGGTTGGCAAGCGATGCGACCAGGCTCGATCCCAGGACAAGGTTCGGCTGGTACTGATCATCCGCTATCTCGCCGCTGTTGGGGTCGACATCGACCCAGTCCATCCTGGTGCCGATATTTTTGAAGACCGCCCCCAGGGTCCAGATTCCGGGAATAAGACGGTACTGTGCGGCAAAATCAAAGGAACCCGTGCTGGTGGCTGTAGTATAACCGAGCCCGGAATTTTCGTTGTAGGTCGGAAGGCTCTGGTAGTAAACATTGAAACAAGCGCCGAGCGAGAGCCTGCGCGTTGCATAGTAGCTGACCGAACCCATGAATGTGAGCGTCGTATACGACGCGGACGGCAGCAGGGATTCATCGTAATCATGGAGATCGTTCAGGCTCGGGTCCCCGCGATAGAGCATGAAAAGGCCCACGCCCACCCGCGGCGGGACGCGGAAATCGAAAGAGCCGTAGGCATCAATACGACCGAGAGATCTGATAGCCGTTCCTGCGGCAATCCGATCATTCTGCAAGGTAGCAGCCATAGCCGGATTCCACCAGGACCCGTAATAGTCGGGAGCGGCGGTTCCCGCACCGCCGAGCGCCGTAGCCGCTGCGCCTACCGGCAACAGCAGGTAAGCCCCGGCTTCCCCGCCGGTTCCCGCTGCCAAAGTGACAACCGGGGTGCAGAAGAGCGCAAGCCCTAAAAGCCGGATTGCAGGTATGAACCTACTTCGGATCCTGCATGGCCTTTGCAATAACGATCTTGCCAAAGCTTCTCTCTCCCGTGCTGGCGGTGATTTTGTAATAGTAAACCCCCGGTGCCGCAAGCCTTCCCGAATCGGTCGTGCCGTTCCAGATATCCTGGGCCGCATTGGTGCTGCGACCGGAGGTGCCTGCGGCCTTCCGCGGCTGGTTATTGATCACCAGTTTTGTCAACTGCATATTGTAGTCGTACACCTTGATCGTCACGTTCGCGTCGCGGGCCAGTTTGTAAACAAAGGTCACCGAGGACTTCTGGAGTACATCGCTCCCGTTATACGAATTGTTCAGGATGCCCGGCAGGGCATAGGTTTCGGTCAGGCCGCCGCCGATGGTTTTCGCCCGCTCGACGAACGAGAGGGTATCGGTGGTAATTCCCGGTATTTCATTCCAGGAGTAATAGAGCCCGCTACCGGTGGCGATAAACAAATGCCCCGTCGAATCGTGCGTGGGTACGAACAGGATGTTGTTGTACTGCTGCGGCTGGGGGTTTTCTGTTATGTTAAGCCTGTTGAGGAAGATGACGCCCGAGACCAGCGGCTGGTTCAAGGTTACGGTATCGGCATCGGGGAGGGAGTCTCGATAAACCTGGATTTTGTTCGAGCCCTTATCGACGGTATAAAGACAACCGCGGCTTGCCGGGGCGATGACCGTCTGCGGCGCGCTTAAAATGAGCGACCAGGTCTTCGTGCCGTAATGGTAGCGGAAAAGTCCTGAATCCGGAGCATTATTTGACGTATAGTAAATGAGGCCGTACAGCAGGGGCTGCGGTGTCGGACTGAAACTATTTGTAAATACCACAAACAGGGAATCAAAGGTCATCGTTTTTGACAAATTTCTCGAAACGGTCGTGGAGTCCCAGGAGTTCTGCACGTAATTGTAGATGCGGACGCTCGAATCGCCTGCCACAACCACTGCAGAGTCACCGAAGCGGTCGATCGACAGGAGTGTTCCCGCCGGGGTCGCGAACTTCGGATGCAGGCTTGCATTGATGGCACTGTCCAGCGGAAAGACGATCGGGTCGCCCGGAAGTATGCCGGAAAGCCCGGCCGGTCCGGCTACCGAAGGATTCCATGCTACGATGCCGCCTCCCCGGCAGCAGAAATAAAATTTTCCGCCCGAGTAAACGCCATTGTCGATTTCAAAGGACTTGTTGATTCCCGAGGAGGTAAAAAATTGAATCGACAGGGTATCCAGGGCAGCAGGCCCCGAAGCGCCGAGGGTATAGTGCCAGAGAAGGTTTGGCTTCGTTGAATCGAAACCCGTTCCGTACAGGGAAACCGGATAGAGCAGGGCTGCGACGGTTCTGCTGCCGTAGGCCGTGCACTGGAGGTTGTAGTTGGCAAAGCAGCTCAGGTACTGGCCGCCCCACCGCTGCGCTCCGGCAATGGTATCGTTGAGTCCCAGCCCGAGTCTGGTGTCCTGGCTTGCAACCCACAAGGTATCGCCGTTCCCTGCAAGAGAGACCATGTCGTTGCTGATGATCGCATTCGTGCTGTCGCAGGAGCCCCCGTAGGCTAGGGACCCCGGCATGGACAGGAACAAAATTGCGGCGGCGGCGTTAATTCCGCATATCAACAATGCGCGCGGATTTCGGAATTGCAAATTCAAAGGTCTCCCTGGAAAAATTTCTGCCGAACCTGGTTCCGGAAAAAACATAGGTGAACGTATTCCCGCTTTGATCGGTCATGCGGCATCGGTCGATTCGGCCGGTTTGCTCCTGCGCCCATAGCTGTATGGAGGCATAGGCGGCGTCTGCCGCATCGTCTTTTGCAGTAAGCTCGACCAACCCATTGTGTTTATCCGCTTCCTGAAAATGAAACTCGGTGAGATACCGGGTAAAAATCTGCGAAGGCAAACTTGACCGGTCGACATCGGCAAGCCGCTTTATGGCAACCTGTTTTGAGGCCGGGGTATAATCCCAGAAGGTAGAGCCGTCGCTTACCCAGGTTTCTCCGTCCGTCTCGATCCGGAATCGGTTCCCGGCGGCAAGGGCGATGCTTCCCCTTTTCTTCTCCTGCTTCTCCCGGACGCTCCAGAAGAGGGTCAGGGAAAATTGCGCAGACAGGGAACTTTCAGGGCTGTAATTTTTACGGATGAGAGAAAGGAGCGATTCGGGACCGGCCGTTCCCTCTGCCTGTGCAAAGGAAATGGAAAAAATGAACGGCATGAAAACCATGCCGCCGATAATCGGAATAAGATAATGGCGCACTATATACCGATTCATTTTTTTGCCGACCTGCCTGCTGACGCTGGTATAAAAAAAATCTCCCCTTACGTGGTTTTTGCACCGTACCGGGGGGATCGGAATTTTTTTTCAGTACCTGTTTCAAAAATCAGTTCGTAAATAAAATCACCTGAAACTGTTCGTGAATCAGTTCGTAAGTAAAATCACCTGAAACTGTTCGTGAATCAGTTCGTAAGTAAAATCACCTGAAACCGTTCGTGGTGAGCCTGTCGAACCATGAACAACCGCATTACGCCGGCTCACCCTTCGACCGAGCTCAGGGCGACCGGTTTTTTTTGAGAACTAACGTATAAACTGCTTAGTAAAAACCGCAGCATTCTTTTTCCTGCCGGTTGCCGGTGCCTCCCGCCTCTTTCCGGCTTATGGCCGACGCAACATAGACAGCGTTTCGTCGAGCTCATCGGGTCGCACCACGACCTCCCGTGCCTTGCTGCCGTTGGGAGGACCCACGATGCCGGCATCCTGAAGCTGGTCCATAATGCGCCCTGCCCGGGCATACCCCAGATTGAGCCGCCGCTGCAAAAGCGATGTGGAACCAAGCCCTGTGTCAACTATTATCTGGGCGGCTTCATCGAAATACTCATCGCGGGGACCGCTGCCGATGCTGCTCTCGTCATCGTCGTCGCCGCCTGCCACATCGGCGAAACTTTCGATTTTTTCAATATTCACCTGCTGTTTGCGTACTTCTCCGACGATTTTTTCGACATCTTCCTCAGAAAGGAAGGCTCCGTGGAACCGTTCAATCTGCGGAGCGCCGTTCCGCAGAAAAAGCATGTCCCCCATCCCGAGAAGTTTTTCGGCCCCGATATGGTCGAGAATCGTCCTCGAATCGTTCGATTGAATGGTTCGGAAAGCGATGCGCGACGTCAGATTCGCCTTGATCGGCCCGGTTATGATGTCCACCGACGGCCGCTGCGTTGCAACTATCAGATGAATGCCCACCGCCCGGGCGAGCTGGGCAATGCGCTGTATGAGCGTTTCAACGTCTTTGGACGCCTTGGTCATGAGGTCGGCCAATTCGTCAACAATGATAACGATGAAGGGAAGCGGTTTATTGTCCTCATCGGGAATTGTGCCCTTGAGTTTCCCGCTCTCGACCCGGCTGTTGAAGGAATCGATATTGCGT
The DNA here is from genome assembly GCA_003164335.1 of Fibrobacterota bacterium. Classification (GTDB taxonomy): domain Bacteria; phylum Fibrobacterota; class Chitinivibrionia; order Chitinivibrionales; family Chitinispirillaceae; genus BOG-1184. The sequence goes on from PLTF01000049.1 coordinate 6,174, forward strand.
GCGGCAACCTTGGCGAGGAGCCGATAGCGCCGTTCCATCTCGCCGACACCCCAGTGCAGGGCCTTCACCGCCTCCTTGGATTCGGTGACGACGGCGGAGAGCAGGTGGGGAATTCCATTATAAAATGAGAGCTCCACCTTTTTCGGATCGATCATGATGAGCCGCAGCTCCTCCGGCTTTTTGGTCATGAGCATGCTGGCGATGATGGAGTTGATGCAGACGCTTTTGCCCGACCCGGTCTGGCCGGCGATAAGCATGTGGGGCATTTTGAAAATGTCGGCAACGTAGGGAGCGCCGGAGATATTGGTTCCGATGACGACCGGCAGTTTGGCCTTCGATTTTATGAAGGCCTCCGACGTGAGGATATTCTTGAAATAGACGATCTGGCGCTGTGAGTTGGGGAGTTCAATGCCGACCGCAGATTTGCCCGGGATAGGCGCCTCGATGCGGATCGGCTGCCCTCCGACCGCCATGGAGATGTCGTTATGGAGGTTGACCACCTTGTTTATCTTCACGCCCGGCGCAAGCACGATTTCGTAGCGCGTAACGACCGGACCGGGGCTCACCGAGACCACCTTGCCTTCAACGCCGAAATTTGCCAGCGTTTTTTCGAGGATCATCGAGTTTTTCTCGATATCCTCTTTATTTATCGTGTCCGAAACCTGGGGCGGATCGGGCAAGATGGACGCGCTCGGGATCTCGTAGGGCTTTTGCTGCTCAGGCGCGGCTTCGGGAGCCACCGACTCCGGCAAAACCGCCATCGCATCCCGCGATTTAGCCTTTCCTTTCGTTTCTTCGCCCTTGTCCCGGAACCTGACCGTATCGATTTCCGGCTCCTCCTCGGCCTCCACGTCGCTGGTTTCGACGGTCATGATCTTTATCGGTTCGCGCTTCTTTGCCCGGAAAGAGGCGAGCTCCTCGTCGAATTGTTTTCTAAGCTCGGCTTCTGCCGGATCAAGCGCATCTTCCCCCTTTGCCGCAGGCTCATCGACAGGAACCGCTTTTTCCGCGGCAGGGGCCGGCAAACTATCCAATGACAACTCTTCGGCCGGCAGCTTGACCACCTGGCGGCGAGCCGTGGGTTCCTTTATCGGAAGAGCGGGCGGGGTTGTCTGCATTTCGGCACTATAAGGGTCGGATTTCAGACTCGCGAAGAGCTGCAGAATAACGGAGAAAAGCTTCCTGCAGCCGCCGAAAAGCGCCATTGCCGTTGCCAGGGGCGAGAGGCGGAGGCAGTACAGCGCGGTAAGAATGAATCCTGTGCCGAATATGAAATAGGGACCAAACGGATGATGATCGAACAGTGGTCCGATCAATTTGATGATCGCAGATCCGATCAGGTTATTGCCGACACAAGAGCCGATTTCCAGCCAAGGATGGTCAAGCACCACACCGAGCTTTGGAACTGCAAGCAGCACGCAAAGCTCAAGCATGAGACCGGAATACAGCAGGATATTCCTGAAATTCGGGTGGTTGTCGCGCAGCCTGGTCAATCCGATGTAGCCGATGACGCCGGGAAAAAAGAAAACGGGAACCGTGCCGAAGAGGAACAGCAGGCCCTCGGCAAGCGCCCTCCCGAGGAAAGGCCCGAGAATATCGCGGTTCAGGAAGCGGGAAACGAGGCTGATGGAGACAAGAACTGCAATTGCGAGAAATACGAAACCCCATATTTCGCGTATGATGACCGTTTTCCGCTCCGAGGCTTTTTTTGCGCGTTCTTCCCTATCCCTGGCCACCGAGCAATTCCTTTTCTGATGTGTAAAGACTAAACCGCAATTTTTTCGCGGCCTCAGAAAGTTCCGGGCCCCCTGGAGTGTCAAGCATTTTAGCATACTCTTCGATGACCCGGCTCGCTTCCTGGCTGCGCTTGAAATTGGCGGCAAGCAGCGCATCGAGGCCCGACCGATCAAGCTCCTCAGGCCGGTTCTCCCCGGCAAAACAGTCGTTTTCCGAATCGCGGTTTGCAAGAAGCCGGTCGCGGCCGATGGTCGTTTCAATCGCGATGAGCCGGTGGCGGAGAGCCTTCAGCGAAGCACAGGTGTCGGGACGGTCATCGATGAACCGGTAGTATTCCTCGATAACCCGGAGCGCTTCGCGCAGCCGGTTGAGGTTGGCGTCGAGGACGCGGTAGATGAGGCTCATCCGCTCGGTTTCGGTGGGTGATTCCATTTTACAATGCATAAAAATATACCTCATGGATGATTAATACTATAAGAAAATAGAACAGGTGCCGGGCAATCCGGCCCGCAAAATTATTTATAGTGAATGAAATCAAGCAGGTATTGAGTATATTTTTAGGGATAGTCCGATCCTCCGGAAAGTGTTCAGGATGGGTGGAAAGACCATTTTTTAGCTCATAAAAGAAGCACCCATGCCGAAAAGGCAAAGATCGAAGTACGACCGATAGTTTGGGGAATAGGGTATAAAACCTGGTTCGGAGATGACCTATGGACAAGATGATGGAAATTAAAAGCCTGAAGGTACAGAACTTCGGATGCATAAAAGATCTTGAGATGAAGCTGACGCCGTTGCATGCGGTGATTGGGCCTAACGATGCAGGGAAGAGTACATTATTGCGGGCGGTACGGACGGGGATGCAGTTGCATTCATTTTGTTTTAATACCTTTGATAATTCTGCAAAGGGGGCAAAGAGTGGAATTTCGCCCTTCGATCCAGGCCAGCATGACGATGCAAATGTTTCTTTAGATCTGCTTATAAAGGAAAAGTGGGGTTTTAATTACGAGTTAAATCTTCTTAAAAGTAATCAAATTAGGGAAAAATTAACACCTGAGAATGGAAATGCAATTTTTGCAACAAGATCATTGTTCCAGTCGACGCAATTAAGAACGTGGTCAGATATGAGAGGGTCATTAATACAACAAGATTCCTTTCTGGACTACTATATAAAAAATTGTCCGGATATCAGATTGGCTCTTCCTCGTATGGTCAGACTCGACCCTGATTCACTTCGTCTTCCCGGCGGACTTATTTCATCAGTCGAACCGATTGATTTTGAAGAGAAAGGTTATGGATTAGCCAGTGTTCTCGATGCAATGATCAGCAGGAATCTGGATGGATATTTAGTAATTCGCGAACAAATACGCGGGTTGTTTCCAACGGTTGGCGATTTGGCTTACGAAAATACCGATAATAACCAAAAAGGGCTGGGAATAAAGCTTAAAAACGACAAATTTGTAAATTCCCAATTCATGAGTGAGGGGATGCTTTATTACTTAGCTTATGCTATACTCAAATATCTTGAGCCCGCATCCATTGTTTTCATCGAAGAACCCGAAAACGGCCTCCATCCCTCCCGGATAAAAGAGATCATGAAAATCATCCGCGAACTCTCCAAAACCACCCAGGTTCTCATCGCCACCCACAGTCCGCTGGTCATTAATGAGATGGAACCCGAAGAGGTCTCCATCCTCTGGCGGGATGACGAGAAGGGTACGCAGGTTATGCCAATAACCGAAACCTCCAATTTCAAGGATCGGTCGCAGGTTTACGCGCTCGGCGAATTATGGCTGAGTTATGCAGATGGAATAAATGAAGTGGAATTACGGACTGGAAAAGAATGACTTCCTCCGGAGAATCAGTAACTTCTGAAAAGCGGGTTTTTCTTGCCGGTGAGGGGGAAAGCGAGATAGGGAGTTGGGCAAATGGGCCGGAGTATCGAGACAATAATTACCCCGGGGTTCTCGAAACATTATTGAGAAAAGTGAAAGAAACTGGCTGGACAATCGAGGCTGCGAGGCAATGGAAATCACTCCGGAAGGATTCTAAAGTGAAACCAATTCGCAGATATCAAACAGGGGAAATGTCCCGTTTTTAGTTGAA
>PLTF01000005.1:0-125 GCA_003164335.1 Fibrobacterota bacterium
TGTGGGAGAGGGGTGGCGCGTTTCGGTCGGGGTGAGGCGGCCGTGGGGTAAAGACAAATTATGATATGGTAAATTATCGAGGGGCCAATGCGGATTTAAATAATCTTTTATGTGTTTTCTACCCT
>PLTF01000005.1:143-4784 GCA_003164335.1 Fibrobacterota bacterium
TCCCCCTTCCGCAGGAGAGGGTGTGTCTGAAGACCCGCTTTGGGGGCTTCAGACCAGGGAGAACCCGCGTAGCGAGGTTCTCCCCTCAAGGGCATTGGATTTGAGCGCGGTTCCCCCACCAGAGGCCTTTGAAACAAGCATAGTTCCGGTATTACTGATCGGTCAACGAAAATTCAATTCTCCGGTTGGCCGCCCGGCCCTCCGGCGTCGCGTTGCTCGCAACCGGCATGGTACTGCCGTGACCCGCCGTAGCAATCCGGTTCTCCGCAATCCCCTTTGAAACGAGATAGGTCTTGACGCTTGCGGCACGCGACGCCGAAAGCTTCTGGTTGAACTCCGGGGTCCAGGTGCTGTCGGCATAACCATCGATCTGGATTTGCAGGGTTGGATACCGCTTGAATATTTCCACCGCCGAATCCAGTGTCGGGAAGGAGGAATGAAGTATTTCCGCACTGCTCGACCTGAAATGGATTCCCCTGATGGCTCCGGTGAACTTTTCAACTGCAGCCGGCCTGGTGGAAAAACTCCACACCACAGACCAGTCGCTGTTTCCTGCATCGGACAAGGCATTGGCCCGCCAGTAATAGGTTATTCCACTGGACAACCCCGCGAGCACCGGGAGGGAGGTGGCGCTGTTTGACTGGGAGAGGAGAGTTACGGCGAATCCCAGGTCGGTTGCTACCTGCACGGTATAGGAAGTCGCTCCTGAAGATGGATTCCAGATTAAGGCGGGAGAGAGCGGCTGCATGGCGGCGCCGTCGGCCGGCGCGACGAGCGTCGGAGCCGGAGGCGGTACCGGCACGATTTTAACCGGCGGTTTAGCGGTGGCGAAGCTCCATACCGCCGACCAGCTGCTGTTCCCTGCCGGGGCCCAGGCGGCAGCCCGCCAGTAATAGGTCGTACTGTTGGACAATCCCGCGAGCGAGGGGAGCGAGGTGGTGCTGTCGGCCTGGTTGATAAGAGGCATGACGAAGGTCCGATCGGTCGATACCTGCACCATGTACGAAACCGCACCCGCAGAGGGGCTCCATCGCAATTCCGGCGCAAGAGGCTGGGTAGTGTCGCCGTCGGCCGGAGCGATAAGAGCCGGAGCCGGGGGCACGACAGCTACCGGTTTCGCCGCCTTTTTCTTGCCGCCGTAAAGGTAAAAGTCAATGCCGCCTGTCGCCTGGAAGAGCTGGCCGACCCCCGAAGCTGAATAGTTCTTAACCGCATAGTCGCGGATTTCGGCACGCAAGGCAATTCCCGGGGTTATGAGGCCCCGGACTCCGACCGAAACGTGTCCCGAAGGCTCGTAGTCGAATCCAAGGTCGCCGTCTGCCTGGCTCTGGAACCTGCTTACCCCGAGCCCGATAAACGGGCTGCAGTCCCCGCGCAGCAGCTGGTAGTACAGGTCGATATCGCCCTGCAAAACGGTATTGCGTTTGCCGGTTTCGCCGAGGACCTTGATTTCGGAGTGGAGAGGAAGGTATGCCGCGCCGATTTCACCTATTAACTGAGAGGTGAAATGGTAGCCCAGACGCAATCCCGCCATCCCGGATGATGCCGGATTCAGGGGAGAGCAGGCGTAAAAGACTCCCGGTGACGCTCCCAGGCGCCAGTCGCCCGGTTTGTAATTGTAACCGCCATAGGCGCCGATATATAAACCGTTGTCGGTAAAATCGGGCCATACCGTTGCCGGCACCATCAAGGCAACGGAAAATGCCAGTATTCCGGCCCATATCCTTTTTGTATTGAGCATGTGCAAACTCCTCCGGGCTAGGATGGAGGAAGTTGCATCCCTCCATCCCGTGGTTGACAACCGGACCATAGTGTCCTTGTGTCTGCTTCGCATGTGAAGACCCCGACCTAACGCCGGACGCACCGGAACCCGTAATTACTGTACAGGAGCGTGGGGAGGTCGCTGAAGCGGAAGGCAGAACGCTCAAATTTCGCATTGTCCCACCAGGATCCCCCGCGCAGCACGCGGTGGCTTCCGGAGGAAGGACCGGTGGGATCGATCTGCTGGGCCGGGCTGTAATCCGCATACCAGTCGTTACACCACTCCCACACATTTCCCGCCATATCGTAAAGACCATACGCGTTGGGCAGCTTCGTCGCAACCGTCTGGGAACTGCCGCTGGTGTTTGCGGTATCCCAGGCATATTGACTAAGGGTCGCGAGCGACGAATCGTTGCCCCAGTAGTAGGCGGTCGTCGTTCCGCCGCGGCAGGCATATTCCCATTCGGCTTCGGTCGGCAAGCGGAACCCGTTCTTCGTAAAATCAATGGCCAGGCCCGCCAGGTTGGTGCAGCTGTTCCCGCTGGTCGTTTTCGACGTATAGGAGTAAACCGTATCGAAACCGCCAAGCTTGCTTCGTGCGTTGCTGTAGAGCACCGCGTCAAACCAGGTCACCGTCTCGACCGGCAGGTTGGGACCCGGGCCGAATCCGGAGGGGTTAAATCCCATGATCTGCTGAAAGCTCGCCTGGGTTACTTCGGTTTGATCCATGTAGTACGATGATGTCAGCGTAACCAGGTGGGCCGGTTGGGCGCCGCTGTCAAAAACGGAATCGCTGCTTCCCATCTGGAACGTCGCCGCTACCATGATGACCATCGAGGGGAGCGGAATCACCGTGGTGGAAAAGCTCCAGACTCCCGACCAGCTGCTCGATCCCGCAGAATTGGAAGCGATCACCTGCCAGTAATAGGTCATGCTGTCGGAAAGGCCGTTTATGATGATTGTTGGGACGGTAAGTCCCTGCTGGTACACGATGGTTGTCGCAAAAGCGGAACCGGTCGAGACCTGTATACTATAGGATGTGGCATTAGAACCCGAGCCCCAGCTCAATATGAGCGAGGTCGGCTGGTTCGTCGCACCGTTCGACGGCGAACTGGTTGTCGGCGCTGCCGGCGGGGAGGTCTGGTTCAGTACGACGGTAAAGCTCCAGACGCCCGACCACGCGCTTGTTCCTCCGGCGGTCGTTCCATTTACCTCCCAATAGTAGGTGGTTCCGCTGACCAGGCCGCCTATCGTGTCGGTAGTGGATGTCAGCCCGATTAGACTTGCAACAGTGGTTGAAAATGTGGAACTAGTCGAAACTTGTACGCCGTAGGACAACCCTCCATTGACCGTACCCCAGCCGAGGGCAACCGTAGTCTGCTGCAGGGTAGCCCCATTGGCCGGTGAAGCGGGCACCGGGGCGGAAGTCGATTGAGTCGGCACGGTCGTGAAGCTCCAGACAGCCGACCATGCGCCGGTACCGGCGGAGTCCGTTGCATTTACTTCCCAGTAGTAGGTCGTCCCGTTGGCCAGGCCGCCGATAGTATCGGAGGTGGGTATATACCCGAGCTGGTTCGAGACCGTCGTTGAAAAGGTCGAGACCGTCGAAACCTGTATGCCGTAGGACGATGCGCCGCTCACCGTGCCCCATCCCAGCGCAACCGTAGTCGGCAGCCCTGTAGAACCATTAGTGGGCGAACCAAGTACCGGGATCGGCAGACCGGATTGCGTTGTGAACGTCCACACCTCGGACCAGGCGCTTGAACCGGCGTCATTAGCCGAATTGACCTGCCAATAGTAGGTGGTACCCGCGGCCAGGCCGCTGACCGTGGTGGTTGCTGCCGTAAGATCGGCCTGATTGGGTATGACCGTAACAAAGGCCGAGCTGGTGGATATCTGCACGCTGTACGATTTTGCACAGGTGCATGACTCCCAGGTAAAGGTGAGGGTGGTCTGCTGCCCGACGGTGTTATTGGTCGGCGAAATAAGATTCGGAATCCGCGGAACCTGCGGCGGTATTAAATTCTTATTGCAGGCAAAACCAAGAAGCGCTACGGCAACTATCCCTGCAACGTGCACTATCCTTTTCATCGTTCACCTCCTGTGTTCGTGATTCGATCGGGCCGTTGTGCATGAAAAAAACTGCAAAATTTGATAAACGTCGAAATTACTCCTGGAACAGATCCCGTCAAAGGCAATTATCCAGGGCTGACAGAAATCATGTGGTAATCAATAGACCGGATGAGACCGTTATTACGAATCAATTAGTGTGTATAGTTTAAGAACTCTAATTAATTGGCGTAAATTGGGCTTACTACCTGTAAGCGGTGTGCACCATAAAGCGTATTGATAGAATATCCTGAAAACCGTACGAAGAATCCAAAAAAATTATCGTTCATTGGAAGTCCTTATCGAACAGCACTATAAAGCGAGTTCAAATATACAATTGTCGCGCCTTTGCAGTCAAATGGTTTATTGGTTGGGCGCCGATTAATGCCCTTGGTGGGGGAACCGCCTGCGGCGGTTCCCCCTGGCCAAAGCCTCCGCGCCCGCAAAGCCGGGCTGCGGGGTCTTTGGCNNGCACACCCCCTCCTGCGGAAGGGGGTGGCTATGTTTGCCTGAAGGCAAACGCTCGCCCCCTCCCGCAACGCTCTCTTTTAGGGTAGAAAACACAGGGAAAAACGACATTTGGATGGAAAACTTCGCAGGGGCGACCTGCAGTCGCCCTTTCCCGCTTTTTGAAGGCTCAGGCCGCGGGCGAATGGGCCGCTTCGAAGGCGGGGGATTTCTGCCCGGGCGGCCTGCGATCGCTTTGTATTAATTTTCGACAAAATAACTGTCTAAGCGGTGATTCTCCGTAAGCCCCCTGCCAACGGTGTA
>PLTF01000085.1 GCA_003164335.1 Fibrobacterota bacterium
CAACTAAAAACGGGACATTTCCCACAATTAAGAAAGGATTTCGGGAACTGTATCGTAGAAGCGTTATCCGATGCCTACAAGGAATGCGTTGAAAAAACCGTTGCAACGATTAATTCCTTCATAAAATAAGTCTGGAGTGTTATTTACCGTAAAGGACGAAATAAATTGAAATGCATTTCCCGGGCCTATTCCCTTGGAGTAAATAAATGCCTCGAAAAAAAACGACTCCATCTCCGCTCAATGAATCCGATTTCCTCCTCTATACCGCCCCCGATGGCAAGGTTAAGGTCGAAGTAATCATAAAAGAGGAAACGGTCTGGCTAACCCAGAAAGCCATAAGCGAGCTGTATCATGTGCAGCGCCCCGCAATAACAAAGCACCTGATAAATATCTTTGAATCCGGAGAGTTACTTGAAGATGCAGTTAGTTCCATTATGGAACTAACTGCCGCCGATGGAAAAAATTATAGCACAAAGTTCTACAACCTCGACGCTATCATTGCCATCGGCTACCGGGTAAACTCATACCAGGCCACGCAATTTCGCATTTGGGCGACCAAAACCCTTAAAGAATTCATAATCAAGGGTTTTGTAATGGACGATGAGCGGCTCAAGCAGGGAACATCTGCTTTCGGCAAGGATTATTTCGAAGAACTTCTCGAACGAATCAGGGAAATCCGGGCGAGTGAGCGGCGATTTTATCAGAAAATTACCGATATCTACGCACTATCCGCCGATTACGATAAAAACGCACCGATCACGAAAGAGTTTTTTGCTACGGTTCAGAACAAATTGCACTGGGCCATTACCGGCAAAACCGCAGCGGAAATTATTTACGAATCCGCCGATGCGACCAAGATGCACATGGGGTTGACCACCTGGAAACATGCGCTGGAGGGTAAAATAATGAAATCGGATGTTATCGTCGCAAAGAATTACCTGAATGAAGCCCATATAAAAGAACTCAATCAAATAGTCTCAGCCTATCTCGATCTGGCAGATAACCGCGCAAAACGAGGAATCATTACCAGAATGGAAGATTGGATTCATTTCCTTAACGACTTTTTGAAGTTGTCTAATTATCCCATTCTTAAAGACAAAGGCAGGATAACAGCGCTGAAAGCCGAACAAGAATATGAAGCTTATCGCGTTATTCAGGATAAAGATTACCTTTCGGATTTCGATAAAGAGGTAAAACGGGTAACGGGGAAATAAGGATGCCCGGGCATTCAAACCTTCCGTCCCTATGGACAAATAATGAAGCTACCTTTTTTATTGCTTTTCCCTGTGTTTTCTACCTGACGTGAGCGTTGCAGGAGAGGGTGAGTCGGAGACGCGGCTTTGCGCGGCTCCGACCAGGGGGAACTGCCTTATGACGGTTCCCCCACCAGAGGCCTTTAATCTAAGCCCAATTCCCCCCACAAAAGGCCCTCATTATTATTCTGATTTCCCGCACTTGTCTTTCCTCGACTATTACGTTATCCTTATAAAGCTTAAGGCGCCCCTCCCCGGGCAATGCCTTCCGGGTCAGGCGCAGCCGTATCCCATTGGTTTTTGGACCGTTATATTCATTCGACAGAAGCGGATAGCATATGTTCGATATTACTTCGGTTCTGGGTCTGATCCTGAGTTTCGGCGCCCTCCTCGCCGGAATCCTGATCGAAGGCGGCAACCTGATGTCGTATATCGGCATCTCCGCCGGTGTTATCATCTTCGGCGGCACCATCGGTGCGACCATGGTGAGCTTCCCGATGAGCAGCATCATGCTCGTACCCCGGCTCCTCGTCATCGCCTTTACTGAGCAGAAGTTTGACATTCCGGACACCATCAAACGCCTGGTGGGTTTTTCGGAGCGGGCCCGGCGCGAGGGGATACTCTGCCTCGAAGCCGAGCTCGCCAACACGACCGACGATTTCCTCAAAAGCGGCCTCCAGCTGGTCATCGACGGCACCGACCCGACGCTTGTGCGCGATACGCTCGAAACGAAGATCGCCTTTGTCGCGGAACGCCACCACCAGGGGGCGTCGGTGATCGAGGCGGCGGGCGGCTATGCCCCGACCATGGGGATCGTGGGCACCGTGCTCGGACTTATCAACGTACTTTCCAATATCAAGAACCCCAGCCAGCTTGCCGGCGCCATTGCGGTCGCCTTCATCGCAACACTGTATGGTATTGGAACGGCAAACCTTCTCTGGCTCCCGCTTGCGGCCAAGCTCAAGGCAAAGCACGAAAGCGAGCAGCTGGTGAAGCACATCATCATGGAAGGGATCCTCTCGCTCCAGTCCGGCGACAACCCGCGCATCGTGGAGCAGAAACTGCGGGCGTTCCTTGCCAGAAGTTACTCCAAAAGTATTGCCTCCTTCACAAAGTAGCCGGTATGCAACGAGGATCGCCTCCACGCGCAGAAAAAGACCGTTCCGAGCGGTGGCTTCTCACCTACTCCGACCTCATTACGCTGCTCCTCATCTTTTTCATCGTGCTGTACTCGATGAGCACGGTGGATGCGAAAAAATTCGAGGACATGTCGAAATCGCTCTCGATCGCTCTCGGCGGGTCGAACCGCGGGGGCGTGCTCGAACAGGGCCGCTCCCTCATTCCGGGCGACAAGGTCTACAAGGAGCGCCTCGAAATGCAGAATACCCAGGAGCGCATCCGCCGGATGATCGCGGGAAAGGGGCTAGACGGCAAGATCTCAACCACGCTTTCCAACCGGGGGCTCGTGATAAGCGTCAAGGACACGGTGCTCTTCCCGGTCGGCTCGGTTGACCTGACGCCGAGCGCGCAGGAGGTAATCCTCGGCGTTGCGAATATCCTCGCCGACATGCCCAACGCCGTCAGGATTGAGGGCCATACCGATACGGTGCCGATCCATACGGCGCGGTTCTACTCGAACTGGGAGCTCTCCACGACCAGAGCGACCAATGTGCTGCAATTCATGATCCAGAGCGCCGGACTGCCGCCCCAGCGCCTCTCGGCCGCGGGCTACGGTGAATACAAGCCGGTGGTCCCGAATATAAACGACCGGAACCGGGCGCTCAACCGCCGGGTCGATATCGTCCTCCTGTCGAGCGCCTACAACCAGTTCGAGCCGGGTAACGACAGCGCGGTGCGCGCATCCGTCACTGAAGCCGACAACGCGAAGCGCACCGACTCGACGCTCACCCTGAACGCCGCCGCACCGCCTGATTCCGCGGCACGGAACTAAAACCCCGGGTCCGACGACGCTGCCATGAACGCCCGCCTTACTTTACTTGTTGCCGCATGCTTCCCAGTGCTTGCCTTTGGCGGGGAGGATAACTTCACCTTTTTAAACATGCCCCGGGCGGGATCGGGCGAGGTAGCGGTGTGTGCCCTCCTCCTGGTCCTTCTCCTGCTGTCTATCGTGGTCTTCGAGCTGGTTAAAATCAGGTATGAACTTACCCGCGAGCGGCTGGTCTCGGGTTCCCGCTTTACCCAGAATGCGGGCCGTTTTTCCCTTGACGGAGACGAGAGAACGCTCATGCGTGCCATGGGAACGCACGTCGGCGCCGGCGACCTCAACGACCTGTTCTATTCGCAGCCGCTCTACGAGGCGGGCGTCGAGGGCGAGGCAAATGCCATGTTGAGGCTCAACTCGACGGACGAGGCGCTCGAAACCCGCGAGAAGGTGCTGAAATCCCTGCGACGGAAGCTGCACTATGCAATGGTCGATCCGGGAGTGCCGATCACCTCCACGCGCAACATGGCAATAGGCCAGCCGGTCTGGATCCTCAGCCAGAAAAAATCGGTTATCGGCGAAGGGCTCGTCATGAAGGTGAAGGAGCTGTCGTTTTCGGTGCGGCTCGGGTCGAACAGCATGATGCGCTCTTCGATGCTCGATTCCTGTGTCCGCATGGCATTTACGCGCCGCGGCGACGGGGTGTACGGCATAGATGCGCCGTTTGTCGATTTCGACCCGGTCACGAGCATCATCACCTGCCGCCACACGCTCTCGCTCCGGCGAAACCAGATGCGCGCGGATGTCCGGGTCGATACCGATTTCCCGATAGGCATCCGCTGTATCGCTTCCGAAAGGAGCAAGCCGACGGACGGCAAACCCTTCCGGGTACGGACGGTCGATATATCCGGCGGCGGGATCTCCTTCATTTCCGATCACGAGTTACATGTAAACGATACCGTCGTGGTGAACACCTCTACGGCGCGGCTCTCCCTCGAAGGGGTCCAGGCCAGGATCGTGGCCCAGTCGCGGCACTACGGCTCGTCGCGCGCCCTGTACCATGGGCAGTTCATCGCGATCGATGTACCGAAAAAGGAGAGGATAGTGAAATATGTATTTGAAAAACTGAGAGAAATAAATCAAAGATGAACAAATTAAAGATGAACAAATTAAAGATAAAAAGCTGAAAGGCCCTTGGTGGGGGAACCGCTTGAAGGCGGTTCCCCCTGGTCAAAGCCTCCGCGCCCGCAAAGCCGGGCTGCGGGGTCTTTGACACACCCCCTCCTGCGGAAGTGGGCGGCTATGTTTGCCTGAAGGCAAACGCTCGCCCACTCCCGCAACGCTCACATTAGGTAGAAAACACATTAAAAGCTTTTGTTAATCCGTAGGGGCGACCTGCGGTCGCCCTTTTTGCAGGGCAATATTTTCTGTCGGCTAATTATTTGTTGATTTAATTTATCCCCTCTCCTGTGGGAGAGGGGTGGCGCGCTTCGCGCCGGGGAGAGGTCAAAAGTGCGCAAAAACGGAATAGTCATTACCTGAATGCATAGACGCTTGCACGGTCTTGCCGCACCGAATTCGCATATGCCTGAATAGTGTGGCCTGGGTCTTCGACCCAGGGTGTTTTGACTTCCGTAAGTACGGGCTCCAAACCAGCCTTTTTGCAGGGCAATATTTTCTGTCAGCCAATTATTTGTTGACGTATTATAACCTCTCCTGGCGGAGAGGTCCGGCNNTTTGGGCCGGGGTGAGGTCAAAAGCGCACGGGCAAAGAACGCTTCGCGCGGGGGAGATGTCAGGGGTTAAATAATTTGAAACCCCTGCTTTGCAAAACCATACCGGGCACCGGTAATTTTGGTCACCAAGGGGATGTCATGACCATACCAATCCCGTTAACAACAACAAATTTTCCTCCTCCATAAGCCAGCATGTACCCAATTTCTCTAGTACCTGGAAAACCTTCCTCCATATTCCAGGTACTGCCATTGACAGAGGTATAGTTGTTATAGTCCTGGCCGATAACGAATTTCCCATTACCCCATGCAATACTGTAGGCACTTCCTATATATGAGCTCTTCCATATTCCTCGAATCGTCCAGGTGATTCCATCGGGGGAAGTAACTATTGCGCTTCCTGCTATCACGAACTGACTATCGGCCCAGATTACCGGGGCAAAAGCGTTGGTCGTATAGATATTCGCCTGATAGGAGGAGGTCCACTTTAATCCGTCTGGAGAGGTGTAAATCGAATCGTACCCTGCTCTCACGAACTTGTTATTCCCCCAGGCTATCCCATTATTGTAGCCGCCGAAAATCGCAAGGTTTGAAGTTGAAACGGTCCACGAGATTCCATCGGATGAGGTCGCAACCATGTTATCCAGCCCATAGGCTATATATTTATTTGCACCGCAGATAGCGGTGTAAAGCGAAGCCGTGGTTCCGGAAGACCGCACCGTCCAGGTGGCGCCGTCTGGGGAGGTAAGGATCTTCCCGGAATCGCCGACTGCCACAAACTGGTTCTTTCCCCATATAACATTCCAAAGATTTGCGATAGTATCCGCAACTCTCGATGTCCAGGTGATTCCATCCGGGGAGCTGAAAATCTGCCCCGATTCACCGAGGTTAGAGTAACCGACAGCCACAAAAACACTTCCGCTCGATGCCAGCGAAGTTATATAATCGTTGGATGTGTTATTGATCCCCGGCTGCAGACTCCAAACCATCGCCTCGGAACTATTGCCCGACGTCGGATCATTATTTGTAGTCGAACTTTTGGTACATCCCGCGATCATCGCGACGCCAACTCCCATTAACAGTCCCAACCAAATCTTCTTCATACGGTTCCTTCCGGTGAGGTGATTTCGGGGCATTTTCTGGACAAGGTAAGAATATAATTATTGTGTCATGAGTGGGTCTACCGAAAAATATCCGAATCTGCGTTTCTTGCCTTTCCGGTGTTTTTTCTACCAAACGGGAGCG
>PLTF01000102.1 GCA_003164335.1 Fibrobacterota bacterium
TCAACTAATTCTGGGACATCTCCTTGAACTCCACAACCACTTTCGGGTACGGTTCGAGCGTGGCGGCAACCCGGCGAGACAGCCCGAATTCCGGCTCGGCAAAGAGGCTGTCGGCCAGCTCTCCGGTCCCGAACCTCACCGGACCCTCCCTGCCCGCCATTTTCAGCGCAACCTCGCGTTCGAGGTCTTCGTAATTTGAAAACACCACCGGGCCGGGATCGTCGCAGTATACCTGCAGGATGCAATACCGGCACTCCATGCCGCACCCCTGGGCCGGTGAGAGGATCTGATAGCCGCAGCAGAGGTATCCCCCTCCTGTTCCGGGACAGGGTTTCCAGAACTCCCCCTTGAAGGGAATGCGTGACGACAGGACAGCAGGCTTCAGCATAGGGGAAATATACCCTCAGATCACGGCTTTCGCCCCGCCATGGTCGCGGTAACGAAGCGCCGATGGGTTCAAATTACGGGGTTCGCCAAATCAGCGCGAATTTATTAGCAGGGATTCGATCAGAAATGGTATTTTTATCTCGTATTGTTTCACTTTCACCGAGAGGGTATTCCATGTCGCTGAGAAGCTCACTGTATGTCGTCGTTGCTGCCGGTTCTGTTGTGTTCCCGGGATCGCTTTCAGCCTCACCGCAGATCAAGATCGATTCCATGAATTTCAACGTCGGCATCGTTAAAGAGGAGAATTCAGCTCTCGTCAAACACACCTTCATCGTTTCGAATCCCGGCGATTCCACGCTGGTAATCTCCAATGTTCGACCCGGATGCGGATGCACCAGCGCCGGGTATGACTCGATTATTGCTCCGGGTAAGAAGGGACGGATAAATGTTGAGGTGAATACCGAGCATTTTGGCGAAGGCAGTTTTGAGAAGCGAGTGACCGTTGCCTCGAATGCGGCGAAGGATGCCGCCGTCCTTATCCTGACAATCCTGGGGGTCAAACAGAGCGTCATCGCTGCCTCTCCCGAGAATGTTCATTTCAATGCCGGAGCGAAGCGGGACACCGGGGTGGTTATCCTTCTCAAAACCGAACGGAAAAACCTTGAAGTAACCGGCGTTACTTTTTCCTTTGACCAGAACGATCCTCTCATGAGCTGGCGTTCGTCCATTCCCATGCCGTACACCCTGACGCGGATGCCGGATGCGATAAAAGAACAGAGCCATTCCGGAAAAGAGGCGGAGCAGGTTAATCCCGCCCTGGTAACCTATAAATTGACCGTTCCGTACTCTCCGGCACAGAAGGGCGACCTGTACGGTCAGTTGGTCATCAAGACCAATCTTCCTGATAAGCCGGAGCTCAAGCTCTCGGGAATGCTCGAATCGGTCAAGCAGTAGCATGATCGGCGACAGGGGATTTCCCGAACCGGGGCCGCAATGAGTTACCGCTATCTTTTCGGTCCTGTTCAATCGCGCCGCCTGGGTACCTCGCTCGGCATCGACATGGTAAAGTCGACCATCTGCTCGCTCGACTGTGTCTACTGCGAATGCGGGAAGACCTCCATTCGAACCCTGGAACGGAAAGCCTGGGTCGAAGCCGAGGCCATCATCGACGAGTTGACCGACTGCCTTCAGAAACTCCCGGCAATCGATTATGTCACCTTCGGCGGCCGGGGTGAACCGACGCTCAACAGCGGGCTGGGCCGTATCGTTCGATTCGTCAAGCAGTCCTTTCCACGATATCGTTGCGCGCTTCTCACCAACGGCACCCTGTTTCATCTTCCCGAGGTGCGCGAGGAAGTCCTTCCCTTCGACCTGGTGCTCCCCAACCTCGATGCGGTTTCCCGGGGAGCGTTTGCGGCCATCAATCGACCGGACCCGGGCCTTGACAACGAACAAATCATCGAGGGGCTCGCGGCCTTTCGGGAAGCGTATCACGGGCAAATATGGCTCGAAATTTTCATAGTTCCGGGAATAAACGACACTGAGGCGGAATTGGCGCTCCTGCGGGAAGCTGCGGCAAAAATCAGGCCCGACCGAATCCAGCTGAATTCGCTTGATCGTCCCGGCGCCTGCGACTGGGTCAATCCGGCCAGTCCGGAACATCTTGAATCCCTTGCGCACTGGTTTGCGCCGCTGCCGGTAGAAATCATTACCCGGGCGGCAAAGAGCGCAAGCCCCTGGAACCAGGGTAGCGCCTCTCCTGAAGCAATTCTGTCGCTCCTGGCGCGCCGGCCATCGACCATCGAAGAGATCTGCGGACTGACCGGCCTGACGGTCAACCGGGCAACCGCGGTCATTGACAAGCTCATTGCAGACCGGTCGGTTGCGGCTCAAACGGTCGGAAATCGCACCTTTTTCCGGATCGCCTGATAACCCCGGAGTATTTGGGTGCGAGACGCCGTACAGGTCAGGATTTCGTCCCGCAAACCATGTCATCATCCCATTTGCCCACAAGGAGCTGCGCATGCCGACACCCTCCGGACCAAAAGGCACCCGCGATTTTTACCCCGAGGACAATGCCTTGCAGGAGTTCATCTTCGCCTCGTGGCGGAGAACCTGCCATAGATACGGCTTTGAATCCTATGAAGGGCCGATGTTCGAATCGCTGGAGCTCTTTACGCAGAAATCCGGGGCCGAAATAGAGAAGCAGCTCTATGCCTTTCAGGATAAGGCGGGCCGGAATATTGCGCTTCGCCCGGAAATGACGCCAACCCTGGCCCGCATGGTGGCAGCGCGGGGAAATAACCTCAAGATGCCCCTCCGGTGGTTCTCCATCCCGCGCCTTTTCAGGTACGAGAAGATGCAGAAGGGCCGTCTGCGCGAATTCTTCCAGCTGAATATGGATATCCTCGGCATTGCCGAGGTTACAGCGGACGCGGAACTCATCGCAGCATCCATCGACATGATGGGCGACCTTGGGTTTACCGCAGAAGATTTCAGGGTACGCATCTCCAGCCGCACCCTCCTTGAAGAGCTTTTTCTCGCCGCAGGCCTTCCGGCGGACCGCTGCGAACCGCTCTATGCGCTTCTTGACAAAAAATCAAAGATCCCGGAAAGCGTATTCGCCGGGGAGTTGGCCGGAATTGTTCCCGGGGAAACGGTCCGTGATGCCGTTACGAAGGTCTTCCGGCTCGAAACACTTGATGAAATAAAGGCCATGGGGATACGCCTGCCGGCGCTCGACAGCCTGGAGCGGCTGTTCGGTCTGCTTACGCAGTATGGACTCGCCGGGTATGTCACCTTCGATATCGGCATCGTCCGGGGGCTCGCCTATTATACCGGAATCGTCTTCGAGATTATTGACAGCAAAAGGAGCCTGCGGGCAATTGCCGGGGGAGGGAGGTACGATAAGCTGGTTTCCCTGTACGGCGGTCCCGTAACGCCGGCCGTCGGATTCGCCGCCGGGGATGTCGTGCTCGCGGAACTCATGAAGGAGAAGGGGATTGCCCCGCCGCACCCGGCCCGGAGCGACTTCTTTCTCATTGCGGTTGATAATTCTTTCCAGGAAGCGCTGATCGCCTTCGCCCGTGAACTGCGTCATTGCGGGTTAGCCTGCGAGTTTTCTCTCAAAAATGTCACTGTCGGCAGGCAACTTGCACTTGCAAATGCCGCCCGATCGCCGTATGCTGTCTTCATCGGCGGTCGCGAGGAGGCCGCCGGGATGGTAAAACTCAAGATTATGGCAACCGGGGAGGAGAGGCTCATTCCCCGAACCGGGGCGGCTGCTGCCCTTGCGGAAATGATTGAAGGTTCTCCGCAGCCTGCCGCAGGGCAGGTTACCTAGGCGGGGCGGCAGGGATCGGAAATGATGGGCCCCCCGGTGCCGGTTCAGACCCGGGCATGCCGGAGATAGGCCTTTGCCGCGCTTGAGGCGTCCCACAGCCCGGACAGCACCTTGCGGATCTCCCGCATTCGTGAATTCATCCTCGCGGCTATGACCGCATCGAGTGCGGTGATCGCGATCACCTGGCGGCGGAGGCGGTCGTCCTTCTCAAAAGCCGACAGTTCCGGCGGCGTCGCAATTTTTTTCAGTGTTTCCTTTTTGGCCGACAACTCTAGCATGAGTATTTCCCGTCGCTCCAGTCCGCTCCCGATTGCCGGTGCCGATTTCGTATCCAGCAGTCTCCGCGTCACGGAAAGAATCGCATCCACGCATGCATGAATCTCGTCAATGAGGCGGTTTGTCGCATCTCCCGAAGTGCCGGAACTCATCGCTGCCACCCCCCGTTGCCGACTTCGCCGAGAGCCTTGCCGGATGCTTCGAGCCGCACCTTCCGGATTGCCTCCTCCCAGGCTCCCCGCAGCTTGACGAGATAACCCAGAACCTCTTCCACCTTGCTCCTATCTCCCTTGATCCCGGCCTGAACAAGCGTCCTGAGCATGTAGTTATACAAGCGGTAAAGATTGTGCGCTATCTCCCCGACGTCGAGTCGCAAAGCCGAAAGAAGCTGGGTGATGGCGTCCTGCACCTTGAACAGGTGCTTGGTGCGCTCGGCGATAAGGCGGTAATCGCCGAATTTATCCATCGCCAGCCTGCAATGTTTGATTGCGACGTCGTAGGCGATCAAAATGAGCTTTCCCTGGTCGGCAGTTTCGACATTCGCGCTCCGGTAAAGCTGGTATCCCTGTTGCATGGTTGCGGTTCCGTTCTAAGAGTTAAGAGATCGATTAATCGCTGCCGAAGCTGGCGGTCAGACTCGAACTCGCCGATTTGAGCTTGTTAACGGCTGCCTCCATGTCGGAAAATTCCTGCGTCAACTGGGTGCGGTACTGATTGCACTGATTGGTCAGCGTCGTGATCTGATCGTCCGCATTATTGATCTCGGTCTGAATCGTACTGGTCTGGTTCTGAATGAGCCCGGTGTTCGCATCGGTCATATTCGCTATGGTATTGGTCAGGTCTGCGGCGAGGCCGTTTGAAAAGTTAAAGGTGGTCGGGTTTGTCGAATCGTCGCTGATCGACCCGGAGGGAGCGTTTATGGAAAGGCCTGAAGCTGGTCCGCTGGAGAAAGTGACGATATCGCCTGTGGTCGTACCCGTATACCACTGATTGGTTCCGGCCTGTGAGATCTGTACCTGCCCGGAACTATTCACCTGCAGAAGATAGTTACCCGATTGCGTGGAACTCGTGCTCTGCCCGAACGTGACCTTCGAACTATTTGAGTTTGAAACCTGCGTAAAGAGGTTTTCAACCGCCGTGGGATTTTTCTCCATCGCCGTCTCAAAGGTACTTTCATCAAGGGACAGTTTCCCGGTGTCGGCATCGGTCTTGACACCGATTTCCGCGAGACTGGTCAGGCTGCTGCTCAGAGAGCCGCCCTCGCTCTCGAAAAGCGAATGGATCGTGGAAACAATGCCCGTGGCAGTCATGTCGGCGGGCAGCGGACCGGCCTGGGTTGAGCTCGTACTGCCCGAAGTGGTTGAACTGCTCGTCGTGGCCACCTGGGTTGCGGAATTGACATAACTAAGAAGCGAGTTGTAGGCGGTCAGCACCGCCTCGATATTCTGCTCGATAGTGCTGGTATCGAGGGTAAGGCCAACCGTCACCGACTGGGTGCACGTGGCTTTCAGGCTGATGGTGGTACCGGTCTGGAATCCGCTTACCGAGTTGGTGTCCGAATTCATGTCCATGCCGTCTATGCTGTAATAAGAGTTTGTCCCGGCGGTAAGCACCCCCTTACCGTTCTCCCCGCCCTGGGTCACGGTCATCGTATGGTCGGTGCCGCCAATGGAAAGGGTGCCCAATGCCATGTCGGATGCGCCGGTTACGTTATCGGTCAGCACCAGGTCTCCGTCGGCATTGGTGGTCGCCGTCGCAGTTCCGTTATAGGCGGCCGTAACCTTCGAAAGAAAATCGGAGAGTGTTTCCCCGTCATCTTTGGTAAAGGTCATGGATACGGCATTGCCGTCGTGGTCGGTCCCGGTTATCTGGACAGCACCATTGGTGGCCAGGTTGTTCCAGGCGTCGGTAATGTCATCGGACGATTGCACCACCTGGCTGACATTGCCATTGTCCCCATTCGCATCGGTGATTACTCCCAGATCCTGCAGGGTGCTGCCGCTGACGTCCTTGTAGGCGATTCCGTCACTGCCGGCATTATCGCTGGACAGCACCAGGCGATAGTCGGAAGACGATACCTGCACCACCGAGGCGGTGACATCCAGCGGGCTTCCGTCGGATTTGGTTGCGGAGTTGATATTGTCGGCCAGATCCTTGATGGTATCTGTGGAAGAGACAGTAACATTTACACCGTCCACGCTGATTTTGCCGACATTGATTCCTTGGCTGGAAAGCGACGAAGTCTCGCTGGAAATTTTACCACTCGAGCTCATCATGGTCTCGCTCGATGCCAGATGATAGACACCAACGGTATATTGCCCGGCGGTACTGCCGTTTCCTCCGGCAATGGTAACGGCGTCGGCATTGGAAGAGGTCGACGAGAAAACATCGAAGGAACCTTCCGAAGATACAGCCGAGGCGGCGGAACTTATGCTCTGCAGGTCCGACTTGATCTGGCCATAGGCACTTACCTCGTTCTGATAAGCCGAAACCTGGTTCTGAACGGTCGTGACCTGCTCTTCCTGTACATCAACGAGCTCATTGATGATGGTACTATCATCGAGACCCGACGGCATGGTTAAATCGATTCCACTGGCTGCAGCCATTCCTCACCTCTCGATAAAGTCGCAGAACCTTTTATTATATTATCGGTTGAAGGTTGGCGGAACTTGATCCTTAAGGTGTCCTCAGGTGGTGATGCCGCCGATCTCTTGCCGGTCGAAGAGGGGATTACCTATCTTTTCTCCATATGAGCGATCGGAGTTTCGGCTATGCTGTCCTGCTTTTCCTGGCAATCTTCCTGCTCTTCCCGCTGTACTATATCGTGCATCCGCTTTTTTGCCCGGGCCACCGGATCACCGTGGTCTTCATGACCGCAAATACTCTTAATTTTCTCAAAATTCAAGACCCGGTTCGGGTCAGGGGCATGGTGGTCGGGCAGGTGAAGAGCATTTCTCTGAGTAACGGTACCACCCTGGTTACCATTGAGGTCAGGCCGAAAATAGCGTTTCACCGTGGCTGCGGAGCGACAGCGGTTCCGGTCGGCTTCATGGGAGACCGGTGCCTTGATATAGACCCAGGGGATCCGCGGGCTCCATTAGCCGACCCGATTGAACCGATAATGGGGCAATTCCTGCCCGGGCCTGCCGAGGCGATTGGAAATACAGGAAAGATCAAACAGAAGATAGCGTCTCTTTGTGCGTATGTAAATGGTTTGCGGGTTGGCGGGCCTGCGGAAAGGTCCCTGCCGGTGCGTTTCAGGCAAACCGCCGACGCGCTCGACAGTATATCGGCGTCGCTGACGGTTCTGCTGCGGCGCGCAGATACTTCCCTCGGCAATAAGCTGGATTCTCTCTCCGGGTTCATGAAAAAAACCGATCGATTTTCAGGAACTGCCGCAGCAGCAGTGCCGGATGCGGAAGCGCAGTATGAACGGCTGTCGGGACATTCTGCAGCAATGCTGAAAACAACCGATTCACTATTGGACCTTATGAACCGTACTATTACCCGGCTATCGCAATCCGATTCGAGCCGGACGATTGAGAAACTTCGCAGCCTCGACCTGGAACTCGGGTCGCTGGTAACGTTATTCAATGCTGTGCAGCAGGATGGCTTTAAGGCTAGAATCAGGCTCTGATCCCGGGGCGGAAAGTCGACAACCACGGAATGCTTTACTTAAAGAAATTCGCGACCATTGCCGTTATTATTAGCGGCGTGATCGCCAACGCCTTCGCATCATGGAATTCATCGCAATTTCTTCCGCAACTAGATAGCCTGAACTTTTTTTACGAGCGATCCATCTATCTTGAGAACCTCATCACGCCCGGAGCGTGGTGGAGTAACCCTGTCCGTATCGCTCCCATCGACAGGACCACCATCTTTACCTCAACGGTAAGCCCCCTCGGCGGAGCCTACAGCATGTCAACGGTTCGCGGCATTTTTCCGATTGATTCTTCTTTGAAAGCAGGCATCGGCGTGACCGGGACCGGCGGAAGTGCTGGTTCATCGGCAAGCGGCACCAACACCGGAGCCCAGATATCCAGCATATTCAGCTTCAGCCGGCCGAGTTTTGAAGCGGTCGTGAGCTACTCAAATTTACCGATAGGAACCATCGGCGGTATATTGCTTGGCGGAAGCGAAAACATGCAGGGCCAGAACGATGCCGTCAGTTCGATATATTACTTCTGGGGCTACAGCCTGGGCTGGCTCTCCCCTGCGTTCTTGAAGACCGTCCAGCTTTCTCTCTCCACCCTCACCGTCAGCCATTCCTGGTGGACCACCGTCTGGAATTACGATGCGAAGGCAGGACTGCTTGTCAATGTTCATGACAGCCTGGTGCTGGGATCGCTCGAATACGGGTTTCCCCTCCAATCGGGATTTCCCTCCTATGACGTTGTGAAAGGCGATGCATCCATACGGATTAAAAGCATTGTCGGCATTCTCCTGGGGTTCAGCATCGATACCCGGAACCAGACCGCAAATGGCGGAACCTATAACGGATCCACCTATCATGCCGGAGTCGAATTGCGGCGTTCAAACGTCTATCCGTTCTACGGCGGGTATGAGATCGGCGTCAGCCCATGGGGAGGCCGCTCACAGATCTCGATAATGAACCAGATCTGGGTCGGCTATGGTTTTCCAAAGAGCAGGAGCTGAGCAAATGGCGATTGGCCCGGGAGGAGCATTGACATACTCGTCATTCCGGGGAGCATTTCGCTGGGCACTCTTTAATCGACGGATTCTACCCCCCCAAAAGCACAAAATAAACGTTCAATTAATTTGATTTTTTTTTATTATTTTTTTATTAAAAAAATATCTTTGACATCGGTCCAAACAATAGTATATTGTTCTAACACAAAAAGAAGAGCAGTGTTGATAACTTAATGTTCATAACCGGTGGAAAAGATGTTGATAATCTGTGTATATAATGAACCAATGCCCCGCACTTCTGATCGGCAAGTTATTAAAGCATTGATTTTATCAGTGTTATATCTTAATATCGGCTGATTGTCTCCACCACCGCCCATTTGCTCTTCATTTCACGCTTATAATATATTGTTAAGTTGAAAGAATGTTGATAACATGTTAAATGCAAATAATGCCTCGACTGCCGCTTTCCCCTCCCTCTGGCAGGAGTGCCTGAATAAGATATGCCAGAAAATCGGACCTGCAAGCTTCGACACCTGGTTTCGAACCACCGATTTCTATATAACCGATGGCCATGCCCATATTCTGGTTCCGAATCAATTCTTTGCCGATTTTATCGAAGAGCATTTCTCGGGCCTGATTGCCGAAATGCTTACCGAAGCCCAGGTTTCATTCTGCAAAATTTCATTCGTTCCGACCCAGAAGGACTGGAAGATCGTTGAACCAATCTGTACCGATATCCGGGAATCCCGGGTTCGGCAGGTCCCGCAGGGAGCTGAATCGCGTCCCCAATTCCATCCCAACTACACCTTCGACCGATTCATTGTCGGCGACAGTAACCGGATGGCGCATGCTGCGGCACTTGCAGTCGCCGAAGCGCCGGGAAAAACCACATTCAATCCCCTGGTTATTTATGGGGGAACCGGACTCGGTAAAACGCATTTGCTGCAGGCCATAGGCCATTTTGCCCAGACCGAGGGGACTGCCGATAACGCGGCCTATTTAACAAGTGAAGAGTTCTCGACGCAATACATCAATTACGTTGTCCATAAAAAAGATTCCTCTTCGTTCTATAAGAAATTCGCGTCTATCGATCTGCTGCTCATCGACGATATCCACTTTTTCAGCGGCAAACCGGGAACACAGAAGGAGTTCTGCAGAATCTTCAACAAGCTGCTTCTCGAAAGAAAGCAGATTGTGCTTTCCTCCGACCGTCCTCCCGACAAAATCCCGGATATGATGGAACATATCATCAGCCGCTTCATGGGCGGTCTCATTGCCGATATCCAGCCGCCGAATCTTGAGACCAGGATTGCCATTATCCGCCAGAAAGCGGAAAATGACGGGTTATCGCTCCCGGATGAGGTCATTCAATATATTGCGGGCAATATTACCTCTAATGTCCGTGAACTCGAGGGGACCCTGATAAAGCTCATTGCATCCTCTTCATTTACCGGCAGGGATATTACCCTGGAAGTCGCCCGGGAACTCTGCGGCGACGCTATTTCTGCAAAGAAGGAACGCATCTCCATCAGGCGAATACAGCAAAAAGTCGCCGATTCCTTTGGAATAAGTGCCAATCAGCTGACGGCACATACCAGGAAACGCGATGTTTCCTTTCCCCGCTCTATAGCCATGTACCTCTGCAAAAAGCTCACCTCGCAATCTTTGCGCAGCATAGGGTTGGATTTTGGCGGGCGAGACTACTCCACCGTCATTCATTCGTGCAAGAAAATCGACGGTGAAATAGCGGCAGATCAGGAGCTTCGCAGGAAAATAGAGGCAATTGAGGCGACGATACTGGCGGGATAGGAACTGGTCTGGTGGGGGGAACCGAGCTTAAGTCAAATGCCTCTGAGGGGGGAACCTCGCTACGCGGGTTCCCCCTGGCATAAAGCCGCGAAAGCGCGTCTTCAGGCACACCCCTTACCTCACCCCGGCCCAAAGCGGCCGGACCTCTCCGCCCGGAGAGGTGTTATAAAAGCAAAAAAGTCCAAACATTGAGGCGATGTTTGCCTCTGGCAAACGCCTTCCCCCTCCCGCAACGCCCTCTTTTAAGGTAGAAAACACATAAACGACATCAAATCCTTGATAGACCTCCCCTTTATCCCCCCTATAAGGGGGTGCCGAAGGCGGGGGATCCAGGAGCGAAATTCAGCAATCTCCCACCTTCCCGAGCAGTAAGCCTTCATTTACGCTTCTATGTGTTTGAATCTTTTGACGTTGCGTTAGCGAGGACAGAGGGTGTCGGGAGGAGCGATAGCGACCCCGACAGTGTTTCCAGACCAAGGCGTAGCCGCAGGGCTGGAAATACCGGCTCGGCTTCGCCGAGAGCCCGGCGGAGGCGCGCCGGAGGTCACCCTTCAGGGTGACCTCCGGAACGCCCGGAAGTTGACCTTGATTTTGAATTTGTATTCCGACTCAGCCATCCCAAAAAATGTGAATTTTCTTCTGCTTTTGGCTTCCGCCTCAGCCATCTACCCGGTTTTCCTGAGATTTCTTGAATAATTTTCGATCCTTGAGGTATCTTTTGATTAATGCCCGGTATATCGCCATTGCCTCCTCCGCTGCCTCCATTGCCTGGGAATTAAAGGATTTGCCTCGTGAATTTTCTTGAAGCCATTCAATCTCCGGACGATCTGCGGAAGTTTCCTCCCGATGCGCTGCCGCATCTCGCCCGGGAGATCCGGGAATTCATGATCGATGTCGTCAGCACCACCGGAGGCCACCTGGCACCAAGCCTTGGAACCGTCGAGCTGACCATCGCGCTGCACTACGCCTACAATACCCCGACCGACAAAATTGTCTGGGATGTCGGGCACCAGGCATATACCCATAAGATCCTGACCGGCCGGCGCGACCGGTTTGAAACGCTCCGGCGATATGGCGGCATCAGCGGGTTCCCGCGTATTTCTGAGAGCAACTACGATGCGGTTTCTGCCGGTCATGCCTCGACCTCGATCAGCGTTGCGCTTGGCCTGGCCAGGGGACGGGATCTTCTCGGACAAAACCATGCGGTGGTAGCGGTCATCGGCGACGGCGCCATGAGCGGCGGACTCTCATTCGAAGGCCTCAATAACCTGGGCGCCAGCCGGACAAATTTGACCGTGGTGCTCAACGATAATGAAATGTCGATTTCCCGCAACGTCGGAGCGCTTTCCCGGTACCTGACGCGGGTCATTACCGACAAACGGTATTATAAAATAAAATCCGAAATCTGGGACATGCTCGGCAAGCTTCCCAATGTGGGGAAAAGTATTCGCAGCCTCGTCCATGGCGTCGATGATTCCCTCAAGCACCTGCTCATCCCGGGGAAATTTTTCCAGGATCTGGGCCTCCGGTATCTCGGGCCAGTTGACGGGCACGATATCGGTGCCATGCTTGAGATTTTCAATTCGGTCAAGAAGTTTTCAAACGAACCGGTACTCGTCCACATTATTACCAAAAAGGGCAAGGGATATCGGTTCGCCGAAGAGAATGCGACCAAGTTTCACGGGGTCGGCAGCTTTTCAAAGACCACCGGCGAAATAATCGTTCCCAAAGGGAAGACACCCTCCTATTCGGAAATATTCGGATCGACGCTCAGCGAAATAGCCGCAACCCGTCCCGAGGTGGTCGCCATTACTGCGGCAATGCGCGATGGAACCGGCCTTGCGAAATTCAGCAAGGAATTCCCGGACCGGTTTTTCGATGTCGGCATCGCCGAATCGCATGCGGTTACCTTTGCGGCCGGGCTGGCACTCAAAGGACTTCGACCGGTCGTGGCGCTCTATTCAACCTTTCTGCAACGCACGTTCGATCAAATACTGCACGATGTTGCGCTCGACGGCCTTCCGGTTGTCTTCTGCATCGACCGGGCCGGACTGGTCGGCGACGATGGCCCGACGCATCATGGCGCCTTCGACCTCTCGTTCCTCAGAATAATTCCCGGTGCACTCATCATGGCACCGCGGGACGAGGAGCAGTTCCGCAAAATGCTCTTTACCGCTCTCTCGTACGATAAGGGTCCGAGTTTTATCCGCTACCCGCGCGGAAGCGGAACCGGTGCCTCGCTCACGAGTCCCCTGAAAGCGCTGCCGATAGGAACGTCGGAGGACCTTGTAAAGGGAGAAAATGTTGCCCTTTTGGCCGCGGGAGATTTCGTGCAACTCGCGCTCCGCGCTCGGGAATTTCTCGTCGAGAAGGGAATTAATCCTGCGGTTATCGATCCCCGGTTTATAAAGCCGCTCGATGAACACCGCTTTTCTACCCTGTGGAATGAGTTCCCCTTCATTGTCACGCTCGAAAATAATACGATTGAGGGCGGGTTCGGATCCGCCCTGCTGTCCCTTGCCGCGGAGAGCGGCGCGAAGCGGTTCCCTCGATTTCTCCGGCTCGGGTTGCCCGACCGTTTCATCCAGCACGGCGATCTGCCCCATCTTCTTTCGGACCTCAGGCTCGATCCGGCTTCGCTCGCCGACAGGATCGGGAATTTCGTCCGCGGCGAATAACCCGCTCCCCTGCTCCGGCGCCGCACGCCGGACCCTCCTATATATTTTGCAATAGCGTACTTGTCAATGAAAGCCGGCTGGTATTCGCCTGGGCCAGGAGCGACAGCGCCGACTGCTGGCAGATGCTCTGCGCGCTCAGCGTCGTCAGGGCGGTGCCTTGGTTGACATCCTGTACATTGGAAATGGCCTGGTCGTACGTCGACAGGTTCTCCGATACGAGCGAGCTCTGATCGTTGAGGATGGCGATAAAATTCGAGGTTTTTGCCAAATAGGAGGTCGCACTTTGAATCTGGCCATTGAGGGCCGCGGTTTCGGTCGCCTGGTCCGAAACACCGAGTGTCAAACCCGAAACATCGGCAATATCGGTCGAATCGTATGAAATTTCAAACTGCTGGCTCGGGTCGTTGGGATCCACCATGGCGCCCCAGAGCGCGGCTCCGCCGTTGGCGGTAATCACCTGCTGACCGTTATAATCGGTCGTGTTGATGACGGATTCTACCTGATTCTGGAGACTCTGGAATTGATCGGCATCGGCCGACTTCTGAGCCGCGGTTGTGCCGGCGGCGTAATACGAGGTCAGCAGATTCTGCATGCTGTTCAGGTCCTCGGATACGGTGGTCCCGGCCGCCTGGGCAACCTGCAAAAGCGATGAGCCGTCCACCAGGTCGCTTTGAATCTGGGTCAAGCCATTGACCTCCGATTGCATACAGTTAATCTGGGCATAGTCGGCGGCATTGTCGTTTGGCCCATTTATGCGGTGCCCGCTGGCAATAGACTCAATGGTGCTGTTCATGGCACTCTGGTTGGTCTGGTAAAATTGAGCAATTCCCAATGCCGTGGTCTCTAGCGTGACATTCGCCGACATACGCACCTCCCCTGTGTTTTTTAGTCCATCCCTGTGCCGAAACGCCTGCCGAGCTTCCCCAAGCCGCAGGCACGACAACGATTGCCTCTTGATTTACATTGGAATTCTCCCGTTGAGGTTCACGCTTAATCTTGCTAATCGGTTCATACGTGTAGTACCGACCGTTCGCCCTGTCGAAGGGCGAGCAGCAATTCCGCACCGTTCATGGTTCGACAGGCTCACCACGAATGGGTAGATGTAACCCAACGTATGAACTGCATAGTAAGCCCGGCAAAATGCCGTTTACGTAATTCCATCTCTTATCTCCTGACCCGCTCGCCGTTCAGATGCGCGTGCGGAATAACCGGGGAGGGCGATAGTTCGCCCTCCCCGCGGGAGGAGTGTCAGCACAACTATGTTTAGTTGAAGAGTTTTGCTATTGCGGACTGCGAACTATTGGCCTGGGACATCATGGAAACGATGGCCTCCTGCTGTACCTCGAGACTGGTAAGATTTGCCATATCCTCGGCCTGGTTGTCGTCGGTAAGTGCCGAAATCGTGGCCTGGTCGGCGGATGTTGCAGTATTGCTGAGCGATATTGCAGTGTTGATTTCGTTTGAATACGAACCCATGTCGGCAATATACGTCTGGCAATTGTTGATTTCATTCTGAATATCCGACGTGGTAGCGGTCGCGATATTACTGATAGAAGCGGTAGAACCGATCGCCGAAGCGGTGACGGCAATGGTGCCGCCATTGGTATTGGAAGTGGCGGTTTCCAGGGTCGATGTTGAATAAACAGAGGTTCCGTTGTACGTGCCGTTACTTATGGTATTGGCTATCTGGGAGACGATGGCGCTATATTGCGCAGCCAGGGACGACTGCTGCGTCGTATCCGTTGTCGCCGCATAGGATGTGGCCAGGTTTTGCAGCTGCGTGAAGTCCGAGGCGATATCGTTGCCGACCTGGGTGGCGTAGGTAACCATGCCTGCCGCGCTCTGAAGATTCTGGCTGACCTCCTGGTTTGCGGAGACATCGCTGTTCAGGGCCGATGACTTCACGTACGCGGCAAAGTCGTCGCTCGGGTTCGTAACCCTTTTTCCCGAAGCGATCTGGCTCTCAAGCTTGGTTGTCTGCGCGCCGTTGGTCGAGTACAATTGGGACAGCACCGACGCAATAGATGTGTTGGTATTGATCATACAGCCTCCCTTGTGTGATTTTTGACATCCTTGTCACGCGGCCAGAGCTTCCCGGTCCTGCCCGGTGACATTCGGGTTTTGAAGGTTGTGCGCCTCATCCCCTACATACAATATCGACTCAATTCGGAAATACTTTAGCGTTATTTCTTTCAACGCTTTTCCTGAGGCCTGAAGTCTGAAGCCTGAAGCCTTCTTCTATTGTTACTTTAATAGAAGAGAGATATAATCATCATTCCGACGTATCCAGATTCTCTTTTACCGAAGGACGGCATCCATGGATAGCTCAGCAGTCGGCACCGTATCCAAAACAAGCGCTTCGCGCCCCCGGCAGGAGACACCCGATCCCGCTGCCATTGCCTTTTCGCGTCGCCAGTGGCTCAACTTTTTTATCCGCGGAAATTATGTAAAACTCTCCGATGAATTTATCCGGGTCCTGAACCATTTCCGGTCTTTCATCTATTTCAACCTTTCGTCTGAAAAAAGAGCCTTTATCAATGATTTCGTGGAGAATTTCCTTTATTTCTTCTGCCACCCCGATTTCAAGATTCCCCCGAGTCATATCGAGGCCTTCATTGCACTGCAACCGGTAATCGGCAATGTCGTCGCCCTGTCCGATTACGGAACGACAACGCCGTGGGTGCTGAGACTTTCGCAAAACAACAAAAATCTTTTCAAGCTGCTCGTATTGCACAATGTCCGCACCGAGGTAGCCATAGATCCGGCGCTCTATTTCGAGCTCGCGCCGCCGTTTGCCTCACGGTGGTGGTGTTACTACTGGGTATCGGCCGCAGCCTTCTGCAGAAAGGAGACGCACGATAATATCCGTCATCACCTGAAAAAGCTCAATGACCGGTTCAGACTCATCGGCAATAATTCGCGGCTGAGCTATTTCCCGGTAACCTATGTAGCGCCGGAGTGCGAACGGATCGCCAAGGAACGCCTTAATACCCTGGTCGCAGGCGCATTTGCCAATGTGGCAATCCGGAACACGCCCGCACGGAAAAAAATCGCCCTGATATCGGGCCGATGGTACCGCAATGCGGTCTACACCAGTTTAGCACCGCTTGTCCGGTCCCTCGCCGGATACTATGAAGTGACGCTCGTCCATTTCGGGACTCATGAGCGGGAAATCCAGGACCGGGAGATGTTCGAACGGGTCATCACCATTCTGATGAA
This sequence comes from Fibrobacterota bacterium, assembly GCA_003164335.1. Lineage (GTDB taxonomy): Bacteria > Fibrobacterota > Chitinivibrionia > Chitinivibrionales > Chitinispirillaceae > BOG-1184. Next base: position 16,363 of record PLTF01000102.1, read on the forward strand.
AAATCACCAGATGGATTTGTCTCCGCTTCAGGATAACGAATTTTCCGCGGCCATCTATCCGGACATCGGCCTGAATGCGGAGAGCATCTACCTGAGTAACATCCGGCTCGCCCCGATACAGGCCGTCATGTATGGCCACCCGACCAGCACCTGGGGCTCGAAAATCGACTACTTTCTTGGCGGGCGGGAGGTCGAGGACGCCGGAAAAGCGGGCGAAAACTACAGCGAACGGCTGGTCCTCATTCCCGGCATGGGAGTGTATCCGGTCTATCCGGACGAATTCACCGTTCCGGACGTGCCGCCGCAGGAAGAGCCCTTTTATGTCAATTGCGGCTGGACCGCCCAGAAGGTCTCGTATCCCCTTCTCGACGCCCTCCGCGAAGTGCTGGCCAGGGCGGAGAAAATGGTAATATTCAGGATTTTCCCCGGCCGTGCCCTTACCGATAACAACGGCTTTATTCCTTTCGTGAAGGACATCCATTCCCAGCTCGGAGCGGAGCATGTCCAGGTCTTCCCAAACTTTTCACGCATGCAATACTTTACCGAACTGTGCAGGGGCGCCATTTCACTGGACTCCTATCCCTTCGGCGGATTCAACACGGTGATCGATGCCCTGCACTGCAGAAAACCCATGGTGGTATGGAAGGGAGACCGCGCCTTCAACCGGTTCGGCGCGGCAACGCTTGAAATAGTCGGGCTGCCGGAGCTCATAGCGTGCAACCGGCAGGAGTATATCGACCTTACCGTCAGGCTCATCAATGACGATGGGTTCCGCAGGGCAATGCGGGAACGGGTCGGGGCAATCGATTTGAAAGGGTCCTTTGCAAAGCATGAGGATCCGGGATATTATAGAAAGGCAATCGATTATCTCATAGAAAATAATGATCGATTGAAGAGTGAATCTTCGAAAGAGCCTATTATTATAGACTAGCCTTTTTGGTGGGGGAACCGCCTGCGGCGGTTCCCCCTGGCAAAAGCCTCCGCGCCCGCCAAAGCGCGGGCTTGCGGTGTCTTTTGCTCACCCCTTCCTGCGGAAGGGGGAGGCAATGTTTGCCTTCGGCAAACGCCTTCCCCCTCCCGCAACGCTCTCTTTTATGGTAGAAAACACATTAAAAATCTAGGGTTCGTCTCAAAGTTGGTGGCATCAAGTTTCAACGGCATCTCTTTTAATAATCGCCCATAGGCGAGGTAAGTTTGTAACTTCTTAAAAAGCATTATGTTAAAGGATAAGGGGCGTTTCCGCGACTACAGTACATCACCTTTAACTGAATGTTTTTGCCACCAATCTTGGGACGACGTCAAAATCTATAAATACAATTCTTGACATTGTCCTTCCTGTTTTTTCTACCAATGTGAGCGTTGCGGGAGTACGAGAGCGCCTGCTGAGCGTGAGCGAGGCAGGCATCGCCTCGTACTTCCGCAGGAAGGGGTGTGCCTGAAGACGCGCGCCTTTCGCGGCTTCAGGCCAGGGGGAACCGCCTCAAAGAAACCATAAACTCTAAAAACTTTAAACTCAAGAATTCCTCGAAAATGCCGATACTAGACCAAGAAGCGGCATAGCCGGATCTCCCGGCAACGGTGGGCCACGGCTATTTACTAATCAGTTCATAAGCAAGTTCTCCGGCAAAAACCGTTCGCCCTGAGCCTGTCGAAGGGCGAGCAATAATGGCAGGCCGTTCATGGTTCGACAAGCTCACCACGAACGGTTTCAGATGCCGATACTTATGAACTGCTTAGTAATTAAATCAAGGAAGATCTCTCCTTACCTTCTGCACGGAGTACGGACGCATGCCCTTACGTGACGGCGATTCCATCTGCCTCATCATCCCGCCCTCGGTATTCCTCATTGACGAAAGGGTTTTTCCCAGCCTCGGCATCCTGAAGGTCGCTGCGGTGCTCGAGAATGCGGACTACCGGGTCGATGTGCTCGACCTGTCGGGGATATCGAACTACTGCTCGGCGGTCAATGATTATATCGCCGCGACCGATTGCCGCATTTTCGGCATTACCGCTTCGACCCCCCAGATGCCGCAAGTCATGGCCGTAGTCTCCGCGATCCGCCGGCTCCGGACCGATGCGAAAATCATCCTGGGCGGTCCGCATGTCACCCTCACGAATACGGCAGCCGGGAAAGAGCGATCCAGGGGAAGCGGCGGCAGGGCGACCGAGGTCATGCGCGCGCTGGAAGCGGCGTTTGATGTGCTTGTCAGCGGCGACGGGGAAAAGGCCATCTTTATTGCTCTTGAGGACCACGCCCCGGCCATCGTCGATGCCGATGACCTGCGTTCGCCCCTTTTCCTCACCCGGGAAGAGTTTACCGCCTCGCCGTTCCCGGCACGTCATCTTATCGATTTGTCCACCTATGGGTATTCGATCGACGGCGAACCGTCGACCAGCATCGTCGGGCAGCTCGGCTGCCCCTTCTCCTGCGGATTCTGCGGAGGCCGCGAGTCTCCGTGCCTGCGCACGGTACGAATCCGCTCCACCGGCAGCATTGTCCGGGAAATCACCGCTCTCTACGAGCGGTACGGGTACACCGGTTTCATGTTTTACGATGACGAACTTAATGTCAACCCCCATTTCACCGACCAGCTCGACGACCTCATTTCGCTGCAGATCAAAGTCGGCAGGGCATTTCATTTCAGGGGATTTGTCAAGGCTGAACTCTTCAGCAGCCGCCAGGCGAAGGCAATGTACCAGGCGGGCTTCCGCTGGATCCTGTCCGGGTTCGAAACCGGGTCGGTCCGCATACTCCGTAATATCAATAAGCGCGCGACAAGGGACGATAACTCGCGCTGCGTCGCGGTTGCACGGGAACACGGCCTCAAAGTGAAAGCGCTGATGTCGCTCGGGCATCCCGGCGAATCGCCGGCCACCATCGATGAAACCCGCAGCTGGCTTCTGGAAGCAAAGCCCGACGATGCGGATATCACCATCATTACTCCCTATCCCGGCAGCTCATACCATGACCGCGCCGTTCCCGTAACAGGTTCGGGCCGTGAATGGGTGTATACCGTTCCCGCTACCGGCGACCGACTTTACAGCGCAGAGATCGACTACGCCGCAACCTCGGTCTACTACAAGGGCGATCCCGGCGACGGATACCGCGCCTTTGTTCACACCGATTATCTCACCGCCGATGCAATAGTTGCAAACCGGCAATTACTCGAAGCGGAGATCCGCAGCAGCCTTTCCCTTCCCTTCCCGTCGAATGCCGCTGCCCTTCATTATGAGCATTCAATGGGCCAGGCCGGGACTCTGCCGCGCCACATCCTCAATGCCGCACCTGCGGTCATGGTCGCCTGAAAACACTCCTGCAGGGCAATGGTTCCCCGCATCCGCGGCGAGTGCGATGAGCCTTTCCTTTGCGAACAGGGCCGAGCGGCTCCAGGTGTGCTGTTCCCTGATTGTCCGGCTCGCCCGGATTCCGCGCAGCGCCGCTTCTTCCCTGTTGTCAAACACATACCGCATGAGACGCCGCAAATCATCCATGTCCGGGAGTATCCAGAACGGGCTGGCAACCGTCGGCAGGCCGCCTGCGGCACGGACAGGGAGTTTTTCAAGCGAGCATTTGATGAGGTAGGCGTTCGTTGTATCGGTAAAATCGCGCGCCGCTCCCGCACCGGTGACGATTACCGGCCTGCCGCATGCCATGGCTTCGGCTATCGGCAAGCCATACCCCTCCGACCGGTAGGGATGTACATAGCAGTCGCACGCGGTGTAAAGACCGGGAAGCTCCCGCGGAGAGAGGTCGTCCGTGAAATAGATGATGGGAGCGCCGCCGGTGCGCTGCGCCAATTCCCCGATCTTTTGCCCAAGCCCGCCGCTATACGCCCGGGAACCCTTGATAATGAGGCAGACGCGCTCCGCCGGGCCGAATTCGGCGGCATAGGCATTGACAAGGATATCGATTCCCTTGCGAAAGGTGGCGCCGCCGTTGAAAAAGAAGCAGTAACGGTCGCCCGCCGCCCTGCGCATCCATGCCGATGGCGCGGCCTCCGCGTGGAACGCAGCCGGATCGACACCGAGCGGGATAACCCTGACTATGTTTTCGTCAATACCCGATGCGCGGTAGCATTCACGCAGGTATTCGGAATAGACCCATACCTCGTCTGCAAACCGGGGAATTTTCTCGACCCACTCGATGGGCAGGGCGCCGTACTCCCACGGCTGGAACAGTACCAGGAGGCCGTGCCGCGGAGGGGTGAAGTCGGGCGGCCAGCGGTGCCGGACGAGCACGTCGGCTCCGGCATGCGCCCCGGCCAGGGAGGGCCTCAGGCATTCGAACTCCGGCGCGGCATCGATGGAAAACCGGTCCGGCTCGTAGGGAATATGGCGGATGTCGAACCGGCGGTCCCCGGCAAATGCGCGCAGCAGTTCCCGGTTGACCATTCCGAGGCTGTGGTGGACGAAGAGTGATCCTTCCCAGTTGACTTTCAGCGAGGCTTCCGCAGGCATGGATTGCTCCCCTCCCGGTATGCCGGTCTATGCGGCGGCGATAGCGACCGGAAGGTACAGGGCGAATGATGCCCCGGCGCCCTGCCCCGGGAGCGCTTCAATGAAACCACCGTGATATTTCAAGATGGCATAGGCGATGGGAAGCCCGAGCCCGGAACATTTCGATTTTGTCGTAAAGAACGGGTCGAAAATGTGCGGCAGGTCCTCTGCGGCAATGCCGGTTCCTGAATCGGTAAACGTGACGCGGCAGTACTCACCTCCGGCAAGTGCATAATGATCGCCCGGCGCAAAGGCCCGGTTTCCGGCGGTAACGGAAAGCTTCCCGCCTGCGGGCATGGCCTGAATGGCGTTGGTCACCAGGATGCTGATGACCTGCGCCATCTGCCGTTCATCGGCTTCGCAGAGCAATGGGTCCTTGTCATAGGTAAAATCCGCGGTTACCGGAGACTCCCCTATGGCAATGATGACGGAATTCTTCAGGATGCGCCCGAAATCCAGCGGCTTTTTGTTCGGGCAGGAAACCCGCGTAAAGGAGAGCATCTGCTGCATGAGCCTGGTCGACCGCTGCACCGCCTCGCTTGCCTTTTCACAGTAGAGGACTACCTTCTCAGGAACGGCAGCTTCGGTCGAAGCCATTTCGATATACCCCAGGGCAACGGTGAGGAGATTCTTAAAATCATGGGCAATGCCCCCGGCCAGAAGCGCCGTTGCTTCAAGCCGCTGTTCCAAGGCCACTTTTTCATTCGGCCCCATAGGGACTTCTCCTTTCGAGGTTTGGCGGCAGCGACGGCAGGTAACGGATTAGATGACTGCCCGAAACCCGCTGCATGACAGCGACTTCCGCGCTATCGAGAGCCGGCTGCTTCATTATATCCCGCTGCGGTAACAATTTCCACCTTTTGTTGAAGCTCCCCGCAGCAAGCTGCGGGGAGCTTCACAGGTAAGGAAATATTTGTAATGCGCTCGCTATGCCTGTTCAACATCCTTCATGTTCCAGCTTTCAATAGTCGCCTGGCGCTCCTGCCGGGCGCACCAAAAAAAAGGGGTCTGTAAAAATACAGACCCCCTGAAATAGAGTTCAATCGAAAAAGTATGGTATCAGCCAACCATGTTTTCGAGTTCGATACCCTTCGTCTCGTGAGCAAGTTTCCAGACAAAGATGAAGGAAATAACTGCAAAGATAGCGTAAATCCCGTAGGATGCACCAAGGCCGATACCGGTAAGCATAATCGGAAAGGTCATGGTGATTGCGAAATTGGCTATCCATTGAGACAAACCGCTGACTGCAAGACCGCTCCCGCGCATCTGGTTGGGGAACATCTCGCCAAGCATGACCCACATCACCGGACCCCATGAGAAGTTGAAGAACATGACAAAGAGGTTTCCTGCAACAAGTGCGATCGGGCCACCCAAACCGGTCAAATGAATGCTGCCGCCGCCCGTTTGCGCCGATGTAATAAAAACCAATCCCATGGTTCCAAGAGTAACGGCCATTCCGGTAGAACCGATGAGAAGCATCGGTTTACGGCCGATTTTATCGATCGAGTAGGTCGCTACAAAACATGCTACGATACTGAGCGCACTGCTGATAACATTGATTAACAGGGAATCGGATTCCGTGAAACCGGCCGACTGCCAGAGAACTGCGCCATAATAGAAAATGATATTGATACCGGTAAACTGCTGGAATGCAGCTAATCCGATACCTAACCAGACGATAGGCCGTACTTTCCCATTGGGTCCGAGAAGATCTTTAAAGCTTGGACGGTGATCGGCTGCGATGGTTTCGCTGATCTCTTTGTGTTTGGCCTCAGCCTGATTACCCATAAGTTTTTTAAGAACGGCAATGGCTTTTTCTCTCTTACCGGTTGCAACGAGGTAACGGGGACTTTCAGGAATGAGCAGCAGGGCGAGAAAGAAGGCAACAGAGGGAATAATTTCCACCCAGAACATCCAGCGCCATGCTTCAAAACCCAGATGCCACACTTTTACCGATCCGCCGGCAGTGTGGGCAATCAGATAATTGGAAAGGAACGCGGCAAACAGACCGGTGATAATCGCAATCTGCTGGATTGATGAAAGTGTTCCCCGCTTATCGGCCGGAGCAACTTCTGAAATGTATGCCGGAGCGAGAACCGATGCCGCACCAACCGATAAACCTGCGATGAGCCGAAAGATAATGAATTCAAGAGAACTATGTGCAATACCTGATCCCCAGCCACTGACGACAAAAAGCAATGCAGCTATTATCAGAATAGCGCGACGACCAAATTTGTCTGCAAGGCTGCCTGCAAGAAATGCACCTGCTGCGCAGCCAAGAAGCATTGAAGCGACATTAAACCCCGTGCCGACACTGTTCGAGTGAAATGCAAGCCTGAGCCCGTCTACGGTACCGTTGATAACGCCGGAATCGAAGCCGAACAAAAAGCCTCCAATAGTTGCCACCATTGTTATAAGAACGATAAATCCCGTGTTGTTTGAATCCGGTGCAAGTTGGCTTACACTTTTCTGAGAAGACTCCGACATATTCAATTTTTCCCTTTCCTGTGAAAAAATGAGTTGATTATTATTTAATCCAGCCGGGCATTTCCCAATTGGTCAGGGAGAACCATGGTCCATGGTTCTCCCGCCTAAGGCACCTATCTCACCAGAACTTAATATAAAAACACACGACAATCGCGACAACGCCGAGCGAAAGCACCACATCCTTCCAGTTCCAGCTCTCCTTCGTCGCCTTGCGCTCTTCGGGTGTCGCCCCTGAGTAGCTGTACTGCAGCTGCGTATCGCTTGGTGCCTTGGAGATAAGGCTGATCACCACCAGGAGTACGATGCAGAGCAGGAAGAGGTATTCGCAGAAGAACAGCCAGTTGATTGCGGCGAGGTGATAGAAAAACCCATACTTTGCCGCAAGAACCTGGAGCTGCATCTGGACAGTTGCCGGATCGGTGGATGCAGCATGGATCGCCTTGATCTGCGAACCGATGACCGCGTCCGAAATGAGGCGGATCATGGCAATCGAAAAGCCGATGGCCATTGTCCAGAAGGAAGCCTTGTCGCTGGTACGCTTCCAGAACACACCCATGATGAAAACAGAGGAAATGGCAGGAGCGAGCAGACCCTGGACATTCTGGAGATACTCGTACAGCACGTTGCCGAGGCTCTTCATGACCGGGATCCAGAGGATACCGAGCAGGACGATGACCGTGGTGGCGAGGCGACCGACTAATACCTGCTGCTTGCCGCTTGCAGTGGGGTGCCATTTCTGGTAGAAGTCAACGGTAAACAGGGTCGCCGACGCGTTGAACTTGGACGAAAGGGAGGCCATGAGCGCGGTGAGAAGGCCGCAGACCACCAGCCCCTTGACACCGACGGGCAGGAGCTGCGCCACGAGTGAACTGAAAGCGGCATCCCCGGCGTGAGGGCCGGCAGGCATGTTCAGGAGACCCTTTGAACTCAGGGCAAAGGCAATCATACCCGGGACCAGGAAGATGAAAACCGGCAGGAGCTTAAGGTAGCCGGCGAAAATCGAGCCGCGACGCGACTGCTGCTGATTGCGTCCGGCAAGAACTCGCTGGACGATATATTGGTCGGTACACCAGTACCAGAAACCTATAATGGCCGAACCTCCGAGAACACCGAGCCAGGGAAAGTTCGGATCGTTCATACTTTTCCAGAGATGCAGGTTCGTGGGGTGCGCAGCCCTGATAATGGTTTCGAAATTGTGCCAGCCGCCAAGCCGATGAAGCCCGATGGATAGAATGAATATGGAACCGAGGAGGAGAACCGGCGTCTGCAGAACCGCGGTGTACATGATGACCCGCATTCCGCCCGCGATGGTATAGATACCGGTGATCACCACGAGACCAATGGCGCTGATCCAGAAGAAATCCACATTGTGGCCCAGAATGTTGAGCGATTCGATACCGAAAACGGTCTTGAACACTACACCGCCGGCGTAGACCGTTACTGCGATCTTGGTCATGACATAGCTGACCATGGAGATGATGCTCAGCACGGACCGTGAACCGGCTGAAAACCTTCTCTCCAGGAATTCCGGCATGGTAAATACTTTAATGCGATCGTAGAGCGGAACGAAGACCCAGCCGAGAATGAGAATCATCCAGCCTTGCATTTCCCAGTGGGCCATTGCCATGCCCGTGGCGAATCCGGCACCGGCGAGACCGACAAGATGCTCGGAGCCGATATTTGACGAGAAGATCGACGCCCCGATGCGCACCCAGCCAGCCTCGCGTCCGGACAGGAAATAGTCGGAGGCATTCGCCTCCCTTTTTCGAACAGCCCAGACGATTGTACCGACTAAACTGACCATGAACAGTCCTATGACTGTCCAATCAAGCCAGTGAAACGTTTCCATGAACATTACTCCTTTTTATTGAGAAATGTGGAGGCGATCACCCGATAGGAGGGGTGTTCCCTCAGGTGAGTAAACAGGCACAGCGAGCGCATTCCCCGGAGTTTGCTCCGGAGTTAGCGAGCGCATTACAAATATTTCCTTACCTATGAAGATTCCCCGCAACTTTCTGCGGGGAATCTTCAATGTCTAAGGGGAAAAATTACCGGAACCGGCATTCCGCGGCATTAAAATATGGCGAATGCGAAAATTATGAACAGGAATAATACAAAATAGGCGTTTCTCATTTCCATTGCAATAAAAAAATTAAGAGTGAAACGATTTAAAAATGGTGCGATTTATCGGTTTAGAGAGACTTCGGCTGCTATTCTGTCAGATTCTGATTGGCATGGTTTTTGTTATTCGGATAAAGCAAGTTACAATAAAGTCCGCAGTGTGTAAGGAAGTCCAGCGGACTGAAACAAAAATGTGGTGTATATTTACAGATATCAGGAGGGAGGACAGTCACCTATGGAACAATCGACGAGACCCAGGGCTGTAGTAATAACGGGTGCCTCTTCAGGCATCGGCGAGTCATGCGCGCTCTGGCTTGAAAGCAGGGGGATGCGCGTGTTTGCCGGGGTTCGCAAGGAGGCCGACGCGGTGGCGCTCAGCGAAAAGTCGTCCCATATGCTGACTCCCGTTATTCTCGATGTAACCGATGAGAAATCGATTGAGGAGGCGGCGCAGCGGGTCTCAACGGCAGTGAATGGGGACGTCGAGCTCGATCTGGTCAATAATGCAGGAGTGGTGCTCGGGGGGCCTATCGAATACCTTTCCCTCGATGAATTGCGCAAGGCATTCGAAGTAAACCTTGTGGGAAGCGTTGCGGTAACCCAGGCTCTGATGCCGCTTATCCGGGAGTCCAGGGGTCGCATTGTCAACATGAGTTCGGTGAGTGGGTTGATTTCCTACCCGTTTCTCGGGCCGTATTCGGCGAGCAAGTTCGCGATGGAGGCAATATCGGACGCGCTCCGGATCGAGTTGCGACCGTGGGGGATCCAGGTCTCGCTCATCGAACCAGGGGATGTCGATACCCCTATGTGGGATAAATCGCAATCCATGATCGACAGGGTGACCCGGCACTGGCCGCCCGAGGCGTTCGATCTGTACGGTCCTGCCGTGGCGATACGGAATGATCTCAAGCGGCACGGCGTTTCCCCCGAGGCGGTTGCGAGGGTCGTGGAGCACGCTCTCACCGATGTCCATTCCCGACCGCGCTACCGGGTCGGGAAGCTTGCACCGGTCATCGATCTCTTCCGGCACCTGCCCATTACGATCCGGGACAGGGTTATAGCAACTCAATTGCCGAAGTATGGGTACTGATTACAAGAATTAAATGATACCGCTCAGGTGGGGAAGCCGGGCTTAGTGCAAGTTCCTCTGGTGGGGAAACCATTACATGGTTTCCCATCAAAAAAAAGCCCGCATCCAATAATAATTCCGCTTCCTCCGCCATAGTCTTTTACAGCTTAATTATTAAAACTATTAATGGGCTTCACTCCAATTCTCCCCCACCCCGGTATCCACCTTGAGCGGCACCGAAAGCTTCACCGCCCCGCTCATCTTCTTCGCCACCCACACGGCAAATTCCTTCGCCTCACCGTGGGGGACTTCGAATACTAATTCATCGTGGACCTGGAGGAGCATCGCCGCATGCTTGCTTGCCCCGGCAATTGAGCCTGCGATATCGATCATGGCCGTCTTTATGATGTCGGCCGCGCTCCCCTGGATAGGGGTGTTGATCGCGATGCGCTCTGCCGCAGCCCTGATGTTGTGGTTGTCTGCATTGAGCTCGGGCAGGTCTCGGCGACGGCCGAACATGGTTTCGGTGTACCCGAGGGACCGGGCCCGATCTACAGTTGAATCGAGGTAGGCCTTCACGCTGGGGAACTGCGAAAAGTAGGTTTCGATGAATTTCTGGGCACTTGCAAAGGAAATACCAAGCTGGCGGGCAAGATTATTGGGCCCCATGCCGTACATCAGGCCGAAGTTGATGGTCTTTGCCGCGCGGCGCATTTCGCCAGTAACGAGCTCGGGAGCGAACTGGTAGATCGCCGCGGCGGTCTGGACATGGATGTCCTTGTCCTCAAGGAAGGCCTCGGTGAGCTGAAGGTCCTTTGAGAGGTGGGCCAGGATCCGCAGCTCGATCTGCGAGTAATCGGCCGATACAAGCTTATAGCCCTTGGGAGCGATGAATGCCTCCCGGATACGGCGGCCGTCTTCGGTGCGGACAGGGATATTCTGAAGGTTCGGGCCGGTGCTCGACAGCCTTCCGGTGGCGGCGACGGTCTGGTTGAAGGAGCTGTGGACGCGGCCTGAGGAGGAATTCACTTCCAGCGGCAGCGCATCGATATAGGTCGACAGGAGCTTCGACGCCTCGCGGTGGTCAAGTATTTTCCGGGCGATGGGGTAGTCGTCGGCCAGTTTTTCGAGGACATCAACGTTGGTTTCAAACGAACCGACCTTGGTTTTTTTCGATCGCGGGACCTTGAGGTCGTGGAAGAGAACATCGCTCACCTGCTTCGGGGAGTTCAGGTTGAACTCCTTTCCAGCAAGCTTCCACACCTCGGCGGTAATTCCCTCGATGCGTTTTTTATAGCTCTCGGAGAGTTTCCTGAGAAATTCGGTATCGATGATGATCCCCTGCCATTCGAGTTCGGCCAGCACCGGCACCAGCGGCATTTCGATAGTCCGGAAAAGCTCTGCGAGCGAAAATTGAGCCAGCTGCGGGTCGAGAAGCTTTCGGAGCAGGATCGGCAGGACGACATCCTCGCCGGAATAGTTCGACGCTTCGACGATATCGGTCTCGGAAAAATTCCTCTGGTCCCGGCCTTTGCCGATGAGCTTTTCGATGGGGGTCGTCGAGCAGTGGAGATATTCCTCTGCCAGGCGATCGAGGTTATACTGCCGCTTGCCCGGGTCAATGAGATATGCGGCGATCATGCAGTCAAATGTTATGCCGCGCATAATGATGTCGTAATTTTTGAATATCTGGTAGTCGTACTTGAGGTTCTGCCCGATCTTCCTGATTTCCGGCGACTCCACAACGGGCTTGAGCAGGGCGAGCGCCGTTTCGATCGGCAGGTTATCGCCCTTTGCATGACCGAGCGGAACATAATACGCCATCGCTTCATCGATGGCCAGGGAGACACCGACGATTTTTGCACCGCGCGGTTCGGTGCTCGTGGTCTCGGTGTCTATGGAAACCCACCCTTTCTTCCTGATCCGGTCGATGAGCGCCGACAGCTCTTCGAGAGTCCGGACAACGACGGCTGAGAAGCGGAGCGGCTCCTCCTCGGCAAAAAGCGGATTTTTCAGGAAGGAGGTCATATTGAGCTCCCGGAAGAGTTCACGGCATTCCAGGCGTCGCATGGGCATCCGTTGCAGCGATTCGAGGGGAATTTCGATCTCGGCGTCGGTCTGGAGGGCCACGAGTTTCCGGCTGATAATCAGGCTGTCTCGTTCGGCAAGTATTTTTTCGCGCAGCCGGGGATTTTTTATGAGCTCGGGATGCAGGAGGAGCTGCTCGACGCTGCCGGCCTCTTCGAGAATCTTCACCGCAGTCTTGGGCCCCACTCCCGAAATGCCGGGAATGTTGTCCGAGGCGTCCCCGGTAAGAGCGAGGTAGTCGGCGATCGATTCAGGGGGAACGCCCATTTTTTCCTTGACCTCCCGGGCATCCATGAGTGCAAGGACTCCGGCGCCTTCCGGCGCCAGCAATTTGACATGCTCGCCCACAAGCTGCATCAGGTCCTTGTCTTTACTTATAATAAATACTTCGAATCCCGCCTTTTCGGCCCGACGTGCAAGTCCGGCGATCAGGTCGTCGGCTTCGAGGCCGGGCTGCCGGACCACCGGGATATTGAATGCCTCGATGAGGCGGTCGATGACCGGCATCTGGGAGCGAAGATCGTCGGGCATCGCCTCGCGGTTGGCCTTGTAGGCAGGGTACATCTCATGGCGGAAGGTCGGAACAGGGCTGTCGAGCGCGACGATCCAGTGGGAGCAGTCATAGGCTTCGAGCAGGCGGAGAAGGTAGTTGGCGAATCCGAAAACCGCCCCGGTGGGCTGTCCGGCGGAGCTGGTCATGGGTGTTTTGAAGAGAGCGAAGTAAGCACGGTAGATAAGCGCATGACCGTCGATGATGTAGAGCTGCTTCTGCGACATGGCGACTCTTTCGATGAAGGATACGGAGTGACTGGTAAAATAGCTATTTCTAAGAAAGAAAAGGATACGGCGGAAGAATGAAGGCTGAAGACGCAAAAAAAGGATTGGGGAAAATAGAAAAAATCCCTCAATCTTTTTTTCCGATGCTTTTTTTCTTCATCCTTCATCCCTCATCCTTCAACTGATTTCCCTTGCACCCCGGGCATGGAAGCGGTATTTTAATTGCATATTTATCAGGTACAAATATCCGATTGGGAGATCTTCCGTGAGTGCCGGCGTCCCTGAAACCATCTACAAGGAAATCATTCCATGGAATCCCCGCTTTTTGTCGGCAGGAAAGTCAGTAAGCAGATAGTCAAGTCATTGCTTGCAGGAGCTTTCGGCAAAACCTCGGGTCAGGGGAGCAATGAGGCCGTTCCGCGGCTTTTTCTCTTCCACGGCGCCGACGGAACCGGGAAATCGACGCTCATCGACCTCTGCATGCAGAGCGTGAGCGAGCTGGGAGCGTACAGCGGAAAACCTGCCGCCTCAGCCCTGATCGATCTGGATGTCCTGCGATTCCGCGGCGGCGCACTCCCTTCCACCGTCCGCGCCATGCTTGAAACCATTTGTAAAACGGTCGCAACCGCGCACGAGCGCATTGCCCCGCAGATCGCTCCCTTCGAACGGCTGCGGGTAAAAATCGACGATATCAACTGGAGAAAGCAGTCGCTCATCGATAGCGACTGGCCCCGGGAGCTCTTCCTGGCCGATGCTCCTGCACCTGCTGCAACCGATAAGGCAGGCCAGGGTGAAGGTTCTCAGGCGGCAAAGAGCCAGTCTCCCTCCCCTGCCGCTGCCGAGGCACGGTTTACCGCCTGGATCGAGTCGAAAATCGATCCGGCCGACCTGTCGCTCGTGGCCTCGGCCGACGAATCGCTTACCGCGCTCCTCGCCGACTGCCTGGTGAATGCCTCGCTCAAAACTCCGTTCGCACTGATCTTCGACAGTCTGGAGCTTGCCGGCGCCATCGAGCTATGGCTTCGCGATACCTTCCTGCCGCTGCTCTTCAATCGCGACAGCGGCATAGCGGTCATCCTTTCGGGATCTCACGACTGGGCGCGTTCCTTCATGAATTCCTTTCCGGAAAGGCTCCGGTTCTGCCTTCCCCTTGCCGGATGTCCCCTTGCAATTTCCGACATCGCGGAGCTTGCTTCGGCCAGGAATATTTCCCTCAAGACGCAGCAGGCTGCGGAGATCGAGCTTGCAACAGCGGGAGTACCGATTGCCGTGAACGCGCTTCTCGACTACGCATCGATGAAAGTGCCGGTCGGGGAAATTCTTCCCGGGCCGGCGGTAACCTCTGATGCCGAAAAACTGGTCTCTGCGCTCGCCGATCGGTTTATCCGGGATAGCGATGACCAGCTACGGATGCGTGTGTTCTCCCTGGCGCTCTGCTACCGGTTCGACAAAAATCTCCTTTCCAAGCTCTGGGGGATTCCGTCGGGCGATGTTGCCACCACCGTGGCTGACATTGCCGGCCGCTACTCGTTCGTCACCGGCGGCGGCAGGTTGCATGAGGCATTCCGGGACCGGCTTCGCCGCTATCTCTTTGCCGAACTGGTGAAGGGCGCCGATTCACCGCTTGCGGGATACCTGAAGACCTTTGGCGCGATACAGGTTGAACACCAGCTAGCCGAGCTCGAACGCAAGGTTTCCCAGATCCCCGATCCCCTGGAACGCTATGCCGACCAGAAATTCCAGGCCGCGGTTTCAGGTTACCGCTATGCTCTGGTGCTCTCATCGCCTCACGAGCTGCTGCGTGCTCTTCCCGGTCTCTTCCTCGAAGCGCTCATATACAATGCGGAATTTGCAGAGCGGCTTCTTGAATTTGAACAGGAGCTCGATCCCCTGTTGCCGGGCGACCTGCACTCCATGGCGGCGCAACTTCGCAGCGGTCTTCCCATTGCACAGGAGGCGTTTGCACGCCTGCTGCCCGGCAAGCGCGGAAACCGGGGCACGAATTTCATGGACCACTATCAGTCGTCGCTCAATGACACGCAGCTCTCGTTGCTGCACCGGCTGCGGGGAAAGCTCCATCTCCACGCGGGAAATCCTGCAAAGGCAGTCGAGGAGTTGGGAATCGCCATGAAGCTTGCCGGGGAAGCATCTCTTCTCAGGGTTTCCCTGTTCGGCGATTTTACTGCGGCAGCGTACGCGTTCATGAACTCGGGCGAAACAGGGCGCGCGATCGAGTCATTTTCCAGCGCGGTATCGCTCAGGCAAGACGATTTTTTTGCCTGGATTGAACTTGCCCGCCTGCAGCAATTGACAGGTGAACATCGGCAGGCGGCAAAGTCACTCGAAGCGGCCGTTACGGTCGATCCGAAATCAGGCGAGGCCTGGTTCGAGCTCGGGCGGGAATCCGCCCTGCTTTCCGAGCACGAACGTGCCGTGGAGGCCTTTACCCGCGTCACGGAAATCGACCCGAAGAATGAGGCGGCATGGTACAGCAATGCGCTTTCCCTCGAAGCACTGTCGAAATTTTCCGAAGCGCGGGATGCGGCGAACAGGGTCGTGGCAATGGTACCCGACCACTGGGAAGCGCTCCTGGTGCTCGGTCGCGTCCTGGCGGCGCAGTATTATTCGCGCGAAGCTATCGATGCTCTTAATAAAGTGGTGGCAATCAAGCCCGACTGCATTGCAGCCTGGGAATCGCTCGGTCGCCAGCTCATGGCAATAGAATCCTTCGAGGAGGCGGCAAACGCTTTGGAAAAAGCCGCCAGGCTCGACGGCCAGGGAGAAGGGCTCTGGCATTCGATAGGCCAGGCATGGAACAGAGCGGGAAACTTTGAGAAAGCGATACAGGCATGCCGGAAAGCGACCACCCTGCGGAAGGATTACTTTGATGCATGGGTCACCCTCGGCAACAGCTTTATCGGCCTGAAAGATTTTAAGAGCGCCGGATCCGCTTTCCAGACCGCTGCGGCAATTGCTCCGACAGACCGGCAGATCTGGGAAAGTGTCGGCGACTGCTATTATGAGCTGGGAGAGTACCCTGAGGCCATCGATGCCTTTCTCATGGTAGTTGACCTTCGCTCGGATACCGATGGAATCTGGCTCTCGATCGGCCAGGCCTATAGCGCGCAGAAAAAGTATACCGAAGCGGTTGATTCCTTCCAGAAGTCAATTGCCATCAACCCGGACTCGCCCGAAGCGTGGTTTCAGCAGGGCAGGGCCTATGCCACGCTTGGATGGTACGAGGATGCTGAGGCGAGTTTTGCAAAAACCGTCGAGCTCACCCCGGAAGCAGGGGATGCCTGGTATCACCGGGGGCTCGCGCTTGCAGCAATGGGCAACAACTCCGAAGCGATCGGGGCGTTCCTCAGGGCAACCGAAAGCCTGGGTGCGGATGGTGAAGTCTGGTTCCGGCTCGGGCTTGCCCATATCGCCTCCGGAAGCGCAGAGTCGGCAGTTTCGGCTTTTCTCCAGTCTATTCAGTGCGCCTCCGGCCGGCCGGAGGCGCACCACCAGCTCGGGCTTGCCCGTGAGTCACTGAATCTTTACGAGGATGCTGTCGATTCCTTTCAGCAGGCATTACACCTCTCCCCTGATCGTGCCGATTCCCTGCTGCACCTGGGGCTCTGCTGCAATGCCCTCGGTCGCTACCCAGAAGCCGCCGAAAGCCTGCACAAAGTCATCGAAATCGATCCCGGCAATCGGGAGGCATTACTGCCCCTGGCGCTCGCCTCGCATGCGATTGGAAACTATGCCGATGCGGTGGACCTCTACCGGAAGGTTGCAGCACTCCAGCCCGATTCCGAGGAGACCTTGTACAATCTGGCGCTGGCACTGCATGCTACGAATAATTACAACGAAGCGTTTGAAGCGTACCTGACGGTCGTCCGGAAATGGCCGGCAAAGGATGAAGCCTGGTACAACCTGGGTCTCGCCTACAACGCGGTCTCGGATTACCAGCTGGCAATCGGTGCCTTCCGTGAAGCGTCGCGGCTCAACCCCGAATCGTCCGACATCTGGTTTGAGCTTGGAACCGTGTATTACGCGACCGAGCAGTACGGCGAGGCGATCCAGTCGTTCCGTAAGGTCATCGCCCGCAATCCGGCCATGTTCGAGGCATGGTACAACCTCGGCAACGCCTACCTGATCTGGGGTGAATTCAACGATGCGATCGGCGCCTATAAAAAGGCGGCAGAGCTCAAGCCGGACGAAGCCGCGGTCTGGGGATGTCTCGTCAGTGCCTACCATGCGTCAGGAGCCTATGATAAGGCAATCGAAGCAGGAACCAGGGCACTGGCCCTGAAAGAGGATGAACCCTGGATGATCGGTACGCTCGGGCTGTCCAAGCTGCTTTCCGGAGACTCCTCCGGGGCGAATGCGCTTTTCGAGCGGCTTCTTTACCTCGATACCGGTGGCGGAGAGATCGAACGGATCGCTGCCGAGCTTAAAAAGATTGCGGAGCGGCGATCGATTGCCGGCGCCGGTGAGGCCCTGCAAAAATTAAGCAGCGGGCTTATCATTCCCTCGTCCGGGCCGTTGCCCGGCCAGGGACCTGCCCGGGCCTCTTAGGGGAATACCGCTCCGGGCCCTGCCGAGGAACAGTATGCAGAATATACTGCGTCCCGGTCATGCAATAGTGCGGCCCTTCCCGTCGAGTCGGTATAAATCCAGAGTTGCCCTCTCCCCGCCTGTTCTGCAAGGCCTGCGCTATCGAGCGCGGGTACCATGAGGCCGAGTGGACCCGTGGCAAGCATGGCAAAGGCTATCCCGCAGAATCCGCCGATGAAAAAACGGTTTTGTTTGTTTTCAGGAAGGCGGTTACCTGCCAGATGCCGAAGATTACCGCTCCGGCAAGAAGCGCATCGGTCCGTACGTCGTTGGTGAAGAAGATAAAGGCTTCACAGGAGCAGAGCATGCAGGCCGCGAGCCGGCCGGTCAGCTTGTCAAAGAGCAGTTCGCCGAGCCGGTAGGTGGCGTAGAACCCGAGAAACATCGCGAGAAGGGATTGCAACTTGCAGGCGACGGTCGAAACGCCGAAAATTTTAAAGGAGAGGGCCGAAAGAAAAAGAGCAGCGGCGGCGAGAAGGAGAAGGACAATTTTGGTTGGGAGGGAGATGGTTCGCATGGCAAATGCAGGCCTTCGTATGGTGCTCCAATATAATTTATTGTCCGTCGTTTCCGAAATTACGGGCAAAACCCGTATACAGCTGTTTGTCAATATTGCCGGACCGCCGGGCGCAGCGACCCGGGCATTTTTTCGTGAAGTCCATCACCGGGAGGATTGAAGCTCCCCGAAGCAGAGCTTCGGGGAATCTTCTAAAGGAGAGGAAATATGTATAATTCGCTCGCTAACCCCAAAGCAGAGCTTCGGGGAAGACGCTCGCTGTGCCTTTTCATGCACGCATTGAAGAAAATCTGGGATGAAAAGCCGCTTCTCATAATCATGGCCGCTGCGCTTATCGCCCGCCTCATCGCGGTATTCTTTGCAAGAGGGTACGCCATGAGCGACGATCACTTCGAGGTTCTTGAGATTGCCCGGAACTGGCTCGATGGAGAAAAAATCGACCGGCTGAATCCATCGGCCCACAGCATCATTTACCCCGGTCTCCACTACCTGTTTTTCCTCTGTTTTAAAAAAATGGGGGTCTACTTTCCGGACATGATCATGTATTTGGTGCGGCTGGCCCATGCCCTTTTCTCGCTTATCACCGTCTATTTCGGCTATCGCATCGTCCTCCTGCGGTCGAATAAGAAGATCGCCGCAGAAGCGAGCCTGCTGCTGGCTATTCTCTGGGTTTTTCCCTTCATGAGCGTGCGGAACCTCATTGAAATGGTTTGCATTCCCTTTGCCGTCATGGGATTTTATTTCGGCATGCGCAGCGAAGATACCCGCAAGTCCTCTGCGGCGCTCCTTGCAGGCGTTTTTCTCGGACTTTCGTTTGTTTTCCGATACCAGACGATCCTTTTTGCAGGCGGCATGGGTGCGGTTTTCCTTTTCAACAGGAATATCCGGTCCGCAATTCTCCTCGGGGCAGGATTCTGTGCGTCCGCCTTCGCGGTCCAGGGAACTACCGATTGGATCATTTACGGCCGCCCCTTTACCTCGTTTATCTATAATTATGCGTATAATTCAACGCACGCCTACAACTATGTAACCCTCCCCTGGTATACCTATATCTTCACCATCATGGGCGCACTGATCCCTCCCACGAGCCTGCTTCTCATGTACGGGTTCCTGCGAACCTGGAAACGCTGGGCACTCCTCTTCTGGCCCACGCTGCTTTTTCTCGTTTTTCATTCCTGTTTTCCGAACAAACAGGAACGATTCATCCTGCCGGCGCTGCCCATGGTGGTCATGCTGGGCGTGGCAGGATGGGGGGAATTCGCCGCGCGCTCGTCCTTCTGGAACAGCCATCCGCGGCTGACCGCCGGGCTCCGGCGATGGTTCTGGTGTGTCAACATTCTCCTATTGCTCGTGGTATCCACCACCTACTCGAAAAGGGTGCGCGTCGAATGCATGAACTACCTCCACGGGAAAAACGATCTCAAGGCTTTCGTTATGGAAAGTTCCGACGGCTCGATCCCGCTTCCCCCGGTATTTTATCTCGAAAAAAAGGTTCCGTTTTACTACCTTACCGGCAACGAGCCCATCGATTCCCTGCAGCGAGCGATCGCGGATAACGGTGTAGCGCCGAACTATATCCTGATGCTGAACAGGAAGCACTTCGAGGAACGAAAAGAGCGGCTGCTCGCTCTTTTCCCGGGAATGGAGTTTTGCACGGATGTCCAGCCGAGCCTTATCGACCGGGTCCTGTATTTTCTCAATCCTCGCCACAATGTCAACGAGCAGTGTACCATTTTCCGGGCGCCGTCAATGGTTCGGCGGCCCGACCCGGCGGCGACACCCTAAGGCTGCGGCCCCGACCGGATACACCCGGCTGAAGCCATGTATTTTTCAGGTATATGGTTCCAGCTCCCCTGCAGGGGCAGGAGAGCCGAAATAAACAATCAAATAAAAAAGGTCGCAGCAATGCCAATTTATGAATACCGTTGCAGCAGTTGCAATAAGGTTTTTGAGGAGCTCGTTTTCGGCGACCGGGACCGGCAAATTCCCTGTCCGGCCTGCGGAGAAAAATCCACTGAGAAGATCCCTTCGGTGATCGGCGGAATTTCCATGGGCGGATCGGCGGCGCCTGCCTGCGGGTCGTCGTCATGCGCAAGCGCGTCGGCCTGCGCAGCATCGGGCGGCGGATGCTGCCCGCATGCGAATTAGCTAAAGTCAGGAGAAGTCGGGGATACCGGCACTTTACATCCCTCAAGGAGGAACCATGACCAAAGCGATCGTCGTCCATGAAACCGGAGGACCGGAAGTGCTGCGCTATGAGGAAATTCCCACGCCGGTCCCCACAGCAGGAGAGGTGCTCATCCGCCACGCTGCCGTGGGAATGAATTACATCGACGTTTATTATCGTAAGGGATTCTACCCACCTCCCTCCCTGCCCTTCATTCCCGGCGGCGAAGGCAGCGGTATTGTGGAGGCGGTCGGACCCGGAGTTGCCGAGTTCAAACCGGGCGATCGGGTCGCCTATGCGACCGGCCCCATCGGCTCCTACACCGATCTGCGCACCTTCCCGGCAGAGCGTCTCGTGAAGCTTCCGGAGTCCATCGACTTTGCCACAGCGGCAGCGATGATGCTCAAGGGAATGACCGCACGGTACCTTCTCCATGCAACTATCAAGATCAACAGAGGCGACCGGATCCTCTTCCATGCCGCGGCCGGCGGCGTGGGGCTCATTGCCTGCCAGTGGGCGGCACATCTGGGCGCCGAAGTGATCGGCACGGTCGGGAGCGATGAAAAAGCCGCCCTTGCCCGGCAGAACGGCTGCACTCATGTCATTAACTATCGGAAGGAAAATTTCCCGGCACGGGTGAAGGAGATCACCCATGGCGCAGGTGTCCGGGTTGTCTACGACTCCGTGGGTCTCGATACTTTTGAGGGATCGCTCGACTGCCTTGCGCCGCGCGGGATGCTCGTGAGTTTCGGCCAGTCGAGCGGACCGGTTCCGCTGTTCAACCCGCTCGTGCTCAGCGCCAAGGGATCCCTGTTTCTAACCCGGCCGGTTCTCGGCGCCTATGTCGCGACACGCGCCGAGCTGCTTGAGACCGCTGAAGATCTCTTCAGCGCGGTGTCCTCGGGCGCTGTGAAAATCGCCATTAACCGCCGGTATGCCCTTGCCGATGCCGCAAAGGCGCATGCCGATCTCGAATCACGCGCAACTACCGGATCAACTGTTCTCATCCCCTGAAAAAGGAGTAACGATGTTTTCTCGCGAAACCATTCGCCGGAATCTTACCAACTGCCTCGACGACACCTCTTTTCCCGGCCTTCCCGGAAGGCCGGGAAAGGTGCGCGACACCTATGATCTCGGCGACCGCATAATGCTCGTGACTACCGACCGCCAAAGCGCCTTCGACCGGGTGCTGGCCAGCATTCCGTTCAAAGGCGCCGTCCTGAACCAGGTGAGCGGCTTCTGGTTCGAAAACACCCGCGGGATCGTCGCCAACCAGGTGCTCTCGATCCCGGACCCGAATGTCACCATCGCAAAAAAATGCACAGTATTTCCCATTGAGTTCGTTGTCCGCAACTACCTCACCGGCTCCACCGACACCTCGGCCTGGACTCTTTACAGCAGGGGCATCAGGACCATCTGCGGCAATCCCCTCCCGGAGGGAATGGTGAAAAACCAGAAGTTTGAACGGCCCATCCTGACGCCGACCACCAAGGCCCATGACCACGATGAATCGATTTCTGCGGAGGAAATAATCAAGCGCGGCATCATCGATAAGGAGATGTGGTGCCGTCTCGAAGCGATCGTCTTCGGCCTTTTCGAATACGGAACGCGGGTCGCGGCAAAAAACGGGCTCATCCTCGTTGATACGAAATACGAACTGGGCCTCGATGCAAACGGTGAAATCCTGCTCATTGATGAAGTTCATACCCCGGATTCCTCCCGGTACTGGCTCGCCGAGAGCTTCGCAGAGCGACTTGCAGCCGGCAAGGAACCGGAAAATATCGACAAGGAGTTCCTGCGGCTCTGGTTCCGCGACCACTGCGACCCGTATAAGGATGCGATCCTGCCCCCAGCTCCGGAGGAGCTGGTCATCGAGCTATCGGCGAGATATATAAGGCTGTATGAGATGATCACCGGCAAAGATTTTATTGTAGAGGAGGGGTTGCCGGTAAAGGAAAGAATTGTAGGGAATTTGAAGAAGGCAGGAATAGTATAATAAGCAGTATTGCTGGTGCTGCTGGGGGAATCAATCTTACAGCCTCTGGTGGGTAGGGACGACCGTTACCGACCGCCCCCCTCTCAGAACCGGACTTGCCCTATTAAGGCATCCGGCTCCCGATAATCCATCCGCTTCATTAGCGCAGCCTTTCGCGCTAAATCTGCTATCCGCTGAAGTTTTGTGTACGCACTTTCTGTGGATCGAGTCCACTCATGCATTTCCCTTCTTTGGAAATTCATTATCCGGCAGTCCTTCCTTCCAAAGGCGTTACCCTTCTTCTTCGGTACTATGACCGCCTCCGACTTCTCACTGGTCATTGCAACAGGCTCCGGTTTCCCTTGCCCGTCACTACCTTCTTTTCACGAAAAAAAAAGGAAACAATGAGATCTCTCAGGTTACGTCGCTGATCGTTTTGGCTGCATGCCATCCCCTCGGACTCCGGCGGGTCTCTCAGTGGCTCGCATAGCGCCATTGAAGCTTCCCCCCTCAGAAGCTTTAAGCCCGGAAGAGACCAAAAACCTTATAATTATTTTAATTGTTCCAATGCCGTCGTCGCCGTGAACGCCACGCTTTCATTTTTGTCCCCGGCAAACTTTTCAAGGAGCGCCTCTGCCCTATGATCGTGCATCTTCCCTGCCGCAATGCACCCTTCGATGATCGTTTCGGGATCGTGCGTCACCGAAAGGATCTCGTACACCGCATCGGCGGCATTCTGCGATCCGATATCCCCGAGCAGGCCGACGGCCTGGGCATGCACGCCTCCGCTGGTTGACTTGTCAAGAGCAATCGCCTGCAGCTCCGGGACCGCGCGGTCGCCGGCATCCGTTATCTCTCTCTTTATGCTCCACACCTGCGACACCTCGAAGTTCGGCTGAATGTACAGCGTTGCGAGCATGGTCAGGTTTTCCAGCATGCCGTTCCGGTACCGGGCAGCGACCGAGGACCCGCGCAGGCTGTCCCCATTCCGGACGGATTGGACCAGGCTGCGCTGTAAACTGTCCCGTTCGTGCTGCAGTGCATTTATCTTCTTCCCCTGTTCGTCAAGGCTCGCGTGCATGGCCGCCGGGCCGAGGTTGCCGCCGCGGTTACGCATGGTGCCATGGAACCGCAGGCCGATCCATATGCCGGGCTGAACAGCCCCTCCCCGCTCCGGCGCAAAGAACGACAGGTCGATTTTGCCCTCACTGTTGAGCAGCATGGCATTCATATCGACCGCACCCACGGAGAGCTCCATGCGGTCGCCGAGCAGCCACGCATTGGCAAAAAGCGAGGGTTGCAGCCGCGAATCGCGGTAGAGGGTTTCAAGCGACAACGAGGCATGGCCCCCAATGGTTTTCTCGATCCCTAAAAATCCTGCCGGGTGCTCCCTGAGCACCTCGGGCATGAGTTCGGCCCCGCCGGAGCAGCGGAGGCCGAGCGCGGGGATACTCTTGCCAAGCGCAACGAAGCAGTCGCTTTTCCAGGCGGCTGAATCGTACTTGAAAAGGAATGCCTCGCTGTTGTTAAACACATCGGCGAACCCGATCGCAATCGAGGGCACATACCATGACCCTTCGTGAAGTGCCAGTGCCGTGAGCCCGAAGGTAAGACCTCCGGCATACCCGATGTCAAGGTTGACAAGGTCGTTTATACCGACCCGGGCATCGAAGTCGCCCCTGCCGAAGGTTCCTGAGGTCCGGTTGCCGGTGAAAAACGCCGTCTGCCCGCCATCGATGCAGTACTGCGGCACAAGGTTGACGTCGGGAATGAGATGCAGGGTTCCCTCTTCACCCCATCCGGCAGCCACCAGGCAGAAGGGGATTAACCACGTAAATCGGCATCGCAACGAGCCCGGCAGGCAGGTATCCATGATGGTAATTATACGGTAGAATCCGGAATATGTCACGGATATTGCGAATGCGGCGGAATGTGCGGCCTGATCCTCTCCACGCCGCGGAGAGGATCAGACCGAGGGCGAAGGCCGCTTAAGGAAAGGGGTACGGCGAAACCTGCGGGCGGTGACTCAAAAAGAGATAGCTGTCTTAGAGAGAGTTTCCCGGAGAATCACCGATCTCATCCTGGTCGGCTGCCTCCTCAGGAGCGACTGCAGCACTTTCATCCTGCGGGGCGGCGATAGATTCCAGTGCCTCGGGGCGCGCGTTCTGGTTCATCGCGCCATTCTCGATTTCAGGAGTTTCAGAAACCGCGGAGGGAGGCAACCGGTCCCGTATTTCCTTGAGCAGCTTGATGATCAGGTCGTTCTGCTTGACAAGCTTTTCGCTGTAGTTCACCGGTTCGCGGTGAAAACGATCGATTTTTTTATGCGGGTGCTGTTGCCCGGCACTGTAGGAGGGATTACTACCTTTATTGTAACCGTACGAACTGTAGTTCGAATTCTGGCCGTAGCGGTTTTCACCCTGGCCGAAGCGATTTTCACTGGAGCCGGTGCGATTGTCCTGGAATTTTGAGGGATACGGTCGTCTCCCCTGGTAGGGAGCGCCTCGGGGAGCGTCTTCATTATTCATGCTGAGGTCCTTTCTCTCGAAAGAGAGAGTGGGGAATAGATTAAGGAATAGCCGAAAACATCCTCCCGGCCATAGCTCTAAAATAAACCTGCAGGGCAATCGGCTGCACCTTTGCGGTCTGTAACAGTCGGAAATAGCATCCGGAATTTTTCAGAGCCTGGTTGCGGCCCGTTTACAGCAATCGGTTCGACCGAAACGACGAAGATTTCGCATCGAGCGGTATTGGCAGGCTGCGGCACCGGTGCGTCTCGTCGAGAGAGTCACGGCAGTCGGTCTGCCGGGCTCCCGGGTGTTCACCCCGATTTCGGGCGAACGCGGCAAAATCGATTTGCCCCCTTTAGCTTTAATAATACTATTCTCCCTCTGCGGGAGCAAATGTTCACAGTGCGCGATTGCAGTTCCGGCAGCAGGCTCCAGGGAGGAGTTCGCCTCGGCGGTTCATTGTCGCCGGAAGCGGCGGAAAGGGATCAAGGGCTCCTTCCCGACCGGAACAGCTCCCGAACCCGGTCGGCAATTGCCTCGGGTCGCTCTTCGCCGAATACGGCATCGGCACTCTGTGCCCTGAACCAGGTGAATTGCCGCTTTGCATAGCGGCGGATATTCATTTTGATCCGGTCCGCTGCGGCCTGGAGGGAACATTCGCCCCGTTCAACCGCGAAAAGCTCCTCGTACCCGAGGCACCGCAAGCCGGGTGCGGTTTCGCCGAACCCCGATCGCCGCAAAGAGCGGAACTCCTCCCACAGCCCCCTGCGGAACATTTCATCGGTCCGGCGATTTATTCTTTCGTAAAGCAGCTGCCTTGGGGGGAGCAAAACCGCGACCTTGAATTGCATCCCTTTCGGCGGCACGCCCTCCCGGCGAAGCTTTGAAATGGGCATCCCGGTCTGGCGGAATACCGCAAGGGCGCGAACGATCCGGTGAATATCGTTCGCATGGATCGCCCGCGCCGCCTCGGGGTCCACTCCGGCCAGCTCCCGGTGCAACACTGCGCTTCCTTCATCGGCGGCACGTTTCATCAGCGACTCCCGGAGCGCCGGGTCGGAATCGACCTGCGGACCTATCCCCTGCTGCAGGCTTCTGAAATAGAGGCCGGTCCCCCCGACGACAAGCGGGAAGCGTCCTGCAAGCGCACAGGCACGAATCGCCGCCAGGGCATCCCGGACCCATGCGGAAACCGAATAGGACTCTGCGGGATCGAGGATATCGATCAAACGGTGAGGAACCCGTTCGCGGTCTTCCGGGGAAGGCTTCGCGGTTCCGATGTCCAGGGAGCGGTAGATCTGCCGGGAATCGCAGGAGATTATTTCGCAGGGCACCATCCCCGCAAGGATCATGGCGACGGAGGACTTGCCGGAAGCGGTGGGACCGAGCAGTACTCCCACGGAGATTGGTGTAGTATCGGGTGCCATCGCTCTATTCTCTTGCCCCGTCTTGCAGAGATGGGAAGTAACTGGTATTTTTATGGCCACCCATGCCGCCCTCCCGTCGCCGCCAGAAGAAATCCCGCCCTCGCCGGCTCATCCCGATTCTCCTGGCTGTCGTTATGGGCGTCGTTGCCGCGTTTTTATTTACCTCCGGCAACTACCGGAAGGCAGGCAGGTCCCTGCACCGCCTCGTTGCCGCGAAACAACCGGCACACGCGATTTCCGCCGATTCTTTTCTGGAAGATACAATACGTGTCCGGCTGCATCGGCTCGAAGTTCCCGACTCCGCGGTCTATTGCAAGTATTATCCGTCCGACAGCCTGTTCGAGATCCACGCGGCGATTCCGCAGGGGGAACCGATGGCCGTGGTGCTGTACCGCCTTTCCGCCCCGGTTGTGGGATCAAACTACCATGTGGACGACTGTTTCTGCCAGACCGGCGGGCAGCGGTGCGAAGTCCTTTTTGTCAGTTCCGTCCCCGGCCTTCCGACGGTGGAGCTTACCGTCAACCGTGCTCCGCGGTTCGCCAGTACGGCGGCTGAGATGGCCATTGTCATTACGGACATCGGGTCCGCAGCCGACGCGATCGACCGGGAGCTTTTCGCCCTGCCGGCTTCAGTAACTTTCGCGCTTGCACCGACGCTTGCCGCGAAACTGCAGGTGAAGCAAATCGCCGGAAGTGAAAAAAAAGAGGTTATGCTGCTCCTTCCCCTGGAGCCGTCGAACAGGGCGCATGACGATTTCAAGAAGCAGCGCCTGATGATCCATTACCCCGAGGAAAAGCTGCGCTCGCTCATACACGGCTCGATGGGCATGGTTCCCGGCTTCGCAGGATTCAGCAACCTTGGCGGCACGCGGGCGCTGGAAGACTCCCGGGTCATGTCCATTGTTTTTTCAGAAATGAAAAAACGGCACGCCTATTTTCTTGAACAAGCAGTAACGCATAAAAGCGTTGCCGCATCCCTTGCCGACAGCTTCGCCCTGCCCTATGCGACCGTTCAGGGGCTGATCGACAGCATCGGTGATCCCGGTATCCGGATATCCAATCGGACTTTGTCCCGTCATGCGGCCCATCCAGGCAACGTCCACTCCCCTGCGATCCAGGAACAGCTCGTTCACTATGCCTTGGAGGCGAGAAAGCGCGGGAAGATCATCATAGTTGCCAGGGCCTCGAACGAACTCCTGGAGGCGCTCAGGCACGAGATTCCCCTTTTCGAGCATAACGGCATCAAGCTTGCGTTAGTATCGCAGCTATTTGACACTACATCGGAAACGCGGTAACATAAGGAGCAACCCCATGGCAACGCTCGGACTCAATATCGATCATATCGCCACTATCAGGCAGGCGCGCGGCGGGAAGGAGCCCGATCCCATCGCCGCGGCAATACTCGGCGAAATCGCCGGAGCCCTCGGGATCACGGCCCACCTGCGTGAAGATCGCCGCCACATCCAGGATCGCGACATCAGGCTGCTCAAAGAGATCGTGACGACCCACCTCAATCTTGAGATGGCCTGCACGACCGAAATGGTGGCGATAGCGCTCGACATCGTCCCGGGAATGGTGACGCTTGTCCCGGAAAAACGCGAGGAAAAGACGACCGAAGGCGGGCTTGCCGTGCAGGAGCTCGAAAAGGAACTATCGCCGCGGATTGCGAAGCTTCGAAAGCAGGGCATCCCGGTCAGCACCTTTATTGCCCCGAACATCGAGCAGATCAAGGCCTCTGCCCGCGTCGGCGCGACCCATGTGGAGCTCCACACCGGCTATTATTCGAATGTTACCACCGAAAAGGCGCGGGACGGAGAGCTTGCGGCCCTTCGCGAAATGGCCCAGGCGGCCTCAAAGCTCGGGCTGCGGGTCAATGCCGGTCACGGCCTTGACTACCGTAATGTGGCGCCGGTTGCACGGATAGAGCATGTCGAGGAGCTCAATATCGGCCATTCCATCATGGGCCGGGCAGCGCTGGTCGGTATCGATCGGGCGGTCCGCGACATGATCGCCCTTATCGCCTGAAGTACCGGGATCCGGGCAGGGCGGTCGTGGAACACAAGCCATGAAATCATGTATTTTATGATGTTTTACTGATCCTGAGAGTCCACCCCTTACATAAAATAGAGGAGTTCATAATGGCACGTTCGATGGTACCGCATGACGGTAACTCGGCAGTGGCGCATGTTGCCCACGCCGTCAATGAAGTAATTGCAATCTACCCGATTACCCCCTCCTCCCCCATGGGCGAAATTTCCGATGAAAAAAGCGCCGCAGGGGAGAAAAACATCTGGGGCACGATTCCCCTAGTTTCCGAACTTCAATCCGAAGGCGGCGCCTCCGGAGCCGTTCACGGTGCGCTGACCGGCGGGGCACTCACCACGACCTTCACCGCCTCCCAGGGCTTGCTGCTCATGATTCCGAATATGTTCAAGATTGCCGGTGAGCTGACCCCGACCGTTTTCCACGTTACTGCCCGGTCCCTCGCCTGCCAGGGGCTCTCGATTTTCGGCGACCACAGCGACGTCATGGCGGTCCGCCAGACCGGCTTCTCGCTCATTGCCTCATCGTCCGTCCAGGAAGCGATGGACATCGCGCTGATCGCACAGGGCGCAACGCTTGCCGCCCGTCTGCCCTTCCTCCATTTCTTCGACGGTTTCCGCACCTCGCACGAGATCCAGAAGGTCGAAGAACTGACCCGGGAGGATATGGCCGCAATGATCGATTTGAATCTGGTGCATGAGCACCGGCAGCGGTCAATGTCGCCCGATCATCCCGCCATCCGGGGAACGGCGCAGAACCCCGACGTCTACTTCCAGGGCCGCGAAACGGTCAATCCTTTTTACGCCAAATGCCCTGCGATTGTCCAGGAGTACATGGATAATTTCGCCAAGATCACCGGCCGGCAGTACCACCTGTTCGATTATGTCGGCGCGCCGGATGCCGACAGGGTCATCATTCTCATGGGCTCGGGCTGCGACACGGTCCATGAAACGGTTGACTACCTTAACGCACAGGGCGCCAAGGTCGGCGTCATCAAAGTCCGGCTCTACCGGCCTTTCGACGCTCACGCTCTAGTCAAGGCGATCCCGGCGAGCGTCAAGAAAATTGCGGTCCTCGATCGTACCAAGGAGCCCGGATCAATCGGCGAACCGCTGTACCAGGATGTCCGCACGGCGATCGGCGAAGAGATGCAGAAGCGGGAGACCCACTTTGTGACCTACCCGGTCATCCTCGGCGGTCGGTACGGTCTCGGCTCCTACGAGTTCACCCCGGCAATGGTTAAAGCGGTCTACGACGAGCTCGACAAACCGGCACCAAAAAATCATTTTGTGGTCGGCATCAATGACGACGTGGGAAATACCTCGCTCTCCTTCGACCGTTCCTTCTCGGTCGAACACGACGATGTCTTCCGGGCGCTCTTTTACGGCCTCGGATCGGACGGCACGGTAAGCGCTAACAAGAACAGTATTAAAATCATCTCAAGCGAAACCGAGAACCAGACGCAGGGCTATTTCGTTTACGATTCGAAGAAGGCGGGTACGATCACCGTTTCCCACCTCCGGTTCGGTAAGAAGACGATCCGCCGCCCGTACCTCATTACCAGGGCGAATTTTCTTGCCTGCCACAACTTCTCCTTCATCGAGAAGTACAACATGCTCGACAACCTGCAGGACGGCGGCACCTTCCTCCTTACCTCAGAGTTTGACGCCGGCTCGGTCTGGTCCAAACTGCCGGGACGGGTACAGAAGCAGATCATCGACAAAAAGCTCAAGTTCTTTGTCGTTGACGCAATCGGCATCGCCCAGAACATCGGGCTCGGCCCTCGCATCAACACGATCATGCAGACGGCCTTTTTCAAGATATCGAGGATCATCGACGAGAATCTTGCGATTGAATCAATCAAAAAAGCGATCAAGAAGACCTACGGCAGGAAGGGCGATGCCATCGTGGCGAAAAATATTGCCTCGATCGAACAAGGGCTCGCCGGTATCTATGAAGTGAAGGTACCCGCCGCGCCGTCCAACCCCATCGAGCCGATCAAGGCGGTTCCGGACGATGCACCCAAGTTTGTCAAGAATGTGACGGCCGCGATTCTCCGCCAGGAGGGCGATCTGCTCCCGGTCTCGAAGATGCCGATCGACGGCGTGTGGCCTTCGGGCACCACGCAGTACGAAAAGCGCAACATCGCGGTCACGATCCCGGTCTGGAATTCCGAAACCTGCATCCAGTGCCACCGCTGCTCGCTCATCTGCCCCCATGCGGTCATCAGGCCCAAGGCCTACGACGCGGCACTCCTGAAGGATGCGCCGCCGACCTTCAAGTTCACCGATGCAAAGGGCAAGGAGCTTGCGGGCCTCAAGTACACGCTCCAGGTTGCGCCCGAGGATTGCACCGGCTGCGGCGTGTGCGTTCAGTACTGCCCGGCGCGCGAAAAGGGTGCGATCTCCATGCATCCGCAGACTCCCCTGCGTGAGGCTGAAGCCAAAAACTGGTCGTTTTTCCTCCGTCTGCCCGATACATCGGCGAAGTTCTTCAATCCCATTACCGTCAAGGGGAGCCAGTTCATCCGCCCGCTCTTCGAATTCAGCGGCGCCTGCTCAGGTTGCGGCGAAACTCCGTATGTAAAACTGCTCACCCAGCTCTTCGGCGACCGTGCGCTCATCGCGAACGCCACGGGATGCTCCTCGATTTACGGCGGGAACCTGCCGACGACCCCCTACACGACGCGTGCCGACGGACGGGGCCCGGCCTGGAACAACTCACTCTTCGAAGACAATGCCGAGGTCGCTTTCGGCATGCGTCTTGCCGTGGATAAGTTTACCGAATTCGCGCATGAGCTCGTTGCCCTGATAGCCGCGGATGTCACCTGCGCCGTGGAGCTCAAGACCACGCTCGGCGAGATTGTCAATGCCGACCAGTCGACCATCGAGGCGGTCGAGGCGCAGCGCCGGAGAATCGAGCACGCCAAGGCCGAGCTGGTAAAATGTTCGAGCCCTGCCTGCAAACAACTCGCGACCGTTATCGATTACCTGGTGAAGAAGTCGGTCTGGGCTGTCGGCGGCGACGGATGGGCATACGATATCGGCTACGGCGGGCTCGACCATGTACTCGCGGCCGGTAAGAACGTCAACATTCTCGTTCTCGATACCGAGGTCTATTCGAACACCGGCGGGCAGGCTTCCAAATCCACCCCCATGGGCGCGGTGGCGAAGTTTGCAGCGGGCGGAAAGCCGACGGTCAAGAAGGACATGGGGATGATCGCCATGAGTTACGGTTATGTCTACGTCGCCAAGGTCGCGCTCGGGGCGAACAACGCGCAGACAGTCAAGGCGTTCATCGAGGCCGAGCAGTATAACGGCCCATCGATCATTCTCGCCTACTCGCATTGTATCAATCAGGGATTCGACATGATAAGCGGGAACGACCAGCAGAAGAAGGCGGTGGATTCAGGTCACTGGCCGCTCTACCGGTTCAATCCCGACCTGGCCGGTGCGGGCAAGAATCCGCTGCAGATCGACTCCAAGGATCCGACACTGCCGCTTGCCGACTACGTTTACAGCGAGAACCGGTACAAGATGCTCCAGCGGTCGAACCCGGAACTTTCGAAGCAATTGATAGAGTATGCGTCGAAGGTAAATCTGGAACGATATAAGGCGTTGAAGCAGTTGGCGGGAATTGCATCGTAATAAGTAGCAGTAATGCTTTTGGTGGGGGAACCATTTTTAAATGGTTCCCCCCTCAAAGGCAGTTGATTTAAGCTCGGTTCCCCCACCAACAGACTTACTTATACTCCTTCCGCTACTTTTATCTCCGCCACTTTATACGGCTTTTCATTAAATTCCGCCGGATCTCCCAATCTCTTGCCGAGAAGCCCGGCGGCTGCCCGCGCCATATACGAGAGCACATTACTTGTCGGATCGGAGTCCCAGGGCCCGAGGATCGTGACCACCACCTCTTCCCCGCCGCCCTCCGGCGCGAGCCGGACCGTGGTTCCGATGCAGACCACGGATGCGTCGATGCGGGCGAAATCGATGGGCCGGGCCAGCTGCAGTTCGTCGTGCAGCGTCTTCGCCCGCGAGGACAGCAGCTCCTGGCGCGCGCGTGCCGCATGGTATTCGAAATTCTCCCGCAGGTCGCCGTGCGCCCGTGCCTTGATGATCTCTTCGGTATTATGTGGAATGTCAACGGTCGTGATTTTAGTGAACTCGGCCTGCCGGAGGGAAAGCGCGGATGCGGAAACGAAGAATGTCGTGTCTTTGACCTCGTGCGTCTCCGGGTACCAGGCGCGCAGGTCCTTGAGCATTTTCTCCCGGCGGTAGTCTTCGAGCGAGGAATCGCGGTCCAGGAGCACGATGAGCTGCTTGGCCTGGTCGGTATCGAGCCGGCGCGCAACCTGGTGAAAGACGCCGTCCTCATCGAAGAGCTTGCGCAGGCTTGCATTCTGTTCCTTGATCACGTTGCCCTGCAGGAGCCGCAGGACGAGCTGCAGGAAGGCCATGGTGGCAAAGCGGGCGAGCTCCGGACGGGTGGTGAGCTCGCGGCAGAGCCAGATGAAGAAGTCCGGGGCATTTGACGGACTCGACATGGTTTCGCTCACGAGACCGTCGGCGAACACGGGGTCGAATTCACGCAGCGCCTCGTAGATGAGGACGATCGACTGCGCATCGGATTCGCTGCGGACAAGCTGCGAAAACAGGGCATGCCAGTCTTCGCGGTGCTCCCGGACGAGCGCGAGGGCGCGTTTGCGCATGGCGCGGTCGGGCAGGCGGCGCACGATGTCGAGCGCATCGGGCAGCTGTACCAACGTGGACAGGGCAGCGGCCCGCTCGGCAGTGAGACCGGGATCGGGCAGCTTTTCAAGAGCGAGAAAGAGTTCGAGCGAGAGCGCGCCGTCGTTCTGCATCTCCCGCTGGGCGTCTTTAAGCAGTTCACCCGCCATGGAGGCGGCGAGGCGCGGCGACCGTTTGGCGAACTTGCGGGCAAGGTCGAGCCGCTCGCGGACCGGGGCGGCCATGAACTGGCCGAGGAGCGTGGCATCGGCATCGTCGGCCGAATCGCTCCATGTGGAAAGGTTGCTCTTGCTCACGGTCAGCCGCCGATCTTTACGGGCAGCGGTCCACCAGGAATTCCACTGTGGCGGTTCGATAATCTCGGCCAGCATTTCGCGAAGTTCGGAGAGCGGCAGCGGGCGGTTGACTGCCATGAACAGGCGGCGCAGCAGTTCGGAGGGGTTGGATTTGGCTAGAACCGTAAGTTCCGGCTTCCGGTCGA
Source organism: Fibrobacterota bacterium (assembly GCA_003164335.1). Lineage (GTDB taxonomy): Bacteria > Fibrobacterota > Chitinivibrionia > Chitinivibrionales > Chitinispirillaceae > BOG-1184. The sequence goes on from PLTF01000102.1 coordinate 49,878, forward strand.
GCGTGTCGATCAGGAAGTGGCCCGGTGGGAGCGGTTCAAGCATTCGCGCCGCTTCATCGGGCTTGAACGAGAGCCCTCCGATCAACCCGAAATAGACCTTGATGGTGTCGAGCGTCAAGTTTATTTCCCGCACGCGGCCAACGCCCCTGGTGGCGAGGTAGACGACGCGTCCCTCCTCGTACCGAAGCCAGTTCTCGAACCGCTTGAAGGCAGCCTGCGGTTCGCCGGCATCGAGAATCCGGCAGTGGGCGACCAGGCGGTTGAAGTTGGGCGATTCGCCGTACAGGCGGCGGACGTGCTCAAGGAGCAGTTTGCGCGGATCGGTCGCATCGGGCCAGATGACCAGCAGGGCGCGGAGCAGGGCAATCTCCCCGGTCTCCATGGTGCCTTTGCGGTAGGCTTCCAGCAAGAGGTCGATATAGGTCTGGGCGGTATCTTTTTTATCGTTCCGGATGAAATGCCGGAATATCGGAATGAAGAATTGCAGATCGCCGGGATTCGTTTCGACGTGGGAGAGCACGAGCTCCTCGACGCCCCCTTCGGCGTTTTCCTCAAAAAGCAATTTGACCTGAGGATCGAGCCGCGCTCCCAATGCCGCTTCCACCGCCGGGTCTGCGCTAAAGGCTACTCCCGTTTTCCACCTGTCCACCATGCTCTGCCTCCGATAGTCTCCGCCTGCGCAAGTGCGCAGACGCAATAAGATATGATCATGATAAGGCCTCTATGCCGTCGCAGCGCTAAGCGCGCCGATTATCTCCCGGAGAATTTCCTCCTGGCACTTGCCGTCGCAGTCGATGACCAGCTCGCCGTATTTCTCATAGAGATGCTTTCTCTCTGAAAACAGTTCGTCGAAGCTCTGGCTCGCGGCCTTGGCGATACCGCGGGATTCAAAGTCGTCGATCCGCAGGAGGAGCGTCGCTTCCGTCACCCGCAGAAAAACGACACTACCGTTTTTTTGTAAATGCCGCATCGCCGGTTCGCTGTAAACCGCGCTGCCCCCGGTTGCGATGACCGGGCCGGTCGGTTGGAGCGAAAGGATCGTTTCCTCCTCATACTCCCGCAACCGCCGGTAGCCGTGGGTATCGACGATCTCCTGCAGCGGCATGCCGTAGCGCTGCTGGATAACCAGGTCGGTATCGATAAAATCCCTGGACAGACGCTTTGCCAGAAGCACGCCGATGGTGCTCTTGCCAGCCCCGGGCATGCCGATGAGGATTATGTTTTTCCCGCGGCTTAGCATCGCGCGGCAGCCCCTTCCAATGCAAAAAAACCTATTCCCATCGCGGCCCGATCGGCCCCTATCGGATACGGCCGGGTGTTAGAAATATACTTGCCACAATCGCAAGCCTGCCCTTACCGTCATTCAATTATGTATTTTAATCCTTTATTTTTCGCCGGATTCCCATACTTTTCCCGAAAGAGGACCCTATGGACTTCATTAATGCCGTGATTCTCGGCATCGTCGAAGGTATCACGGAATTTCTGCCCATATCGAGTACCGGGCATCTTATCATCGTCAATCAGTTTGTCAATTTCACCGATGAGTCGTTCGCCAAGATGTTCGACATCGTCATCCAGCTGGGGGCGATTCTCGCCGTGGTCGTTTTTTTCTGGAATCGCCTGTGGCCGTTTGGCCCGGGAAAGAGCGCGCAGGAGCGCGCAGCGACGATCCTCATGTGGAAAAAGGTGATCGTCGGTGTTATCCCGGCGGTCCTCATCGGAGCAAAGTTCGGTCATTTGATCGAAGAAAAACTTTTTGATCCCCGGGTTGTTGCCGGCACGCTCATCATCGGGGGCATCGTTATCATTCTCGTCGAAAGCCGGAAAAGGACATCCCGGTTCAATACTGTTCCGGGTCTCCCCTACGGCACCGCCTTAGCAATAGGTTTCTGCCAGTGCCTGGCCATGATTCCCGGCACGTCGCGATCGGCAGCCACGATCATCGGGGCCATGCTCCTGGGCGCTTCGCGAATCGTCGCGGCGGAATATTCATTCTTCCTCTCCGTTCCCACCATGGCGGCGGCTACCGCCTATTCGCTCTGGAAGCACCACTCCTCACTGACGGCCAACCAGATAGAATTGACCACGGTCGGCTTCATCGTCTCCTTTTTCGTCGCCTGGGCGGTCATCGCGGCATTCATGAGTTTTATCAGGAAGAACGACTTCAGGCCGTTCGGCTACTATCGCCTTGCGCTCGGCGCGCTGGTCATTATCCTGCTCGCGAAGCATGTCATTACCGGCGGATCGATGTAGGATTTCTCAACAGCGGATGGCCATGCGGGCAACCGGCACGATGCGAACGGCTGTTTTCGATGGATTTGAACAGGCACAGCGAGCGCATGGCAGGCTGCTTCGCGGTCCCCGAAGCTATGCTTCGGGGCGCTTCAATGATTTCCATTCGCCCTGAGCCTGTCGCAGGGCGAGCAATAATGGCGGGCCGTTCATGGTTCGACAAGCTCACCACGAACGGCTGTTGCCGTGACTTACTTATGAACTGATTAGTATTTACCGCGGAACCGACGCAAAGGTATAACTCAGCATCACGCTTATTACGAAAATACCCGCGAGAAATACGAGGAGATTCGCAATTTTTGCCGAGCCGACTTTGCCGGCCCGGAACAGGATATAGCCGACAACGAGGTTCAGTAACGCCCACAAAACATTTACCGTCGGCGAGGACATCCCCCTGCCCGGCGGATTTGAAAACGGCGTCGGAAACGGCGCTCCGGAAACACCGTGAACATAGTGGGGAACGACGTTTGCCAGGAACATTCCCGCGAAAAAACAGGCTAAAAGGTTATACCATTTCATGAGATTTTTCTCCTCCTCCTTGATGGTGATTTTCTAGCAGATCCTGCTCCGTATAAAATAAATGGCGCAGGAGGAGGGGATACTATTGGGGATTTGTAGTGGTGATTTGGTGGAAGAGCCGAGCTTAAATCAAAAACCTCTGGTGGGGGAACCGCTCAGGCGGTTCCCCCACCTAAAGCATTGATTATTTTACAAATAGGCCTCGATCAATTTATGGAATAAATTGTAATCAATAATCAAATAGTTGCATTTTCCCTTGCACAATTAATTATATTACAAACTACTTAATTTTTATTTACTGTAGAAAATATTCCGTGCATATTTTTGATCATTTGCAGGTAATATTACCGCCCGCGGGTAACTATTGTGTTGCAAAATGCTTTCATCAGACGGAATGAAGCCTCCCAGGGCCCTCAAAATCGCTATCAATCCCTCGTAGAAATAGTATCAGATGCATCATTGATTATTCGCAGTAATAATATTATTTATGGTAACATTCCCGCCTCTAAATTGTTAAATGCCGAATCTAAAAAACTGATACCAGAACTCCCGCTTTTGCCCTCAACCGTTTTTCAATGGGTTGAAACTTTGCAACACCATGAAAGGCATACAGAGGCACACCCTCGCGGGCAGTTCAATCGGTTTCCCGGGAGGACTGAATGAAGAAAGGCCTGCCCGAATCTTCCCCATTTATCAATCCGACAATGCCGCTTGCCGATCCGGCTGAACACTATCTTTCTGCGATGCTGGAATGCAAACAGATGCAGGCCGGAGATCTGGTGATGGATGCTGCCGCACAGGGAGAAACATTAAAGGATATCTATTTGGAGAATACGATGCCTTCAAGAGCATATGAAGAAGTTCGACCCTGTTTTGCGGATTTCATACATCGGCTGCACCTTATCATCATGGAACGATAACCGTTGAGGCGGGAAAAGATACGAGCGCTACATTTTATTTCTCCCTTGGCAATCCGGAATGATAACGCATGGATAATTATTACTTCGATATCCTGGTAGTCGATGATCACCCGATCGTGAGGGCTGGAATCAAGCATATCATTGAAACCAGCGGAGAAATGCGGGTGTGTGGAGAAACGGGGGACGGGAACCAGGTCCTGGGCCTTATATCCAATTGTAATCCTGATGCCGTGGTACTCGATTTAACGATTGAAGGTATCGATGGATTGTCGTTAATCGGCCAGATTAAAGCACGGCATCCGCAGCTTCCCGTCCTCATTCTTTCCATGCATGATGAATCCCTGTATGCGGAACGGTGCATAAGAGCCGGTTCCAAAGGATACCTCATGAAGACGAAGGCTTCTCATGAGCTGATCCGTGCCCTGCATACGGTTATCGGTGAAGGAATTTTTGTTTCCGAGGCGGTGAAGGAACAAATAGTTCAGTCCGTCGCGCATTCGAAAACCATTCCGGTTTATTCAATCGAATCCTTAAGTCCGCGCGAATTTCAGGTATTCCGGCTCTATGGTGAGGGGTTGAACGGCAAAACTATCGCCGACAAGCTCGGTTGCAGTCCTAAAACTATAGAAACCTATTGTCTCCGCATTCGCCATAAACTTGGGCTTCATAGTCTTGGCGAATTGACGGCGAAAGCCGGATCATACTTCGGTTCCTCGGTAAAAAAGGTAATTCCCCGCAATAATATTTAATTCCAGTGTGTGTCAGGTCCTTCCTTACATTGAATTGACGTTACACACCTGACAAACTTTTCTCTTGTTGTATCGTACAATTGGTATTCCACGAGTGCAAAACCCCGCACATGCGAGGAGGTCCATGATCGATCCAAGGCCATCCGGAAAAACTGCCAACGTCAACAGGCCGTTGGGTTCCACTACCGATGAGTCTTTTGTGGGCATCGATACTGTCGTTCATGGTATTAAAAACTTGCTGCTCACGATACTATGGGCGTCGGAAGCTATGCGCAATGAGCTCTCCGAGAAACATGGTTCATATGAGAAGGCCGTTACCATTGGGCATGCTGCAAAGGAATGTGATCGCCTTATCGGTTTACTAGTATCCAATAACAGGGGTATCAATAACCATAAAGAGGCCGATGCGGGCTCAGGGCGGTCAAGAAGTACACTATGAAACATGGCGGGACCGTTGCGGTCAATGACCGGAACGTCGGGGAAACGGCATTTTCAATTTGTTTGCCCGTTATTGGTCTACAGATCTAACCGCATTGCTCCGTAACGGCCGTTTGATTGTAAGCCTCCGGTAATCCCCGTCT
>PLTF01000042.1 GCA_003164335.1 Fibrobacterota bacterium
ATTCTCTTCCGTCGCAACCGCAGCGGTTTCGCACGGCTCAACCCGGCCCAGTCGCGGTATTTCCAGGACTACCGCTACGCGCTCGTCTACAATGCCCTCATGGTAATCGATTTCCGGGGCGACTACGACCAGCTTTCGAATTTCCTCTACCCGCCGATTCCCCCGGGCCAGCTTTCAAAATGCATCACCGACCTCTGCGAATGGGGGCTGGTGGTCAGGGGCGATGATGCGCGCTACCGGGTAACGCAGCGGTTTATCGAACCGCCGCCTACCCTGAAGGAGCATGTGCGGCAGCTTAACCGGGAATGGATTATTCAGGCGGCCGAGGCACTCATGCGGCTGCCGCCGGAATGCCGCCATATGTCAACTATGGTGATCAGTGTCAGCGCCGCAACCGGCAGGGATATCTCCCGGAAAATCGACGAATTCCGGAATGAACTGTGGCAAATGGTGGCAGGCGACGGCGGGGAGCCATCGTGCGTGATGCAGCTCAATCTGCAATATTTTCCGCGATCGAGAAAAAAGGGGTCTGCATGAACATCATCGCCCGGCTTATCCTCTGCATCGCCCTGCTTTTCCTCGGCTGCTCGTCGCCGACGTCGCTCGCGGGCGGCGGGACCGATTTTCCGAACTCGACAACGATGGGGGCGGCCCTCAGCAGCAACATCGCAAGCGGAAACCAGTGGGGCGATTCGGTGATGCCTGCCGACACGCTGCCAAGCCTGTCCGGCGGCAGCCCAGTTGCCGTACCGGCATTCCCTGCCGTGGCGGGCACGTCAAAATCCGTTGTTGCCGCTTCTCAATCATTGACCTACAACCTGTCCGATACCGGGACCCTCGGGGTCGTCACCGTCCTTTATTCGAACGCCATCCCCGATTCCCTTACGGAAAGCGATACGATCGTCATCCTTTATGATGCCGCCTATCGCGCCGGGGTACCGGCGAATTTTCATAGTTACTCCTATCGGGGCGAGAAAGTCTTTTCAGCCGCAGCCCTTGACCAACACTATTCCTATACGGATGCCGATGGCGACAGCATCCTTAACAACAGGAACGGCTTGCCGAACCGGGCAAGGCTCTTCTGGTCCTCCACCGATGGTTCTGGCACAACCGTTTTCGCCGACCTGACCTTCGACGGCGGCGCCGATAATGACCTTGCGACCTCGGCGGACAATCGGATCCTTGCCTGCCGCACCGGCCGGATCGGCACGACGGGCGATACCGTTGCGTCAGTTACTTTTCTCGCCTACGGCGGTGGTTCGGTCATTTTCGACCCGAAAAACGCCGACTCCTGCATGATCCGCGTCCTGACCACCGATACTACCGCCGCGGGAAGGCAGGTGACCGGCGAAGCGATTCTGGTGGTCTTCGCGACCGATTCTGCGAAAAATTACCCGGTGTACATCGCTTCGCGGATCGTCACTCCGGGCGTGAGAACGGTGTTTCATCGCCTCAGGGGCGTGCATGCAGATTCCCTGTTCTTTGCCGGCGATTCGGTATTTGCCGACAGGGTCGTGGACAGCTCCCAGACCGGCCTTTCCGATACGCTTCGGTATATTTTCATCAAAAGTCCCGCTCAGCTCGACAATACCGGCAACCGCCTGGTCACTCTGCACCGGCATGTCAAGAGGTCCGCCGGCAGTGAGCGGGAACGGACTTTCACGCTCACCGATTCGTCCGTTGCTCCCGACGGCTCCCCTACTGCGGGTCAGCTTTTCATGCGCCAGACCTTTTCAGACGGCTACTGGGTCCAGATCGATGGAGCCTTCAACGCGGAGACCATTACCGGCGACTACACCGACTCAAAAGGAAAAACGGGAACCTATTCCTGGGACCGGGCAGGGAAACTGCAATAAATAAAAGGTATTGCTCAGGTGGGGAAACCAGTACTATCAATGCTATTGGTGGGGGAACCTCGCTTCGCGGGTTTCCCCTGGGCGGAGCCGCGCAAAGCCGCGACGAGGCCCAATCGTGCACGTCTTTTACAATGAGAAAATACGAAGGGTAGCCAAGTTTATCAATCGTGTCCAGCTCCATTTCCTGGATGCGGCACGCCTGTTCGAAGGCGGCTTTTCCGCCGTAATTGGCTCTGAGGCCCTCGCGCGCAAGTTTGGCAAGGTACGATTCCGGCGTAAAGCCCTCGGGGACCTCGATGCAGGGCATGATCCATTTCCCGAGGTCAAGCTCCACATTGCAGAGGTCGGCGACGCAGCGGGTTTCGGCGATTGCGTTCAGGTGCCGGGGAAACAGTCCCGCCATGTCGGCCTCACTGCGTAAAAACGCTCCGGACGAGGCATACTCGCCCTCCTTGAGCCGCGAAAGCGTTGATACATGACCGATGGCCGTCAGGAGCCGGTGCGTCTCATGGTCGCTTTTGTCGAGAAAGTAGGAATCGTTCGACACGATGAGCGGAACAGTCAACCGCTCCGCCTCTTCTTCAAGCAGTCGGCTCCGGGTGCGTGTGGCATCCGACGTATTGATGAGTTCCCCATAGAGGCTTTGCCCGTTCGGCGTTGCGGCCAGCATGGTAAGAAGTCGGGGCGAAGCGGTGAGAAAGACGAGCTTGGGCCATGGCTTTGTGAACTCTTTTTCAAAGGAAAAACTGTCGTCCGTTTGGCGGTGTGTGATGATCTCGCACAGGTCGCCGTACCCTTGCGCATCCCTGGCAAGCAGGACCAACCGATCCGCTGCATTTGAAGGGTCGGTCAATTCGACGCCGAGGATCGGCTTGATCCCGGCCTTGCGGCAGGCGCAGTAGAAGAGGATGAGGCCGCTCATGCGGTTTGTATCGGTGAGCGCAAGCGCCGGGAATCCAAGCGCTTTGGCGCGCGTCACCAGTTCGTCCACCGTGCAGACCCCGGCATGAAATGAGAAGGTTGAATGGCAGTGTAAGGGCACGAAATCCATGAGAATACTCGATCCTTGCGTCTTTTATCATCAAAATTGAAGCCACGAAGTGGCCCGCCCGCCTTATCCTGCTTATAGATTACGGGAGCATATACTGTTCATTTGAGCATGTTTTCAAAATATACACCTATGGGGGCAAAAGAGCAATAGAGGGTAGAAAGAGGTATTCGGGACGCCGGGATATTGGAAAACTATGCCGGTTCGATGCAATCCGCGGCATTGTGCGAAGGCGAATTAACGGCGGAAGAAACATCATGGCAGTCCATAAGCGAAGGATCGCAGGGTTTCAGAATTTGCAGCAACGCGCTTTCCTCTGTTTTGGGATCGAGCCATACGGCTTCATCTTCTCGGCGGATTATAAGCGGCATCCGGTGATGAATGGGTTTCATGAACTCATTCGCTGCGGTCGTGATGATAGAGCAGGTTTTAATCTCCTCGCCGGATTCCGATTTCCAGACTTCGTAGATTCCCGCCATGCCGAATGGTCCCTTGTCCCTCAAAAAGATATAGACCGGTACCTTTCCCGACCCCTCTTCCCTCCATTCATAAAAGCCGTCGGCAATGATCAGGCATCGCCGATGCTTGAATGCGCCTTTGAAGGAAGGCTTTTCGAGGATGGTTTCGGCTCGGGCGTTGATCATCTTGTAGCCGATGTTCGGGTCTTTTGACCACGAAGGGATAAGCCCCCATTGCATTGAGACAAGCTTGCGTTTTCCCTCCTCCATGACGACTACTACCGGCTGCTTGGGTGCAATGTTGTAGCTCGGTCCCTGGTCTGTCTCTACAACCGCAGCAGAGAAGAATTTTGCAGCTTCCCGCAGGTCGGTTATTCTGACGAATCGTCCGCACATAGTTGATAAAATAGTGAAAGCCGCCATCGCGTTCCGGGTTCCCTGCTTCGATACGATGTGGTAAGATTCAGCCCATAGTTTTTTTCCGCGTGGCTGCTTAAGGCAGCTTCAAAAGTTATGAATCGGCATTGCTCTTTCTCGCGGCGTTTCCATTTACGGTGAAGGTTTGTGGTTGCTCTCTCGGGGCTTATGCGCGGTATTCGCATCGCCTTCGGAGCGGGTCCCGGCGGAATCCAGCATTCGGCGGAGCGATTTTTTTCGGGGATCCCGTCCTGCAGGGCGCAGCTGCCGTAAATTCTTCAGAGCGCCTGAAAATTAGCGCGGCCTTTTGGATGCTCGCGCAACCCACCGAGCGAAACCATTCGCATACCTGGCCGGCAAGGAGCGGCCGGGAATGGGGCGACGTGGAGGCCGGGCTTTCATGTCCCCGAAGCGGCAGAATTGCCTACTGGCGCGGGAGCGTTAAGGTAGGCAAGGGGCGCGCGGCAATCTCACACCCCGCCAACTGGCCTATCCGAACTGATTTTTTTGGTTTCCCCATTATTCCCTGCTTTTCCCCCGCTGTGCATACTCATGATGTCCAGTTTAAGGTTTCCAATTATTTACAAATGCCTTGGACAGTGTCCAAGAAGTGTCCAAGATCAGGGGGAAATCAGGGGTAATTCAGGGTTTCAGAGGCTCAGGAACCGGCGAGAAAAAGCTTTAGAAAAGTGCAAAATACTCAATAAAATCAGGCTTTTTAAGGGATTTTGCCGGTAGCGCCTTGAGTGCCTGATTTTCCGGTATTACGGTTCTCAGCCATCAAACTGGGGTTCGATTCCCCATAGCGCTACCATGGTAAAATGGCTGAAAAGTGGCTTTTCCTGCTTAAATTTAAGCGCTTTTGAAGTTTTTTTTATTTCAATCGAATATCCTCAATATCTCTGAAATACCGCCAGATACCCCCCCGATTCCCTGAAATTGTGAAGGCTTCACAAAAACCATCATACCGATATTTTTCCTAAAAATCGGGTGCTGGACTTGATTCTGAATTCCTTGCGACCGTCTTCTCATTGCCCGCAATACTTTTTATGGCGTGCCGATTTACCTTTGAAAGAAGAAACTTCAGGGGTTGGGGCCTGAAATAAAGCTTGCATATTTTCCTGATATTTATTATTTTCTTATTCAGGAAAATGATTAATAATAAGAAAATACCAACTGAAGCGGAAATGCTCAACCTGCTTAAAACGGGCAAGGTTGTGTTTCCACCTTTATCGTTGCGATGTCTGGAAAATCAGTCGAAAGGTAAGGGTGGTCGCACAATCGATGCGCTCATTGAAGCATCATGGGGGAAAAACAAAGCCAGGTTCGTTGTGGAGTGCAAAGCACTGTCTACACCAAAAGTTTTCCAGGCGAGTATGAGTATGTTGGAAACAACAGTATTACCGGAAAATTATCGACCCATGCTGTTCCTGCCCTTTCTTAGTGAGGAAAAATTACAGGAGCTGGAAATGAAGGGAATAAGCGGCATCGACCTCTGCGGAAACGGTGTGGTGATAGCACCGGAAGTATTTGCAATATTTCGCAGTGGTCGCCAAACTCGGTTTTCCAGTTCCGCCCCGATTAAAAACATCTATCGGAAAAACAGTTCGATGGTGGGACGAGTGTTCTTATCACTTTCGTACTATGGCAGCGTTCAGGAAATTTGTGCAGAGATAAACCGGCGAAACATGCTTGTGAACCGAAGCAATATACCTCCAATGAGTCTCCCAACGGTATCAAAATCCCTGAAAACACTTGAAGATGATTTAATCGTCCAACGCGATGGCGTGATTCGCCTAATTCAGTCTGATAAACTATTGGAAAAACTAACAGCCAATTATGTCCCACCCAAAATTACCGAAAGGGTACGGCTCAAGATTATTGGTGGGAACGACACAATCAGCAATCTTATAGGAAGAATTTCGCGAGAATCGGGTGTGCCGGTAATGGCCACGGGAACATCATCGGTTACGCAATATGCAGTGATGCAGCAAGGGAATTTGGTATCGGTATATTGTCCAAGCATTGAGCCTATTCTGGAACGGCTTCCGGGAAGCCGGACCAATCGCTTCCCTGATCTTGAACTGATTGAAACTGCGGATGAAACTGTTTATTTTGATGCCCGGCAGGATGAAAATTTCTGGTGGGCATCTCCTGTCCAAGCCTATCTTGAGCTCATGGGTGGCGACAAGCGAGACCAGGAAACTGCGGATCAGGTAAAATCGTTTCTTCTTGGAGAACTCAAAGGGAATTCTGAATGACTTCAATGACTGACCTCCGCAGCGCATTGCTCGACATCCTTCATCAAATAGAGGGGACTGATATAAAGCTTATAATGGGCGGAGGGTTTGGGATCTATCTCAAGACCGAATATGTGCGCTGGATAGGTGCACGGACGCTCTTGCGGCCTTGGCCGGAGCCAAGGTCCACTAATGACCTTGACTTGTTTTTGAGACCGGAACTGCTTATTACATCAGCTAAGCTGAAGCCGCTTGCAGATGCGATAAAAAAGCTAGAATATCATGTTATTCCCGGAGCGGAGAATTACCAATTTGTTAAAGAAGGGGTAGGAAGCGTTAAAATAGACATTTTATCCGGCCCGCAAAGCTCTTTTAAAGGAACACCGGTAAAAACCGATAACCGCCGGGCCCGCCCAAATCCTTCAGTGGGTCTTCATGCACACCCAGTAGATGAAGCTCCAACTTTAGAGGAGGGCCTTTTGCCTCTGAAGTTGGAAGGGAATCTAAGCACTGGCAAAGCCTATCATGCAGAGATTTCGCTTCCTCATCCCTTCACTTATGCAATGATGAGACTTTTTGCATTCAGAGACCGCCTTTCGGATTCAAACAAAGAATATGGTCGTTATCATGCCTTGGATATTTACACCATTTTATCTACAACGATTGAAGAAGAATGGGCACGTGGTCTCTATATGCGCGATAAACATGCTGAACACCCATTTGTTATAGAGGCGGGTCAGCTTGTCTCGAAATACTTTTCAGCTCCCGATGGTTTAGGAATAATCCGCATGCAGGAGAGCCCTTACTATCAGGCTGATTTTCAACTTAAAGAATTTATGTCAAGCCTGAAGGAGCTGTTCCCCTTCAATGCTGAATAACCCTCCCGAAGTACGAAACAGCGATTCAGGCACTCAGGAGCAGCTATCAGGGGCCGTCGAACGAGTTACGTTCCATAGTGAGGATTCTGGTTACTGTGTGCTGTGTGTCAAGGATAAGGGCCATAAGGACCTCCTTACGGTTACCGGGAATGCGTAAGCCCCCTGCCAACGGTGTCTTTCGCGGCCTCTTCGCGTGAACGATATTACCTATCGTAAAACGCGGGAGGAACAAGGTGGAAGGACGTCAGGCATTTCTTCGAACGAAGTACACTCGGATCATGAAGCAGCGGGAACGAAGCACGGAAGTTCCGCTTGATAGATTTTGCCGCCGGCACGGGGTTTCTTCTGGACGTATTACCATTGGAAGAAGCGACTCTCTGATATCAAATCACCTAAATCAAACGAATCACCGTTCAGACTCGGGCGACCCGCCGGTCGCCCCTATCGGTTTCCTCATCGGAACTCCCAAAAAACCTGGCGTCATCGAAAACAGCATCTCAGTCTTCGAGCAGCGTCAAAGTCAGGGTGCCTGCCGGTACGAAATCGGGCGCCCCGCTCGAATAGTTCGGGCCTGAGACCGGTTGCGGGATAGTGGAGGTGCACAAATAGCTCAGAACCGTCGTTTGTCCGACGGTTGAAATTTCCGGCATCCTGAAGACGCCGTTGTACCCGGTAATCGACGCCCGGTCGGCGGACACCCCACCCGGCGAAGCCCATGCGAGCGTGTGGTTGGCATCGAGCCCGAGCATCCCATAGGTTCCGAAAGATGTTCCATTTCCGTTGAAAGTCACCACCCAGTTCATATCACTGCTGCTCGAACAAACGGCCTGGTCCTGCCAGGTCACGGAAACGGGGGTCGCCGTATCGCTATAGAGAAAGAGCAGGCTCACGTTCCCTCCGGCGCCCACTCCCCATGGGTAAGCCATTGCCGTCCCTATATTGCTGTAAAAAGCGGCTTTCCCGAATTTGCTGATCGAGGGGCTGATCGGTGGGTTGCCGGACATGCGGGGCGTCGAGAACGAGCCGTTGGAGTAAGTGGTCATGAGCCAGTGCGTCGGATCGAAAACGACATAGACCTGGGGGATCGAGTCTATGCCGATCGTGACGGGAGAGGCGAAGCAGATGAAAGATTGGCCGTCTTCCGAGCCGGCGTTCTGGTCGGTCACCTGGATGGGTTGGGCGCCACCGGACGGCTGTGTCGCGACCAGTTTGCCCGGTGAGGTCGGATCCGAATAAATTCCCGATGCCGTATCGTTTATGACAACGGCATAGGTGTTACTGTAACGGATTACCACACCGCCGAAGGTTCCGGTTTGCACCGTAATGCCGCTCGCATTCAGCGTGGCGAGCGAACCCTTTGATCGGTCATACGTTGCAGTACACCCGGATACCGCGCTGATGGCGGCATTCCCGGGGTTTCCTCCCACCGGAAAAAAACCGACACCGGTAATGGTGATCGTCATTTTTGATGGTGACAGCCGATAATCCCCGCCCGTAGAAGCGAGAGCGCCGATTTTCTTGGACAGCCCGGTTGCCGACGCTACCGTGGTCGGACCGTTAAGGATGCTCAGTTGTCCTGTTGCGGTCGGTTGTTTCGTTTTCATTGCGCACCCTGCAACCACGATTGTTGCAAGCAATAGTACCCATGTTTTATTCATTGCGGTTTCCCCCTTTATCGAACCATAAAAATTGGATTTAAAAATTCCGGATAGGCGCGAGTACCATAAAATTAAACTGCAATTCTCCATGTAGACCTGAAAATTAGAAATCCTGCTCAGGTTTCCTTGCTTTCCCTCCGGAATATTGGTCATTTCCATCTTGCTGGAGACCGGTGAGGGGGTGCTGAGAATCAATATACTTGAACAGGCACAGCGAGCGCATTACAAATATTTCCTCTCCTATAGAAGATGGCAGGCTGCTTCGCGGTCCCCGAAGCTCTGCTTCGGGGAGCTTCAAACCCATTTTTTCGAGGAGTTCGGAAGCAATGCGCTTTTATGCCCGATGGCCCCGGCTTCGCGGCAAGGAAACTAATGACTATCAGCCTCGCTATTTACTATATTAATTGATAAGGATTCAGGTTTGCGGCCAGAACAATTAAAGCGTCATCAGGGTGGAACGGCATTTATATTTTAATTGCATAGGAGATATCAATGAATCTGTTTCGGCAAGTCGTATGCGCATGTGTGTTATGCTGTTCAATGATCCTACTATTCGGATGTGCATCCACTACTCTTGTCGATGTATGGCATGATCCGTCTATTCAAAACCAAAAGCTTACCAACATGCTTGTAGTCTCCATTAGAAACAACGCGCGTAACCGTCGCATGTGGGAAGATGCGTTTGTTAGTGCACTCGTACTACATGGGGTAACGGCAACACCATCATATCGATTATTCCCTGATGCCCTGCCGGACACTGATCAAATTATGATAGCAATCCAATCAAATAAATTCGACGGAATTTTAGTGGATAGAAGGCTTCCAACAATCAAAAATGCCACGTATGTTCCAGGATATCAAACGACTGAGCAGGAAGTACGCTACAGCCCTTTTTCGAAAGAATACCGCACCTTTTATCATGAGGTTGAACATCCGGGATATATCGATACCCAGCGGATTGCCATTCAAGAAATCAGCGTGTCTACAACCAAGGAGGGCGGTCAAATGATTTGGAGCGCTGAGAGTAGAACTATCGATCCTTCATCCCAGACGGCTCTGCAGAAGGATATCATTAACAATGTTATTCCGGACCTCACAAAACTTGGCATTATCGACCAAGTGCGGAAATAATAGAATATTATGTAGTGTTTTCGCACAAAAGGCGCTCGCGACAGCATTCAGTACCTCATAAATTTCTTTGCGTCATTTCATCTCCTTGAGCACCTCGGCTGCCGATGCGCACATCAGCCCGGTGGGGCTCCCCGGCAAGCAACCTCAGATTTTCAATCGCATTTACGATTGCCTTGATCCGGAAATGGTTGTTGAACGCTAATGCAAGCACGCTCGTTTTAGTCATTAATTCCAGTTGTCCCTTGAGAAGCTCTGCCATTTCCGCAGGTGAGTAGAGGTAGTCATAACGGGCATTCCGGGCCGCGATTTTTTCCTTTGCGGTTGTTTGCGTGCCCGTGGGATACCAGTTTGCAAGGTTGCGCCCGTTATAGCGCACATACCCCTTGTCGGTAAGCCCCCTGCCAACGGTGTA
>PLTF01000098.1 GCA_003164335.1 Fibrobacterota bacterium
GCGTGGTAAAGGAATCCAGCCGGGGGTACTCTACCGGCACTCCGGCGGCGTTAAAAAAAGTGATCGTGTCGACGCGGGTGCGCACATATCCGGCAGCGGTGGTGAGCGTCGCAGTTCGGATCCAGTTAGGGGAAATGTACTGGTACGGGTGAACCGCATAGCTGATTGAATCGGTGAAGACCGATCCAGCAGCCGCAGCGGCAGCAAAGATTTTTCCGACTCCGCCCTGGTTGCCCACGACGGCTGCTTCATCGGCACCCATGTTGGAAACTTCATCGGCGGCAAGCTGTCCCGAAGAGTTTCCATTGTCCGACGAGGCGGTGGTCGTCTTGGAACATCCCGGCATAAGGACCATTGCGATACTGAGCATCGAACCGATAACGGCTGCCTTTAAAAGCTTCTTTCCCATGATACTCCNNGGTTGAGAGATGCACGTGAGACGCATTCTGCAAATAATATAGCATCAAAGGCGGCGGGGATCAATAAAATCGATTATAGATGATTACGATATTACATTAAAAAACCAATAAAATAAGGCATTTTCATAATTTATCTTGAATAAGCTTATAATATTTTGATTACGATTTTTGGCGGAGCCATGGCGACGATACAAACAATGGGCGTTACTACTCAGGTAGATTTTTCGAAAATTCAAATTCTTTTGGATGGCNNGCACGAGGTGGGAGTGCTTCATAATAGGCCCCCTGCGGCGGGGACCCACAAGCCTCTGCGAAAAGTGCTTGAAAACAGAAGAGTATATGTGGAGATGGGTATAAGCGTATAGGCGGAAAAGATTTTAAAATTTATGATTTAATGCATAAACGGTTTTGATTTTTCTGAATATGTTCTTTCTACCTAATGTGAGCGTTGCGGGAGTGGGCGGGCGCTTGCCGCAGGCAAGCATCGCCGCACACTTCCGCAGGAAGGGGTGTGCCAAAGACCCCGCAGCCCGGCTTTGCGGGCGCGGAGGCTTTGGCCAGGGGGAACCATTTTTAAATGGTTCCCCCACCAAAGGCATTTGATTATAGCTCGGTTTCCCCACCCAAAAAGCCTATCCTATGATCTGGAATAATACTTCCACATATTACCGCATCCCAACATAAACCGCTCCCGTTGCCTGGTCCAGCGCATAGCAGTTCAGCAGGTACTGGTACTGGCCGCTGACATAGGCGAGTTTCGCGTTTGCGAAGTCCCTCTCCGCATCGAGGACATCGATATTCGTGATCACGCCCGCGTCGTACTTGATATGTGCCATCTTGAGCGCGCGTTCGGCGAGATCCACCTGGACCTGCGAGAGATCGAGTTTTGCATACGCAGCCTCGACGTCCGATTTCGCCTGCAACACCTGGATGCGGATCCGCTCGGCCAGGTTGCCTATCCCGGCATCTGCGGCATCGACATCCGCTTCGGCCGCGACCCGGTGATACTTAGCGCGGTTGCCGTCGTAGATCGGGACGGTCAGGGCAACACCCGCTTCCCAGTTGAACTGCACGCTGTCGACGCTGTACAAGCTTGTAAAAAGGCCGTTTTTATAGCCTGCCGTTGCCCGAACGTCGAGCGAAGGCATGTTTTCCAGCTTTGCCTTCTGAATCTGAAGCCGGGCTGCTTCTTTGGCGGTTTTTGCGGCGGCATAGTCGCTTCGCTCTTTCAGGGCGCAGACAATGAGGGAATCTCCGTTCAGGCCGCTCAGGGTCGGAGCCTTGCTTTCGCTGAAGAAAATCTGCCGATCCTGCGGAAAGCCGAGGAGCTCGTGTAACTGCGCCTGCAGCTTGGCAAGGCTGTTGAGCATATCGATCCGCGAACTCTTTGCCGCGGCGAGGAGCTCTTCGGCCTGGAGCGCATCGAATTCGGTGGCGCTGCCTGTTTCGATCTTCTTCTTGACCACCGCGACGTGGCGCTCGCGGTCGGCAATTTCGTCGTTTTTGACGTCGACGCTTTTTTTCTGCAGTATTGCAATGTGAAAAAGCTGGACAACCTGGTAACCGAGCATGAGTTGCAGGTTCGCAAGCTGGCTCACGCCCGAGGTCTCCGCCATCTGGGAGGATGCAAGGGCGTTTGACCGTTTTCCAAAATCGAAGACGGTATAGGAGACGCCGAGATGCGCATCGATGGGAAACTCCGGAGCGAAATAAAATCCCGGCGATCCTGCTGCCAGTGAAAGTGCCTTGTCCGGATAAATATATCCAACCGATCCGGTTGCATCGAGCCGCGGGTACCAGGAGCTCATGAGCGTCTGCGTTTGCGCGCGCGAAGAGGCGAGCGTCGCCTTCGCCTGCATGATGGAGGGGTTCCGGGCGAGCACCATCCGTACTGCCTGCTGTGCGGTCAGGGAATCGGATCCCTGCGGGCATGCTGCGCCGGCAAACCCGAGAACGACTGCTAATAAACAAACCGCGCTCCGGCAAAGCCGGGACGACGAAAACGAGCACTGCATCATTGGGTCTGCCTTTGCTTATGAGTTTTCAGGATTAAAATAGGGAATATGCACACGGCCGTGCATATGCAGGCGAAAAGGAAATCGTCGTTGATCCCCCACGCGAACATCTGCTGAGTAAAATGGCTCGAAAAAAGCATATTGGACTGCGCCGCGGCCGTCTGGGCCGGCGACCCGATATCGTGAATAGCATGAAACCGCAGGAGCTGGAGCGACTGCGCAAAGAGGGGAGAGGTCCGGTTGATCGCCGCACCGGACGATGCCGTATGGAAAATGATCCGCTGGGTGAGGAGTGTCTGCAGGATCGCCACGCCGAAGCTGCCGCCAACCTGACGGATGACATTGATGAGACCCGACGCCTGCGCCATGTCGGATCGCCGGATTTCGGCCACCGAGACCGCGGAGAGCGATGAAAAGAGAATGCCCATGGCGACGCCCCGCAGGTACATGGGCATCATGATCTGCGCGTGTTCGGAGTAGATGGTGAGCTGCGTATTCAGGTAGAAACTGATCGAAAAAAGTATAATCCCTAAAATTATGGGAATTTTCGGGTTGACTTTATCAGAGAAATAACCCCCGATGGGTCCGCAGACGGCTTGGATGATCCCGACCGGCAGGAGCACCATCCCGGACTGGAGGGCGGTGTAGCCCATGATATTCTGGAGGTAGAGCGGGATCAGGAAGACGCTGCCGAACATGCCGATGCCGAAGATGAACATGACGAGGTTGGAGAGCCCGAAGTTGTAGTGCCCCAGGAGCCGTAAATTGACAAGTGGGTTATCGATGTTGAGCTCGGTGATGAGGAACACGACGAGCCCGATGGCCGACAGGGCGTAGCAGAGCATGAGGAAGTTTGAGGTCCAGCCGCCCGTGTTCCACTCCGAATTGCCGCTTGCAAGGGCGATGATCAGGAAGCTCAGGAACATCGCCATCGAGAAGAAGCCGAGGAAGTCGAACGGTTTGGTCTTCTGCCGCCGGTACTCGCGCTGGATGATCCAGGTGGCGACGAAGCACAGTGCGCCGACCGGCACGTTGATGGTGAAGATGAGGTGCCAGTTGAAGTTGTCGGACAGGTAGCCGCCGAGCACGGGCCCGAGCGATACCGAGGCCGCAGCCGCAATGGACCAGAACCCCATGGCGAGCCCGCGCTTTTCGGGAGGAAATTCGCGCAGGATGATCGCCATGCCGAGGGGCTGCAGGAAGCCGCCCCCCATGCCTTGACCGATACGCATGACGATGAGCGAGTTTTCATTCCAGGATATGCCGCAGCCCAGTGAGAAGAGCGAAAATATGACGAGCCCGGCGGCATAGGCGCGCTTGTACCCGAACCGGTCGGCGAACCAGCCCGAGCAGGGCAGCATGACCGCGAAGGCGAGCATATAGGCGGTGAGGATCCACTGCGCAATATCGACGGAAATGCCGAAGGAGGCCATGATCTTCGGCAGCGCCGTATTGACAATGGTGGCATCGAGCACCACCATGAACGTACTGATCATGATGTTGCTGAGCACCCACCACTTGTACGAATCGTGTTCGTGGTGCAGCGAAGGAACGGCTTTGACGAAATGGCGTCGCATGGCTTACCGGTTCTTGATCTGAACCAGGACCGAGAGCCCGGGCACGAGCGAGACCCGCGGCGGCGGCGTCGATTCGATGGAGATCTTGATCGGCACCCGCTGCGTCACCTTGGTGAAGTTCCCTGAGGCGTTGCTCGGCGGAATGAGCGAAAACTGGGAAGCCGTGGACTTGCCCATCATGATTACCTTGCCGGAAAGTTCGACGCCGGGGTAGGCGTCGACGGTGAAGGTTGCCGTCGATCCGAGGTGAATGTCCCGGAGCTTGGTTTCCTCGTAGTTTGCGGTCACCCAGAGGTGGGAGAAGTCATAAATAGAGAGCATGGTCTGGCCCGGCGCGACAACATCGCCCTGCAGGACCCAGCGCTTGGCAACCACGCCGGTAAACGGGGCAATCATGACCGAGTTATCGATCTGCGTCCGTATGATGTTGCAATCGGCCTGGGCGGTGGCAATCTGCGACTGCACCATGTCGTTCTGCGCCCTGGCGAGACGCAGGGCTTCGGATGCATGGTTGTACTGCTCCTTGGGCACGATGTCGCCCTGGTACTGCTGGGAGGTACGGTTGAAATCGTCCTGGGCCTTGTCGAAGTTTACCGCAGCGACTTCGAGGCTCCGCATCGTGTACCGCAGGGCGTCCTCCGACTTGGCAAGCTGCGCCTGCAGATCGGCGTCGTCGAGCCGGACAATCGTGTCGCCGGCCTTCACCGTGTCGCCTTCGTTCACCTTCAGAAAGGAAATCCTGCCGAGAAGCCTGGAACTCAGGGAGACCTTGTCGGCGTCGATGAAAGCGTCGTCGGTAAATGCTGAAGAGTAGTTATTGACATACCAGTACCACCCTCCGGCCGCCAGGGCAACTACGAGGAGAAGGAGCGGAACCAGGATCCGCTTGCGCTTGAACATCGGGACATCGTCGATGGACTGGTCGCCGTTGCCGTTAGCGGGGCCCGTTGCGCCCGGCGATCCGGAGGGTCCTGCCGCCTGCGGCAGTTGCGATGGCCCGCCCGGGGCGGGATTGCTTGGTTGCGGTGCATTCATAATGCTGCTCACTTCCTGCGGTTAACGTGAAATTCCTTTTAAGAATATTTTTGCAAAGAGTTTGGTTTCCCCGGCAAATAGCGCGATGTCATCCTGCCCGATCGCGCGATCGGTGAAATGCTTCATGAAGCGGAACCGGAGTCCGATAAGCAGGTTCCGGAGCAGGGAGGCCGTGGCTTCGGAAGAGTCGACATAGAACTCCCCGCGCACTTTCCCTTCGGAAATGATCTTTTCGAGGAGAGCCGTCTCGCGCCGCGAAAACTCCTGGAACAGGTCACGCATGATCGGATGGATCGGATCAGTGGCCTGGATACTGATGATTTTCAGATTCAGAAGCTCGTTCAAGAAGGTCAGATGCTGCTCAAAATAGTGCATCAGCTTTTCAGCGGCTCCGCACTGCTCCGCGATGATTGTTTCGACCATCGCGATGAACTCATCCTGCTCCCGGCTGATCACCTGCCGGAAGATCTCCTCTTTGGTCTTAAAATAGTAATAGAGAGCAGCCTTGCTCATGCCGAGGTCGGCGGCGATCTCCTCCATAGTTACCTTGGCCGCCCCGAAGCGGGCAAAAAGCTTCTGCGCGACATCGAGGATCGCGGCGTGCTTATCGGGATGGGGGAGTTGGGTCATAATTACTATCTTTTTATTGGACCTTAGTTTAAGGGGACCTCTAAAAATTGTTTTATTCGTCCTTCGACAAGCTTAGGACGAACGGTAATCCTTTAAAATTGAAGAAAAAGGCCGTTCGTGGTGAGCCTGTCGAACCATGAACGGTATTTTTAGAGGTCACCTTAAGTGATTTATTGCAATTTAAGATCAGGGTGATTATCCAATAATTAAGAGTTCATATCCAAGCTTTAATAATTATTAGTGAAAAAGAGCGAAATTTGATTTTCTGACTATTTTACCAGAAAGGTCAGATGTTAGAAAATATTATCAGGGGAGGAGGAGATGCAAGGTTTGGTCTTAATTTTTCAGCCTCTGGTGGGGGAACCGCTTAGGCGGTTCCCCCTGGGCTGAAGCCGCCAAAGCGCGTCTTCAGCCACACCCCTTCCAGCGGAAGGGGGAACC